>CAZSVU010000184.1:451-17068 GCA_964610275.1 uncultured Polyangiaceae bacterium | reverse complement strand
GTCTGTCGCGACGACCTACACGTCTCGTTTGGTCTGAGGCGCAAGCCTCGTTAGCCTTTCCATGGATCTTGCGTGCGCCAGGGGTGCAAGCTGGAAGCGATCCATCGCTTCGCCTACCCACGCTTGCCGGACGACGTGCAGTGTTTTCGGCACCAGTAACTGTCGGAGGTTCGCGTGGCACTCTGAATCAGCGAGCGCGGTCCTGATCACGGTTTCACGAGCCCCCAACCTGGCGATTCCGACCCGCCGACTTCAACCACGGGTCTTCGTGCAGCGCCTACGAAACCGCTGTCGCTGCGCAGCCAACGCCGAGCCAAAGCGCGGCGACTCTGCCCTTCGAAGCAGGCCCCCTTGGATTTCCCTCAGCAGGTAATCCAGACCCGCCTGGCCAAGCGGACCCTCCCAGATTGCCGCGTGGAGGAAATCGAGACCCACCTGCTTCTTCGTCTGCTCGCTGCAGGTTGACTCGTGGCGACGCCGAAACTTCCGTCCGCCGCCGGTCGTCTCACCAGTCGCCGGTGGTCAGGTACTCGTGCATCGACTTGGCGGCGACGCGGCCGGCGCCCATGGCGAGGATCACGGTGGCGCCACCGGTGACGATGTCTCCGCCAGCGAAGACGCCACGCTTGGAGGTACGCATGCTCTGCTCGTCCGCTTCGATGTAGCCCCAGCGGTTGAGCTTCAGATCCGGAGTCGTCTGCCCGATGATCGGGTTGGCTCCGGTGCCGACGGCCACCACGGCAGCGTCGACGTCGATGACGTACTCACTGCCGACTCTGGGGACCGGGCGCCTCCGGCCGGAGGAGTCGGGCTCACCGAGGTCCATCTTCTGCAGGGTGATCCTCTTCAGCCACCCACGCTCGTCGCCGTGGAACTCGGTGGGGTTGGTGAGGGTCATAAACTGGACGCCCTCTTGCTCGGCGTGGTGGATCTCGTCGATACGAGCTGGCATCTCCACCTCGGACCGACGGTAGATGAGGTAGGCGTTCTTGGCGCCCAATCGGAGCGAGGTGCGCACGGCGTCCATCGCCGTGTTCCCGCCGCCGAACACCGCCACGTTCTTGCCGCGGCAGTCGAAGATGGGTTCGTCGTGATTCGGGAAGTCGTACGCCTTCATCAAGTTGACGCGAGTGAGGAACTCGTTCGCGGAGTAGACGCCGTTCAGCTCCTCGCCGGAGACACCCATGAAGCGCGGTAAACCGGCGCCCGTGGCGATGAACACCGCGTCGTGGCCCTCCTCGTGCATGAGTTCGTCCACGGTGACGGTCCTGCCGACTACGACGTCCGTCTCGAACCGCACTCCGAGCTTCTGCAGGTTGTTGATCTCCTCCTTGACGATGGCCTTGGGGAGCCGAAACTCGGGGATCCCGTAGACCAACACGCCGCCGAGCTCGTGGAGGGCTTCGAAGATGGTCACCTGGTGGCCGAGCAGCGCGAGATCCCCGGCTACGGTGAGCCCAGCGGGGCCCGAACCGACGACCGCCACCTTCTTGCCGGTGGCAGCGGCGGGGGTCGGCAGCCTGACGTGCCCTCCCTCCCGCTCGAAATCGGCCACGAAGCGTTCGATGAACCCGATGGCAACGGGCTTGTACTTCTTGCTCTTTCCCACCAGGCACACCTGCTCACACTGGTCCTCCTGCGGGCAGACGCGGCCCGTGATGGCAGGCAGCACGTTCTGCTGTCGAACCAGCGCTGCGGCGCCGAGGAAGTCGCCCTCGTAGACCAGCGCGCACATCTGCTTGATGTCGATGCGGACCGGGCATCCGTCGATGCACTTGGGATCCTTGCAGTCGAGACAGCGCGCGGCTTCCTGCTTGACCATCTCGGCCATCAGTCCGAGCGCCACTTCGTTGAAGTTGCAGCTGCGCTCCTTCGCGTCCTGCTCCGGCATGGCGGCGCGAGGGATCTGCATCCGTTCTTTCTTGCTGAGAGGATTGGTCATGGGGGTCTGCTCGGTCACTGTAGAACCTTTTTTACACTGGGGCGCAGGTGGCCTGGCCGGGTTCAGGCCCGCGAAATCTTCTCAGCGAGCTGGTCGAGCCTGCAGGGTGATCCATCGGAGTGGGCATGCGCTTCTTCGAAGCGCTCGAGCGCTGCCTGCTCCTGGGCGCGGTACATCGTGTTGCGGTACGACAGCACGCTGAAATCGACCGCGTGGGCGTCGAATTCCGGTCCGTCCACGCACGCGAACTTACTGCGTCCGTTGACGATCACTCGGCAGCCCCCGCACATCCCGGTGCCGTCGACCATGATGGAGTTCAGGCTGACGATGGTCTGGATGCCGTGGGGGCGTGTGACCTCGGCCACGGCCCGCATCATCGGCACGGGCCCGATGGCGAGAACGTGGTCGACCTTTTCGCCTTCGACCTTGCCTTCGACCAACTCCTGGAGCTTGGCGGTGACGAAGCCCTTCTCCCCGGCAGTTCCGTCATCCGTCATGACGAACACGCGGTCGCTGGTGGCCTGGACTTCGTCAACCAGGATGAGAAGGTCCTTGTTGCGCGCGCCGACGATGCTCAGGACGCGGTTGCCGGCTTGCTTCATGGCCACGGCGGTGGGGTAGGCGATGGCAGTTCCGACGCCGCCTCCCACCACCACTACGGTGCCGAACTTGTCGACGTGGGAGGGCTTGCCCAGCGGACCCAGGACATTGGCAATGGCGTCGCCAGCCTCGAGCGCGTTCAGGAGCTTGGTGGTCTTGCCGATGCCCTGAATTATGAGCGTGATGGTGCCCGCCTCCGGATCGCTGTCGGCGATGGTGATCGGGATCCGTTCGCCGGTCTCGTTGACGCGTAGAATGACAAACTGGCCGGCCAGACGCTTGCGGGCGATGCGCGGCGCCTCAATCACGAAGCGCTTGATGTCCGGGGCCAGAAACTGGGCACTAGCGATCTTGAACATGCTCCCACCGGTGATGCTGCGGTCAGGCGGGGGGCTCGCGCGAGCAGGGGCGTCCCGGGTGCGGCCCACCACGCGGCCAGCGGCATAGCACATGAGGGCCCACCGACCACGGACAATCGGCGCGCAAAGTCACCGTGCAGGGGCGATTTCGAGCCCCTCGCGGGTGGGGGGCCGTCTGCTGTCGATCCCGCGACCCTGCGACGCTCGGCCCCCGATGTGGTAGACGCTCCGCGATGGATATCCTGATGGTGTCGGCCGAGCTCAGCCCGTACGCGCGGGAAACGCCGGCCGCGGATTCGGTCGCGTCGCTGACCAAAACGCTGCGCCAGGTGGGCGAAGACGTCACCCTGGCGCTGCCGCGCTATCCGGGTTTCGAAGCCCAGGGCCTGTTGTTGGCGCGTCGCCTCTCTCCGGTGGTGCTCGAGGACGGCACCGAGTTCAGCGTCTTCGACGGGCAGCTCCCTTCGGGCGCGCGGCTGGTGCTCTTCGATGCCCCGGAGTCGTTCCAACGCTCGGGCATCTTCGGTGAGGAGGGCAAGGAGTACGCAGACAACGTGAAGCGGATGAGCCTGTTCGCGCAGGCTACCGTGACGTGGCTTCGAGAGCGCGTGCGGGAGGGGCAGGGGTTCGATGTCGTACACCTGCACGACTTTGCCGCCGCGCCGGTCGCCGCAGCGCTGAGTGCCGACTCGGGGGTTCCGATTCCCAGTGTGCTCACCATTCACGACGTTCGCCGTCAGGGTGACTTCTCCGCCCGCGAACTCGCCGTGGTTCGGCCGCTGAGCGAGCCCGGCCTCGCCGAATGCTTCAAGCTTGGCTCACGCCTGAATCTCCTCAAGGCGGGGATTCAGTGCGCGGACATGCTCACCACCGTCTCCGCGACCTACGCCGAGCAGCTGCGAACCGAAGAGCTTGCGGGTGCGCTGGCCAAAGTGATTGCCGAACGCGATCCGCCGGTGGTGGGCATAGAGAACGGTATTGATTTTGCGGCCTACAACCCGGCCACAGATTCTGCTTTGGCGAGCCACTACACCGCCGAAGACATCAGCAACAAGGGGCGCTGCAAGACGGCGGTCATTCGCCAGGCAGGATTGGAGCTGGAGACGGATCGGCCGCTGGTGACGGCGAGCGGGGAGCTCACACGCGAGCACGGATTCGATCTGGTGGCCGATGCGGCGGCGTCGCTGCTGAAGGGGTACGTCAGCTTGGTGGTCGCCGGCATCCCCGGGGCGGGAACCAAGCGCAAGCTCGCGGCGGCGCGCAAGCACTTTCCCGAAACGTTCGCCGCGATCGAATCGGTGGACGATGCCCTTCTGCGTCGCTTGGTCGCTGGAGCCGATCTGGTCATATGCGCGGACGAGACGCAGCCGTTCTACTCGGTGCCCCTGATCGCGCAGCGCTACGGCGCGCTGCCCGTCGCCCGCGCGGTCGGCAGCGCTCGCGATACCCTGGTGGACTGCGACGCTGCGCTGGAGACAGGCACCGGGTTCGCGTTCCGGGAGCGTTCCGGCGAGGCGCTGCTGGCGGCGGTTCAGCGCGGCCTGGCTGCCATGAGGTCGCCGGCATGGCCGGCCTTGCGGCGGCGCGTGATGCGGCGGGACCTCGGCTGGGACCGGCCTACTCGGCGGTATCTGCAGGTCTATCGACAAGCCGCGGCCTCCCGAGCGTGAGCTCGGCAGGGCCGTGGGCGGACACTTCCGAGGCGTCGGTCGCCGAGACCAGGACGAGCGCCCGAGCGAGCCACCAACAGCGCAACGCGATCAGTCCGAACGCCGCGAGCTGGTGCACCAAGAACACTAAAGTGACTCGCCACGTGCCCTCTCGTTCGACGTGCATCGAGCTGGTGATGACCGCCGCCGCTACGATCACCGGCAGGGTGTAGACGGCCGGAGTCAGCCAGTCCAAAAGAGCGCGGATGGGTCGCCGTCGCAGGGTGGCGAGGGCAACGGCAAGGGCGGTACGACTGCCGATGTCGTGCCGAACCACTGCCGCCCGGGCGAGATCCTGGACCCACCCCAGACCGACCACCAGCACGAGGCCGAGTCCCGCAGTGGCGAGCGTCGTCAGATCTGCGCTGCGCGGGGTCAGGGCGCGATAGAGCGGGTCGCGGATCGCGGGCACCACCAAGGCGATGCCCAACAGAGCCACGGCCTGCGCCAACAGGGTCAGACCCGCCAGCATCACGAAGGCAGGGAGATGTCGTGCGGTCCGTTGACTCCACCGGTCGGGGCGTAGGCGACCTCGATGCGAGAGCGCCACCAAGACGGCGCACAGTGGGATCAGGCTGGCGCCACCGACCAGGAACAACGTCCAGAGCGTGCGTCGCGTGCCAGCCGTCAGCTGGACCTGAGCGAGCCGCAGCGCCTCCAGCAGAACCGCACCCCCGGCGTCGAACAGCACCGCGTCTCCGCGGGGGAGAGCTGCGGTCGGCGCCGACAGTGTGTCCGCCACCGGTGCCATCAGGATCCACGCCGCCACTAGGCGGAGAGCCCACCACCACGCCATGGCGCCAGGACGGGACCAGACCCGGATTTCGGCAGCGTGCAGCGGCGTCATGGTCCCAACCATCCCAGCAGGAGCTGTCCCGCGTAGGTGGCGCGTTCCCTGGTTCGACTCCGGGCGCCGCGCTGCGCGCGGACGGCGTTGTTCATCCAGTTGTCGTCCAACAGGACGCGTCGATCCGGGTCCACCTCAACGGACACGAGCGGACTTTGGCCCTGATGTTCCACCGTGGTCCACTCACCCTGGCCGTCCCACCGCCTGCGCGCGCGGCTGCCGTCCGCCGTGACGAGCTCGATCTCTACGGGCAGTCGCAGTGAGCCGTGGCGCCAGACGGTGGCGGCCCCGAGCCAGCTGTTTTGCTCCGTTGCCGCTCCGCGCTCACGGTTCTCGCGTTCCCCCTCGCGATCGAAGACGCCCCCGGCTTCAGTGAGCTGGGCGTTGCGCAGCATGCCCACTTCGAAATCGACGCCGCCGCGTTCGAACAGGGCCAGACGAAGCGTTTCAGCGGCGCGTTCCCCCAGAGACTCGCGAAACGACTCCAGGAGTGCCTCTGGACCAGGGTGGGAGAAACGATGCGTTCGGGCGAAGCTCGATAGCGCTTGGTGCACTGGCGGTTCGGAGTAGACGTTGGCCAGGGTCCGCAGCACCGTCGCCGTGCGCGCGTACGCGCTCGCTCCCAGGCTGGCGAATCCACTGAAGCTCGCTGCTGGCTGGGCAACCGTTTCGGCCTGACCGCGCTCCAGCGCAACCCAGCGCAGCGATTCAGCCTGCGCTATCTGCAGCGACGGCCAGTCGATCAGCGAGCCGGCGCCGTATTTGCGCTGGAGGACGAGGCTTTCGGCGTAGCTGGTGAGCCCCTCGTCCAGAAACGGCCAGCTCGCCTCGTCGGTTGCCACGGTGCCGTAGAACCATTGATGCGCCAGTTCGTGAATTGTCACTGCTTCGACGAAGCGCGCGGCATAGCCCGCGTACCAGGGTCCACCGGTGGTGATCAGGGTGGGGTATTCCATTCCACCGGCACCGCGCGCGTGTTCTGGTGGGTGCACGACGGTCAGCGTCGGGTAGGGGTAGCGGCCGAAGAGGGACCCCAGCTCCGGCAAGGCAAAGCGTAGCGCACCCAGTGTCACCTCGGCGTTGTGCTCGTGCCCGGCCGGATGGAGGAGCCGCACGTCGACACCGTCGATGGTCTCTCGCCGCTGCTGGAATCCGTCCCAAGCCGTCCAGGCAAAATCATGGACCCTGTGTGCTTCCTGCCGAACCGTACGCCGGCCGTCGTGCACGGCTTCTTCGACGCAGCTGCCGGTGGCGCCCACCACCATCGCCTCCGGCACGTCGAGGCTTACCGAGTAGTCGCCGAAGTCGGCGTAGAATTCGGCCTGCGGGTGAAAAGGAAAGTGCGCCCAGGTGCCGTCCCGAAGCCGCCGAGCCAGCTTGGGGAACCACTGGCCCGCGAAGTGGAACGAGCCGCTGTAGCCCGTGCGCTCCACGATTTCCGGGAGCTTGGCCTCGAATTCGATCTCCAGGGTCAGCTCCTGTCCCGGAGGCACCGGCCGAGGCAGTGGGACCCGGATGTCGGTTTCATCGTCGGGATCTCTCGGGCTGTGCGGGGCGGCGGTGGGCCACAGATCGGCTCCGCCGAGCTCCACGGCCACGAGACGTTTCACGTCGACATGCCCCCAGTCGCGCGCTCGTTGCGCACGGCGCCCGGAGCCGAACGGGGAGCGCAGGTAGAGTGTGCGGTCGTTCTTGAATGCGTTCAGGTAGAGGTGGAACCACAGCTCCCGAGCAGGGACGGCCGCGGTGTTCCGCCATCGAATCGTGCCCGTCGTGTGCACCGTGTGTTGGTCCGCATCCAGCCGCGCGTGCAGGGTGTACGACGCCACTGCTTCGGGTGCGCCCGACGGCGCCACGAGGCCGGCTTCGATTTGTGGGCGTGGCGGTGTGGCCTGGGCGCTCGTGCTCGGAGTTCCGACCGCTGCAGCTTCGGGCGGGTGGGGGGCCGCGCGCACCTCTGGGGCGCAGAGCTCTACGAGCCCTGCCGCCAGGATCGTGCTGGCGAGCCCGACGGCGATTTCGAGCCCGTGCCGGGCCTTGGCACCCGAGTCCACGCGTCGAGCCTCATTCCAGCGAAATGGCGCCCTGCTCGAGCAGGGTGAAGAGAATACGCAGCGCTTCCAGTCGTGGCATGCCGCTGATGTCGAGCAGGTCTTCGACCCGCGAGGAGCCGTCCGCAAGGGAGAGCAGGAACCCCGCGCGGTGATCCAGCGAGAGCCAGCGGATCTGGTCGTCCGCGACAATCACCTGGACCACCTGATTCAGCGATCCGATGCGCGCCAGGTACATCTTGGCGAGAACCTCGCGGCACTTGTCGGCGACCCGCTCTGCCTCCTGATTGGCGGGGTCGGTTTCCAGGATCTCTTCGGCGAGCACCAGGGCACCGCTGAAGTCACCTGCTGCATAGCGATCGCGCATCTGCTGCGCATCATCGGCCGGCGTGCTGACGGGAGCTGTGGGCAGGTGGGGCTGCGGCCGCGATCGAGGAGCGGGGGTCGGATCGGGTTGGGGGGGACCAGCCGGGCCGGGGTCGTGCCCTCGCAGCAGGTCGGCCGCGGAGATCGGGCTCGAAGTGGGGGCCGGGGGCACGTCTGTAGCGACTCGATTGGCCAGGTCCAGGGGTGACGACTCTCCCAGCGGGTCGTCCAGCTCCAGCCTGAGGTCCGCGGTGGGCACTCGTCCAGCGCGCCTCTCGGCGGTCGGTGCCGTGCGGGCGGGGGCCTGCATCGCGCCGTAGGGTATGGTCCGGTCCTGGGTGCCCGCGCCAGTCAGCGGCAGCACCGGATCTGGCGCCTCGCCGTAGGGTATGGTGCGGTCCACGCTGCCGACACCGGCGAGGGGGAGCGGGTCGTCCAAGGCCCTTCGGACTGGTTCGACAGCGGATGGGGGCGGCTCCGGGGGCAGCGACGGCACCTGATCACCAGGCCCGAACGCGAGCGTCTCGCCGGTTTGCGGGGGAAGCGGCGTCCCTGGCGGAGGGCGCTCAGTGGGTGCGTTGGCCGTACGTAGCAGGTCGAGCGGGATCTCGACGATGGGAGTCGGACGATCGAACTCGGCGTCGTCGTGCGGCCTGTTGCCTGCGAAAGGGTCGGGGAGATCGTCGTCCCAGCTCGCATCGAGACCAGTGAGCTCGGGCGGGATCGATATCGGCCGATTCGGGTCGAATTTCTTGCCGTCGTCCTGCCCCATCAGTTGCTCGCTTCGTGGTTCGGACTCGCACGAGGGCTGCGGCCCGAGGGCCCAGGCACGTCAGTCCGCACGCGCCACGACGCCCTTGAACATGCGCTGAGTCCGCCCCAGTTGCTCCACCTGCTCCTTCACAGCGTCGGTGTTATTGCTCTGCAGAGCGCGCTTGGCACGCTCCAGAGTGCTCCGGGCTTTCTCGATGGCGTCGCGGCCGAAGTCGGCGCCGCCCACGATGCGCTCGACCTCGGGAAACAGCCGCTCGATATCGTCGATGAGGATCTCGGCCTCCTGCTTGGCGCCCTCGAAGGCTTCGTCCGCACGCCGTTCCACCATGTAGTCCTGGGCCTCGTCGATCATGTCCTTGATCTCGTCCTGGGTGAGGCCACTGGTGGCCGTCACCTGGATCGACTGACTCTCCCCTGTCTCCAGGTCCTTGGCATTCACGCTCACGATGCCATCGGTGTTGATCTCGAAGGCGACTTCGATCTCCACGTGTCCCTTGGGGGCGCGCCGCAGCCCGGTGAGAATGAACTCTCCGAGCAACTCGTTCTCCTCGGCGTTGTCGCTGTTCTCGCCCTGCATGACCAGGATTTTCACCGCGGTCTGGTTGTCTCGGCTGGTGGTGAAGATCTTGTTGCGGCTGGTGGGGACCGTGGTGTTTTGCGGAATCAGCTCCTCGAAGTGACTCCCGAAGGTCATGATGCCGAGAGCGTGCGGCGTGACGTCCAGCAGGATCATCTCGTGTTTGTCGTCCAGCAGTGCGGCACCCTGAATGGCGGCGCCGAGGGCCACCACCTCGTCCGGGTGCACGCCCTTGTTTGGCTCCCGCTCGAAGAAGTCGCCGACCGCCTTCTGAATCGCCGGCATTCGGGTCATGCCGCCGACCAGGATCACGTCCTCGATGTCTTCCACGTCGAGCTTGGCATCGGCGATGGCCTGACGACAGATGTCCACCGTACGTTCGACCAAGTCTTCGCAGAGTGTCTCCAGCGTTTCGCGGGTGAGCGCCCGTTGCAGGTGCAACGCCTCGTTGCGGCCGGTGGAGATGATGAACGGCAGATTGACTTCCGTCTCCCGGACGCCGGAAAGCTCGCACTTGGCCTTCTCGGCAGCGTCCCGCAACCGTTGGAGCGCCATCCGGTCCTGGCGTAGGTCCACGTCGTATTCGTCCTGGAAGCCCTGCACCAGCCAATCCATGATGCGTGCGTCGAAGTCTTCACCTCCGAGAAACGTGTCACCGGTCGTGCTGATGACCTTGAATACGCCGTGGGAACCAATTTCTAGAATGCTGATGTCGAAGGTGCCACCTCCGAGGTCGTACACGGCGACCGTACGGTCCATCTCCTTGCCGAAGCCGTAGGCGAGCGAGGCGGCCGTGGGCTCGTTGATGATTCGAATGACGTCCAGCCCCGCGATCTGCCCGGCGTCCTTGGTGGCTTGACGCTGGTTGTCGTTGAAGTAGGCGGGAACCGTAACCACGGCTTTGGTGACGGATTCGGCCAGATAGTCCTCGGCGACGATCTTCATCTCCTGCAGCACGATCGAGCTGATCTCCGGCACCGAGTAGACCTTGTCGCGCAGCTTGATGCGCACGTCGTCGTGCGGGCCTTCGATGATGTTGTAACCGCAGGTCATCAAGGCGTTCTTGACCTGCGGTGAGGTCCACTTGCGGCCGATCAGACGCTTGGCCGCGTACACGGTGTTTTCCGCGTTGGTGATCGCCTGGCGCTTGGCGATGTGGCCCACCAAGCGTTTGCCCGCCTCGGTAACCGCGACGATGCTCGGGGTGGTCTTGTAGCCGCCGCGATTGGGGATCACCGCAGGCGCCCCTGCCTCGAGGATGGACACGCACGAGTTCGTGGTTCCGAGGTCGATGCCGATGACGCGCTCCATGAGTGCCTTTCCGTGCTACGCGCGACCGCGTTTCACGCGTTTGAGGTGTTGCCTGATGGCGTCGTTCTTGGGGTCCTGGGCCGCGGCGCGCTCCAGCTCCGCCACTGCGCTCTGGCGCATGTCCGACGCCAGGTACGCGCGAGCCAGCGTGATGCGAGCCTCCGTGCTCGTGGGCGCCAGGCTGACGGCCTTGCGGGCATGCTCGGTCGCGGCTCGGGAATCGGCCCCGGCTTCCAGGTAGCAGTTCGCGGCGTGCTGATGCAATTGCGCGCTCGGTTTGCCGGCAGCTGCGCGTGCGTAGGAACGAGCGGCCGCTGCGTAGTGGAAGTTCTGCTCCTCGTAGCGCGCCTGGGCGAGATAGGTTTCGGCGAGCTCTGCGCCCGCCTTGCTCTGAGCCGTGTCGAGCCGCTCCCGCAGCGCTTCGTCGTCCGGTGCGAGGGCGACGGCGATCCGTAGGGCGTTTGCCGTCCCGACCGCATTTCCGGCGTTCTCGGACTCCTGTGCGGCGGCGAGGTAGCGGTCGAGCTGGGCCTGTTTGGCCTGGGCCGTCCGTTGGTCGTAGCGTTGTCTCAGTGCTTCGGCCGCAGCGGACTGTGCGGCCTCCTGGTCCACCGGAGGTGGAGCGCTGCCGCGCGGCGGTGGTGCGCTCGAGCGGCTGGCGAGCTTGCGCACCAGCGCACGGCGACGCGCCTCGGAGTCCCGCGGCATGGTGCCGCTGGGGGTGCGGCTCGGGCTCGGCGGTCGGCTGCTGCTGGCACTGGGTTCCCCGTTCTCGGCGACCTGGGCGTTCGCGGGCGCGACGTCCCCGGGCTGCTCGGGCGCGACGCGTACCGCCGCGGGGTCCGAGCGGGCTGGCGGCGCGGGGGCAGCGTTCACTGGACTGGGACTGTCGGGCTCTGCCCCAACGAGCTCGGGCGTCGTGAAGTCGTCTCCGGCCAGGTATTCCTCGAGGGCGCGCGTCTTGCGCTGGTTGGCCAGGTACTCGTCGTACTCGGCACGCGAGCGCTTGCGCGTGAGCACGTCGTGCGCCTCGGTCATTCGCGCGAAGACCTTCTCCAGCTTCGGCTTGAAACTGCCGACGTTCTTGCCGAAGTACTTGTCCGGGTGAAAGATGGCGACGGCGTCGTAGTAGGCGCGCTTGATCTCCTTCTTCTCAGCGCTCGGCTCCACTCCCAGCAGCTGGTAGTGGTCGATCCCGCTCAGCCGGTGGTACGCGTCCAGAATCTCCTGCTTGCGCTCCCGACTGAGGTCGGCCTCCTCCTCGAGCTCCAGCGGGTCGTAGATGGCGGGGGGTAGGCGCCGTTTGCCTGCGGGCTGCGCACGAGCCGCGTCATCGGTCGTCGGAGCTTCGACCAGTGCGGAGCGCGCGCCCGAATCTCCGGTGGACGCCGCAGTGCTGGCCGTCGAGCCACTCGAGCCGTTGAAGGTCACCGCGCCCAGCTCGTTCAGCTTCGACAAGGCCGCTGCAACTCGCGTGGCGTCCAGCCCGGTTGCCAGGACGATCGCCGACTCGGGGGTGTTGCCGTCCACCCGTGACAAGACAAACGCTTCCTCCGGGCCGATGGGCAGGGCCTTCATGTCGACGCCCGGCACAGGCCGGGGCGTTCGTGATGTTGCGTTCGAGTTCAGCGTCGCCACCTACCGCTGTAACCGCGCCAACAGAGCGCTGCCCTTGCGAGTTTATCGTCCCGCTTTATTCCTCTGCAACGGCAACTAGTTAGCACGTCCAGGACTTGGTCGCGGGCCGCAGATTCCGGATTTGGCGATGACGCTTCGGCCGGCTGGACAGGATTGTACGCGCGGGGTGGGCCGGGCATGGGTGGTGCGAGATCGGAGATCCATTTCGCTCCCACCCCTGCCAGCCCTCGGTCCCTTGGCGCTGGGCGGGTCTCTGGCGGGGAGCAGTCGAAGCGAGGTGCCATCCAGAGCCACTGCTCCGGGCACCGGGCGATTGCTCGGGTCAGGGCGTCGCCGATGGTTTGACCCAGACTCGGCTCCGTGGGCTCGTCCAGTCGCGACACCTCGAGCCCGAATCGCGGCAGCGGCCCCTCCGGGGGCCTGGGCCGCAGGGTGCCGAACAGCACTGGGCAGCGAGCGCGGGTAGCGATGCGCTCTGGTCCCACGGGGAGCTCCACGCGCTGGCCGAACAACGTGCCTGGCCTACTGCGCACGCGCCCTCCGAGATCGGGGAGGAAGCCGACTGGCTTTCCCGCGCGTAGTGCTCTGACGATGCGCACGGCGGCGCCGACACGTCCCCGGTGAATGACCTCGACACCGCGACTCGACCGGTGAGCGTCCACCAACGGATCGAGCCGCGCATCGTAGCTCTCCCGCACGACGATTGCCGGCCGGTGCCCCAGCTCGGCGATGGTCGCAGCAATCCACTCGAAAGGCCCCAGATGTGCGCTGATGAACACCGCCCCTCGTCCTTCGGCGAGAGTGTCTCGTAGTAGCCTCGCTGCATCGGGTGCAGCCTCGACGAGCGCTGGCGCGCGCAGCGAGGGTCGACGCAAGAGCAACGTCAGCCCGAGGTTTTCGCCCGCGTGCACGAAGCTCTCTCGCGCGAGGCTGGCAGAGTCCGCATGGGGCAGGGCACGCCTGAGGTTCTCTCGAGCCGTTGCGCGCAGGCGGTGAAGGAGGGCATGCGTCAGCCGTCCCCCGACCCGGCACGACGCGAGCAGTGCCCCTGGCGGAATGCGATCCGCGCACCAGAGCAGCGCCCGCACCGTCCAGAAGATCAGATCGTTTTTCAGACGTTGCCCCGGGGTCCAGGGCTGCCCCGTGCGTGCATCGCAGCGCAACGGGCTCACTCCCGACCCTGACATTCTCCGCACGCTCGGTGCACTCGGCGTCGGGCGCGGTCGACCCGGTCTTTGGCGTCCGCGCACCGCCCGCCTCCAGGCGGCGGCTCCAACTGGCAGATGTGGTTGGCCGACCGCTGCATCGAGTCGAGCGCCCGGCAAGCGCGCGCGCAGTCTCCCAGAGCGTCCGCGAGCCGCATCTCCTCGCGCTCCAGCACGAGCAACTCGCGGTCGATCGCAGCGCGTACTTCTGGCCCCACTGGTAGCGGAGACGGCTCGTTCGCCGGAGCAGAGGCCGGGGACTGGGCGTACGCCCCGTCGTCGAAATCGGCTCCCTCGTCCGACGGAAGCGGCGGAGATGACTGGACTGGGCTGACTTCCATCTCGTCCTCAGCTGCGGGCTGCGGGGATGGACCGGGCTGCTGCTGAGCGGGCGTCGGTGCGGTTCGCCAGGACTTCACTGGCGCCGTGTGCTGCTTCGACGCGCATCCCGCTAGGCCCCAGGCGAGCGCCAGCCCGAGCGCTGCGTGCCGGTGGGTGTCTGCTCTGCTCATGGCGTGTTCTCCACCGGTGCGGATTTTCGAATGACCGCTTCCTGGATCCTCATGGCCTGCTCGAACGCGGCCAGCGCCCGCTGCCGAGCTTGTTCGGCTGCAGCGTCGTTTCCGGCCTTCGCGAGAGCCTTGGCTCGCCGCTCTTCTACCAGACCGCGGACCTCGAAGAGGTGGCCGCGGAAGTACGTTTGGCCCGGGGCGAGTCGCAGCCCCGCCTCGACGTCTTCGAGCGCGCGGTCGTGCTCGCCGAGTCGGCTGCGAAGATCCGCCATTCGCGCCCGGGTGTCCGCCAAGACCTCTCCCACTTCGGCATAGGGCTGGGCTGCATGTGGCAGGGGCCCAGCCAGAATCCGGCCGAGCTCCGTCAGGGCACGAAGCAGCTCCGCCTTCTCTTCGAAGGCATCGGCTCGATGATGAGCGGCCCGGGCGCGGCTCAGGAACGCCAACAGGGTCGGGTCGATGGCCGGCGGTGACTCGGCGCTGGAGGACGGCGCGGGTGCGTATGGGCTCGGATCCCGCTCCACGCAGCCCAACACGGCCCAGCCTGCCAGCCACAGGCTGCAGGTCAGTCGGACCGTCCGGTGGAGCTGGCGACGCATCCTGCCGATCATCGAAGCCCCCACGCGGCGTAGCGGTTGTCTCGGAACTCGCGGCCTCGCTGCAGCGCGATGCGGTCGATCCGCGCGGTGGTGCCGCTGGTTTCGAACTTGGAGTCGAACAGGGGGGCCGTGGACCGACTCACGGCCAGCGAGTGCTGCCCGGCCGGCAGTGCAGCTCGCTGGGCGGCTGGACCGGGACGCTGCACCGGGCTGACGACCAGCGCCACGGCAGCGGCCAGCGCCAACGCGGCTGCGGCTGCGCCGAAAGCCACATAGACGACATTGCCCCGCTGCGTGCCGAGGTGCCTCGAGGCGAGACGGTCCGCGGTTCGTGGCTTCAGCGGAGTGGGATCCGCGGCCGCGCGCAGCACGTCGCAGAGCTCGGTGGCGGGATGGTCTGCCTTGCCCTCCAGCGCTGCCCGGAGTCGCTCACTCTCGCGGACTTCGTCTTCCGTGGCCGGCGCGAAAGGGTCGACCAGCGCAGCCTCTATGAGTTGCTCGTTCACCGCTGGATCCAGCTCCGTGGGCGCCCAAGCCGAACGCAGCGCTTCGCCGAGCTCCGACTCGACTTCGGGCTCCAGCAGCGGATGCTCACTGTCGCGGTCTTGCGGCCTCATGCCTCGTTGTCTCCAGTTGCTGCCAGCGCCTTCTTCAGGGCTGCCATGGCTCGGTGCAGTACGACGTCGAAGGTGGAAACGCTCACCCCGAGCTCGGTAGCAGCCTCGTCTCGTGGCCGCTGGTCGAGCACCCGAAGCCGGATGGCGGAAGCGTAGCGCGGATTGATGCGGCCGAGCACGACCTCGACCCGCCGTCGTGCCACGGCCAGATCGTGCTGCTCGATCAGCTCGGTGTCCCGAGCATCGCCCTCGGCGGTGTCGATTTCCCGTTCCAGATCGGAGGGATCGAACAGAACCTCGCGCTTGCGTGCTCGCAGCTGGTCCAAGGCCACCCGCAGCGCCACCACGCGCAGCCACGGGTAGACCCCCACGTCTTGCCAGGTGAACCGGTCGAATCGCTCCACGACCTTCATGTAGGTGACGCTGAGCGCCTCTTCTGCGGCCGGGGGGCTCCCCAGCCTCGGCAGCAGCACACTCCGGTACAGCCGTGGCCCGTACAGGCGCAAGATTTCCCCCAGAGCCGATCGGTCTCCGGCGTGAGCGCGCTCGCAAAGGAGGCGGTCGTGCGTGAGGTCCGCCGAGTCATCAGCCGGCACGCGCGGGACCTTACACAACTGTCCCGCCGAACGCATGAGGTCGCTCGACCAACCCAGCGGCTCGAGGGGCCCCGAACCGACGGGGAGCGTGGCCACTTGCTGGGTCATGCCTGAACAACGGGCCAGCACCCCGAAACTTACGCACAATTTGCATCTTGGTGGCCCACCTGCCGGATTCGGCTTGCCAGCGCCCTCGGGAGCCTCCAAACCCGCGCTTGCCCATGCCCGGTTCTCGCGTGTGTCCACACTGCGGTGCACTCAACGCCGCCGAGGAGAGTCAGTGCCATCGCTGCCAGGGGCACATGCCCGGCGCCGTGGGGACGGCCGCGGGCGATCTGGTCAAGGGGGTCCTCGGCACCGAGTTCCTGTTGACCAAGGTCTACATCGCGTTTTGCGCCACCGTGTTCGTGTTGACCACCGTGGGCGGCGGCAAGATCGAGCTGTTGGGTGCCGATCCCTTCGTGGTGATGCAGTGGGGAGCGCTGGCCGGCAATCCCGCCTTTGGCAGCCTCGGCGTACTGCAGCCCTGGCGGTACCTGTCTGCAATGTTCGTCCACTTTGGGGTTCTGCACATCGTGTTCAACATGATGGCGTTGTGGGATGTCGGGCGAGCCATCGAGCAACGTCTGGGCTCGGCGCGCTTCACCGTCGTTTTCGTCGGAACCGGCATCGTCGGCTTCGTGGCGAGCGACGTGTGGTTCACGGTGATACGCGGTGCGCCCTACATCACTGCCGGAGCGAGCGGAGGACTCTTCGGGCTGGTGGGGGCATTGATTGGGCACGCGTACGCAGCCCGAGACCCCATGTGGAAGAAGTTCCTGACACGCTTCGTCATCCTGGCTGCCATCTTCGCCATCGCGCTTCCGGTGAACAACGCTGCCCACATCGGCGGATTCTTGGCCGGGGCTCCCCTG
>CAZSVU010000184.1:0-441 GCA_964610275.1 uncultured Polyangiaceae bacterium | reverse complement strand
GGGAGAGGCTTCCGAGTCGACTGTCGCCGGTGTTTGGGTTGGTGGCCGGCGGATTGACGGTGGCCAGCCTGCTATCGGTCATTCTGTCGCGGATCTACGTTCCCTGAGCCGCGCGCGTCGCGCGGCGAGCGCAGTCGGCCGCTTTGGCGGGCCAATTCGGCCGCGACGAGCCGACCGGGCTCTGACGCGCGGACAACCGGCCCAAAACTGGCTATTGTCGGCGGCGTGCCAGTCGTCAACCCGCTTGCCCGGGAGCTCGTCTTCAAGATCGTCTACTACGGACCCGGACTGGGCGGGAAGACGACCACCCTGCAGCACATTCACGCCACCAGCAAACCCGAGCATCGCGGCAAGATGGTGAGCCTGGCCACTCCGGTCGATCGCACGCTCTACTTCGATTTCCTGCCGATCCGGGTGCCGAACCTGCGCGGAATGGGCGTG
>CAZSVU010000183.1:5103-17078 GCA_964610275.1 uncultured Polyangiaceae bacterium | reverse complement strand
TGCGCGCAGCTCGGATCCCGTCCCAGCGGGTTCCGAGCCTACGCACGCCGGCCAACCCGCGTGCGGTCGCGGCCGCGCGCCCCAGCTCGTTCAGCGGTCGGTCCGGTGCGACGCCGACCGCAGGGAGCAAGGCCCGGACTGCGCGTCCCGTGCGTGCCACACCGAAATCCAGCAGGGGGCGTGCCGTGCCCGTCACACGTGCTGCGCCCGGCGCGCGCCGTTCTGCGCGTCCGACCACGCGCAGCGCGACCACGTCGCGGCTGCAGCCACCGCGCGCGTCCACTGGCGCGCGACGCTCGGTGGCCAAACCGAGCAGTCGCTACAGCACTCCGTCACGGTCCTCTCGCTTGAAGCCCACCCGACTGCGTTCGTCGGGCACACGCCTGAACCCGGAATCCACGTTCGGCGGCACCAGAGCAGCGCCCGGAGGAGGGTCTCCGGCGCGCATGCCGCGGCGGCCCCGCTGACCATACTCGGATGCAACCCATGCTGCGCACCTGGTCCGTTCCCCTCATCGCCTCCTCCCTGCTCAGCTGGGGGTGCACGTACAACGATCACGACCAAGCGCCCAGCATTGGGCCCGCTGGTGGGGGAATTCACCTGGAGGAAGACCCCGCCATTGCCACGTCCACCATCGAGCCCGGGGCCTACCTCGAAGACATCTTTCCGGGTGAAGGCACGGGGCTGTACATCGAGTACGAGGAGCTCGAGTCGGACGATGGGTACTGGACTGGCTACTGGTACGTGCACGTGAGCTGTGACACTGCCATCAGTGGATATGCGTGCACCTGGGACGTGCTGGCCACCCCGCATCGTGGGTACGTGACCTTCGTCGAAGACCTGCTGGAGTACGACGATTTCATCGGGTGGGAGTACGACTACAGCGTCCGCATGGTGGCGGACAACGCGTATGACCTGGATGGCTTCGTGATGGAGACGGACCCAGGAGTCCCCGTCCGCTTCGACATCCTGCTGGACGGCAGCGGACCCGAGGCCCAGCGCTACGTCTACTGGGTCGGGGCTGGCGCGCTACACGGCGGAGCGCCCACCAACCCCATCGACATCGTTCCGGAAGTGCTGTAGGCGGCCGCCCGCGAACGCAGTTCACGGGCTTCCGTAGCCCCCTGCTGCTGCATCACGACGTGCGCGACAGGGCGTGGCGCGGCGCGGTAGCGCGTCCGGGCGGGGATGCCCGGTGAAGCCTGTGGGGGCGCGGCTGGGGGTTGGGACAGCGTGGGGACGGAGATGAATTCGGAAGCCCCAGAACTTCGTTCTGGGGCAGCTACTCCTTCCGCCGCTTGTCCCGCTTGCGCTTCTGTTGGCGGCGGCCCCGGGGGTTGCGTAGCGTTTCCAGCGTTCGGTTGGGGGTGGGGGGCGGCAGACCACCGGTGGACGGAAGATTGAGACGGGCCTCGGTTTGCCGGGCCCGCGCGCGCGCGATTTCGGCCAGCCTCTGCTGGCTGCGCACCGCCGGTTCGTCGGGTCCGCGAGCGATGCGCTGATATTCGCCGCTCTTGTGAAGTAGCCAGCCCGAGACGTTGTCGGCTCGCATGCTGCCCAGGATCTCGCCGATCACCCGCTGCTTGAGTTGCTCGTCCTCGATGGGGAACAGCGTCTCGACGCGGCGCCAGAAGTTGCGGGGCATCCAATCTGCGCTGGCACAGTACACTTCGTCTTTGCCGCCGTTCACGAAGTGGAAAATCCGGGCGTGCTCCAGGAACCGATCGATGATGGCGTGCACGCGGATCCCCTTGCTGACGCCCTTCACCCCCGGTCGGAGACAGCAGATGCCGCGAACCAGCAGATCGATCGGCACTCCCGCTTGGCTGGCCTCGTACAGGGCAGAGATCACCTCCGCATCCACGAGCGCGTTCATCTTGGCCACGATGCCGCAGGGTTTTCCGGCTCGGGCCTGCGCGGTCTCGCGTTGAATGAACCCGATGACGGCTGCGTGACAGCCGAGCGGCGCGACCACGATCCGATTCATGCGCGGCGGCGTGCTGTAGCCCGTCAGCAGGTTGAACAGGGCCGTGGCATCCTCACCAAACGGCTCACGCGCGGTGAAGATGGACAGATCTTCATACAGTCGTGCCGTCTGCTGGTTGTAGTTGCCGGTTGCCAAGTGCACATAGCGGCGGAGACCATTGGGCTCCTTGCGCACGACGAGGATGACTTTGGCGTGGGTCTTCAAGCCGAGTAGGCCGTACACCACGTTCACGCCGGAGCGCTCCAGCGCATTGGCCCAACGAATGTTGCTCTGTTCGTCGAAGCGAGCCTTCAGCTCCACCACGGCAGTGACCTGCTTGCCGTTTTCGGCGGCGCGCTGCAGGGCGAGGACGTTCGGGGACTCGCCGCCCGTGCGGTAGAGAGTTTGCTTGATGGCGAGGACGTTCGGATCCTCGGCTGCCTGGAACAAGAAGTCGACGACCGCCTCGAACGATTCGTAGGGGTGATGGAGTAGGACGTCCTGCTCGCGAATGGTCTCGAAGAAGTCGTCCGAGTCCCGCAGCGGCGGTACGTACTGCGGCACGAAAGTTTCGTCTCGCAGCGCAGCGCGGTCGTCCTGGGCCGTCATGGCCGTCATGTCCGCGATCACCAGCGGGCCGTCGATCGCGTAGACGTCTCGTTGTGCATCCAGCCTGAGCTCCCGGCACAGGAATTCGATGGCCTGGCCCGGCGCGTTGGAGGTGACCTCGAGACGGACGGCACTGCCTTGCTCGCGGCGCCGAAGCTCGGCCTGCAGGGTGAGCAGCAGGTCCTCAGCTTCGTCTTCGTCGATCTCGATGTCGAAGTTGCGGGTCACGCGAAACGCGAACTGCCCCGACGACTTGAGCTGAGGGAAGATGCGCGAACGGTTGCGGATGATGAGGTCTTCCAGGGTCACGAAGGCGCGCCGGACGCCCGCCAGGGGCACTGAGATCAGGCGTGGCAGGGTGATGGGCACCTGCACCACACCCACCGCCGGAATGGTCGGATCCTCGCCGCGCTCGAAGAGGATGCAGACATTGATGCCCTTGTTGCGAACGTGCGGGAAGGGGTGTGCCGGATCCACGGCAATGGGAGTCAGCACCGGGAAGATCTCGCGTTCGAAACGCGTGTCCAGGGCGGCCTGTTCCTCCGGTGCCAGCTCCGACACCATGACCAGCGCGACGCCGGCCTCGCGCAGAGCCGGACGCACGTCCTTCAGCCAGATGCGCTGCTGCTCCGCCACCAGACCTCGAGCGCGTTCACTGATGGCGGCCAATTGCTGCTTGGGCGTGAGACCGTCCGGTGGCACCTCGTCCACGCCGCTCGCCTGTTGCGCTTGCAGGCCCGCGACCCGCACCATGAAGAACTCGTCCAGGTTGGAGGAGAAGATCGCCAAGAACTTCACCCGCTCGAACAGCGGGATGTTCGCGTCGCCAGCCGCGGCCAGCACCCGGGCGTTGAATTGAAGCCAGGACAGCTCGCGATTGATGTAGAGCGACGGGTCCTCGACGCGCCGGATGCGACCCGCGGGGATGGACAGGGGAATGCACTGGGCCGCCAAGCGCTCCGTGTCGCCGGGGTCCGATGGGGGCGGGATGTCGTCGATGTCGGGCATGGAGGCGATGCGCCATCGTAGCGCGACCGCGTCGTCGGCATGCGCTGTAGCGACCTCGTCGCGCTCGCTGGGATCCCCTGGTGACGAGGGTCACGAGACCGTCACAGATCCTCGATGCTGCGGTAATATTCGGGGCGATGCGTGTGGTCCCGACCCCGCGAGTGACCGCGCGATGCCGCCGCAAAGTCGGTAGGTCCGCGGGCCGGGCCACGGTCGTTGGCGATCGAATGCCTTGAATGACCTCGCCCGGTCCGCGCCCGGATCAGGTCTCAACCTGGCGAAGACGCGAGCCCATCAGCTACGGGCCTGCCGGCGAATGCGCCGCCGCCACTCGTGATAAGACTCGACCGTGGTCCAGGAGTGGTGGCTTCCCACAGGGCTCCTCGGGGTGGTGACGCTGGCGAGCGCCCAACTCAACGCCCAGGAGCAGCCTGCTGCTTCGTTTCCGCCGCCCCCTGCGCAGCCGCCTCCACCCCGACCGGCTCCGACCGGGCAATATCCGGCGGCCGCTCCGCCCCCGCCGGCGCAACGCGACGAAGCGCCGGCCGCGCCTCCGTCACGGGCGGCTCCCGCGACCCCCAGCTTGCGTCCCTATCAACGACCTGCGTTCCGACCCGAAGAAACTCAGAAGGCGATCGATCCGGACGGACGTGTCGATCGGCGATACCTACACGACGGGTTCTACTTTCGATTCGCCGGCGGGATTGGCATTGGCTTGGATTTCGCCGATGCGTCCGACGAGCGATTCCACTTCACCGGCTCGGGTTTCAAGCGGGCTCGCCTTTCGGGATTCGCCCTGGCTACTGAAGTAGCGGGCGGTGGCACTCCGCATCCGGGGCTGGTGATCGGAGGAGGCCTCTACACGGTTTGGGTGCCGAGCTCGTCGGCGTACACGCGCGTCTACCCTGGCGAGTATGAGTTCGAGCCGTTCCAGCTCGCTCTGGTGGGGCCGATGGTGGATTGGTATCCGTTTCCCCGGGGCGGGTGGCACGCCCAGGCAGCGGTGGGACTGGCGTCGTTCGTGGCCGGACAAGGGAACCCGGTCGGCGTGGTTCCGACCGAGACCGTTCCCATCGCGCGGGCTCACACGGCGGTGGGATATGGCATCATGTTGAGCGCAGGTTACGAGTGGTGGGTGGGGGAGCAGATTGGCGTGGGGCCGCTCCTGCGCATGGTGCGGGGTTGGGCAGACGGAACGGACGTGGACGGGGTCAGCTGGGAGCATGACGCCATCGGCTACCTGGTGATGGTGTCCGCCACGTATCACTGATCCGCCGTCCCGCGGCACGTCACGCGCGCCGGCTCAGAACGCTCCGAGCAGGCCGACGCCGGCGTGGTCGCGACCCACGGTGGGAAGCACCTGCAACGTGGCCACGGGCACGTCGGAGCGCACGAGTTGCTGTCCAGCGCCCGCGAGCCCGCCCAGAAACAGGATGATCCCCACCCCCTGCACCGTTCCGTCAATCGCCAGACCGGCCTTGGCTCCACCGGACTCGAGCTCGCCCATTGCGATCCACGGTCCCAGCACGGGCACGTACATCGCGCCGAGGCGACTGGGAAGTGAGAGCGCTGCAGCGTAGGCACCGGCGTAGCCGGCGGCGAAGAACCACATTCCCGCGGTGCGCGCGCTGGCCGCCGCGTCGCTGTAGCTCTTCTCGACGTCGTATCCAGGGGGCACGGGCGAGTCCGGCTCATAGGGCCGCTCGACGCACTCCCCTGCGTTGCAGAGACCGCTTTGGCAGTCCCGCGCCAGTCGGCAGCTCCTCTCGATTTCGCACGGGTGGCATGGGCCGCCGCAGTCGACATCCGACTCCAGCCCGGTCTTCTCCCCGTCGCGACAGCTCTGCGGCGCCTGCAGGGACTGAGGTGGAGGCCCCGCTTGCCAGGGCCGCCGTCGCGGTCCTGGCGGCGGCGCCGTTCTTCGGAGCTCGTCCGCGTCATCTGCGGGGACGACGCCCTCGGCCGGCTGTGCGGGGGCGACCGGTGCGGGGCCACCGGGTGGCGGTGCAGGGGGAGGCGCCGCGCCGGGCTGAGGGGGGTAGCGGTACGGAACGGGTTGTGGCGGAGCACCGGGTTGGCTGGGCTGCGGCGCCGGACCGGGCGCCGTCGGTGCTGGCGGCGCGGGCGCGGGCGCGGGCGGCGTTGCCCCTGGCGGAGGTGGGAATGAGGCCTGTGCGGGGCCAGGTGCGGAGGCAGCTGGCACGGGCGCTGCCGGCGCCGGTGATTGGGCCGCTGCCGGCAGGGCTATGGCGGCCAGCGCACCCAGCAGCCCCAATGGCCTGACCGTCGCCGGACCGCGTCCCAGCCGAGGGCTATTTCCCCTTCCGTGTCCTGGCAAGCCTGCTCTCCACGGGCAATGACGACCTCAACCGCTCCGTCGCTGTTGTAGCAGACTGAACCCCGACTGCGAGGGATCGAGGTCCGCGTGCTTCGTGCGGATCGCCCGTGCCGCCAACTCAGTGAGGCACCAACCCTTGGCGCACGCCGGTTGCGGCTGGGGTCGGTTGGGGTTGCGGCGGTGGTTCTGGAGGCGGGGGCTGACTGGCCGCCAGCGCAGTGGGCGGTTGGCTCGGAGTTGGCGGCGCCGCATTGATCTGGCTGCCGAGCTCATACCAACCTCGCTCCAGCAGGGCGCGCCGGTTGCCGTGCAGCGAGCCAGGCGCCGCGCGCTCCACCTGATAGGCGTAGGTCAGCCAGCGGTGTGCGTTGCGCTGGTCCCCCAGCGCCAGAAACGTCAGGCCCCGGTAGAGACCGTATTCGGCTTGCAGACGTGGCGTCGACTCCGACAGCCGGTGCTCGGTCCGTTCGAAGACCTCGGCGGCTTCGACGTAGCGTCCGTCCGCATAGAGCGCCGCGCCGCGCTTGACGTGGTTGCTGCACGCTGCTCCCAAGAGCAGCGCCACGACGACGAGCCAACGCTCTGCACACACCCGCAGCACAGCCCCATGATAGCGGCTCGCTTCGCTTCGTGCCACGCGTCTCGATCCAGGGAAAAATGGCGCGCACTGCGTCATCGCGTGACAAATGATTAGCGCTCGGTGCAGCAGCTCCGGGACCAGGGAAAAGTGCAGGGAGAGCAGCACTTCGACGTGGGATTCCCCTGGCCCTGGTGCCGTCGTCACGGGCGGCTCGCCGGCATGACCATTGCGGGATAGCAGCGGCGCGCCTATTAACCCGAAGAACTGCCACGCGGTATCGAGGCGAGGACGTGACGCTCAAGGACGACATCAAGGAACGGGGAATCAAGCTGCTCAGCGATCCGCGCGTGCTGCGGCTATTGCAGAGCGAAGAGTTCGTGGGGGCCATGACGGCGCTGATGCAGGTTCCGGGCAAAGTCGGCGACTTCACTGCCGAGCAGAGCGAGCGTCTTGCTCGTCGCTTCGGGCTCGCTTCGGCGGCCGAGGTCGAAGAGCTGCGGCACCGGTTGGCCCAACTGGAGGCCGAGCTCGAGCGACTGCGCGAGGCACGCGATCGCCACTCGTAGAGAAGGCGGTTTGAGCCGCACAATTGGTGCCACCACCCCGGTCGGGCGAGCCCGCTCGCCCCGCGTCCGCGCAAGTCGCTGACTTATATAGGCTTTCCGGCTGGCGCCTGGACGCATTTCGCGCTCGCGAATTGGCACAGTGCCGTGGCACAATCCCGCCCGGGTGGCATAGCCGGGTGGCACAAGGGTGCCCCGGCGCGTGTGCAGCGCGAGAGGGATTCAACGCAACACGGAGGTCCGGTCGATGCTCGGTCGTTTCAATCTGCTGGTAATGGCGACGATTTTCGGGGGCGCGGCACTTCTCACCCAGCCCGCCCTGGCACAAGGGGACGAAGACGACGACGCGGCGCTCGATGAGGAGGAGAGCGCCGACGATGGCACAGAAGACGACGCCGACAAGGGGGGCGACGAGGAGGGCGGAGGCGACGAGGAGGGCGCGGACGAAGGGGGCGAGGAAGAAGCGACCGTCGCAGCGGAGGTGGCGGAGGACGCCGCTCGCACCGACACGTCCCCGATCGAGCTGCCGGGCAAGACGTACTACCTGGTCGGCGGACGGCTCCGGTGGATCATCGTTCCCAAGTTCATGATCAACCTGTTCGGCGACGGCGGCCGAACCGTGAACGTCTGGGGCGTCGGTCCCGAGTTTGGCGTGCGCAAGGACGGCTTCGAGTACGACTTCAGCCTCTGGTACGCCGACTACAGCATGAAGGAGACGCCCTTCAAGGCATCGGACGACGGCATCGAAGCGTGGGAGATCGTCGAGAGCGAGATCAAGGTCATCTACCTCACCGCGGATTTCCTGTGGAGCCACGATTTCGCTCCGGAGTTCGCGCTGAACTACGGCATGGGCGCCGGCTTCGGCATCGTGTTTGGGAATCTGTACCGCACGCAGGCGACTCCGTCGGGTGGAGGGGATATCAACGACCCCTACTCCTGGGACAGGTGCGCCGGACCTGGTGCGGGCCAGTTCTGCAACGACGACAACGATCACTATGACGGCTACACCGAGCCCAGCTGGTCCGGCGGCGGTTCCAAGCCCATCATCTTCCCGTGGTTCGCGCTGCAGACCGGGTTTCGGTACAAGCCGCACCGGAACTTCGTTTCCCGCCTCGATCTGGGATTCGGAACGAGCGGGTTCTACCTCGGCCTGGGGCTCGACTACGGGCTCTGAGCTGCCCCTGCCGTGGACCTGAAGCTGCCCAGTCGTTACGAGCCGCTCACCTGCCTGGGAAAGGGTGGGGGCGGTGAGGTCTGGGCAGTGCGCGATCGATTCGCGGACAAGCGCGTCGCGCTCAAGCTCTTGGCCGACGATGCGAGCGAGCCAGAGATGGCCGCGCTGGTACGCGAGGCCGTGGCGCTGTCGGGTTTGGAAGGTCTCGGGGTTCCGCGGGTCATCCGGTTCGGGCGCCTGCCTGGCAGTGGTCGGCCGTTCATGGTTCGGGAGCTGGTGAACGGCCACAGCCTGCTCGGGATCATCGATGCTGGAGATCAGGTGGGTCGCGCCCTGGAAGCGCTGGCGTTGGCCGCCTGCCAGCTCACCGAGCTCCACCGGGCCGGGCTCCTGCACGGTGACATCAAGCCCGCCAATATCATCGTCCAGCCGGATGGACGAGCCACTCTCGTCGACTTGGGCTTGTCGGCTCCGTGGCGCGAACGCGGCACCACTCCCGAAGGCATCACGCCCAAGTACGCGGCGCCGGAGCTGTTCGAGGGCAAGCCGCTCACCGTTCGAGCCGAGGTGTACGCGCTCGGTGCGACCCTGGTCGAGGCGCTCGAAAAGGCTGGCCCTGATCAGCTGAAGCCCGCCGAGCAGCGCAAGCTCGAGGTCGTGGCAAACCGCGCCACCGCTGACGAACCCGACGAACGGTACCCCTCGGCAGACGAGTTTGCCACGGCGCTTCGACGCGCGGTGCGCCTGAGCGAACGAGAGCCCGAAGGCGAGCACGCCGTGCTCTGGCCCATCGTGGGCATCGAGGCCACCTCGGCGCGGCTGCTGGATCGGGTTCACGCGCTCGAGCCCGCGCAGGTGCTCTGCCTAATTGGCCCCAACGGATCCGGCCGCAGCGCGTTGCTCCGGCGGATCGCGTGGTCGCTCGGCGTGGCCGGCAAGCCGCTCGCGTGGATCGACGAAGCTGCTGCGGGAAGCCGCTCGGCGCTCGAAGCCGAGCTCGACGCCCACGACGAGCTTGGGGGCGTGACCGTGCTCGTCGACGACGTGGCCGCCTATGGATCCGAAGGTGCGGCGGAGCTCAACCGCGCCCTCGGTGAGGGCGCGCGTCTGGTCACCGTGGGGGATTTCGAGCTGGAGGGCCGCAGCGTCTCCCTGGACGTGCCGCCGCTGGACGAACGAGCGGTGATCGAGCTCATGCGGCGCGCGGTACCGTCGCTGACCGACCACCTGCTGAGCGAAGTGTTCGCGATGTCCGGTGGGCGTCCGGGAGAGCTCCGCCGGCTGGTCCGAATGATTGCCTCCGAAGCCGTGGCTTCGAAGTCGGACATCGAACGGCTGATCAGCACCACCCGCAACCAGCGCGCGTCCATGGCGCCGGCTGATCCGCTGCAGCGCGCTCGTCACTTCCTGGATCGGGGTCGCTTCAACGAAGCGCGCCCGGCACTCGAAGACGTCGACGCCGCCACCCTGGCCGCGGCGGTAGAATGGGCTCGCCTGGAGCTCGGGCTCGGCAATGCTCAGGCGGCGCTCGACCGACTCTCCGCGGCCGCCGACTACCCGGACGAGTCCCCCGATGGCCGGGACTCCAAGCGCCGCGCGCTCTACCTGGCACGTGCTCACGTGGGGGGGGCGCAGTATGCCGAGGCGTTGCAGTTGCTCGAGCCGCTCGCCCGAGAGCCCGGACGGCTGGGCGCAGAAGCGCTGGCCTACCAGGGACTGGCGCACTCGTATGTCGGGCGTGCGGAAGAAGCCAGTCAGGAGCTCGACCGGGCCGTGGTTCAGGCCCGAGAAGCCGGAGCACCGCGCGAAGAGGCCGTGGCGCTGTCGTCCCTGGGGCTGGTGCTGCAGCGCGACGATCGGATGGACGAGGCCCGCGACGCGTACCGACGGGGGATTGTGGCGGCAGAGGCCGCCAGTGAAGCGGGTCTGCTCGCGAGCGTGCAGCTGAATCTCGCTGGTCTGCTCAAGGTGAGCGGCGACATCGCGGGCGCCATCGAGCACTTCGAGGCAGCCGTGGACATGGGCAAGCGCTCCGGCCGTCGCTCCACCACACGCATCGCGCTGTTGAACCTCGCCAACACGGATCTGTACCTCGGGCGCCTCGCTCGTGCGCGCACCAACATCGATGCCCTGGAGGAGCAGCGCTCACAGCTCTCACCGGTCATGCGCGCACAGCTGACGGGATTGCAGGGCGAGCTGCAGGCTCGCCTGGGCCAGGTGGATCAGGCCTTCTCCGGCTTCCAGCAGTGCGCGGCGGCCTATGAGGCGATCGGGCGAGGCCTGGATGCGGCGGAGGCTCGCCTCGAGGGCGTGCTGGTGGCTTCGGGAAGTCGCCTGGCCGATCCCACGGAGCTCCGCCGAGAGCTGGAGCGAGCCCTGGCCGAGCTGGGTGATGCTCCGGCGCATCGATCGCTGCTGCTGCTGGCCGAGGCGCGGGTGGCGCTGCTATCGAGCGACTCGCAGTGCGCGCGGCCGCACGTGGAGGAGGCGCTCGCTGCTGCGCGCGAGGCCGGGCAGAAGGAGTGGGTGTGGCGTGCACTGCTGGCCCGCTCCGAGCTCGAGGAGGCCGAAGGACAGAAGATCCGCGCGCGACGCGATCGCGAAGAAGCCCTGGCGGTGTTGGAGGAGATCGGTGCCCGTCTGCCGCGCGATCTGCGCGAGGTCTACTGGAACGACCCACGGCGTCGCGCCCTGCGCTCTTCCGTGGCTCGCGAAACAGGCTACGCCTCCACGGAGCACCTGCCCGTCGACCCGCCGTTGGTGCTGCCCGGCCGCACCGCGACGACGCTCGGCGCCGAATCCATCTCGTCGACCTCCGGCACGAGCACACCGCTCGAGCGGAGGCTGGCGCGCATTCTGGAGATCAACAGCGAGCTCGCCGGGGAGATGGACCTCAGCCGGCTCACGGCGCAGGTGACCGACCATGCCGTGGACCTCCTGCGTGCCGAGCGCGGCTACGTGCTGCTACTGCAGGATGATGACTCGCTCAGCGTCCACACGTCCCGACGAGACGCGCGGGACACCATCCACGCCGAGTTCTCGCGATCCATCGCCCGATCGGTCATCAAGAAGGGCGAACCGGTGGTCAGCCTGAGCGCCCGCGACGACGCGCGCTTTGGCGGCTTTGCGTCGGTGCATCAGATGATGCTCCACTCGGTGGCGTGTGTGCCGGTGATGTCGCCTTCGGGCAAGCCCATCGGGGCGTTGTACGTGGAAACACGGCATCGACCGGGCGCGCACTTCGAACGCGAGCTACCGACGCTGCGCGCTTTTGCCGATCAGGTCGCGATCGCCATCGAGACGGCTCGGCTCGTCAACGAGAACCAGCAACGCGCCGACGAGCTGGCCGCGGCCAACCAGCAGCTGGAAGAGGCGCAGGAGCGGCTGCGGGAGCTTCTGGGCGATCGCACGGCCAAGCTCAAGCGTGCTCGGCGCCAGCTGCGTGACGCCCGAGATACCCTCTACGGGCACTTCGGCTACCAAGGGTTGGTCGGCACCAGCGCCCCCATGCGTCGAGTGTACGCATTGATGGACCGGCTCAAGGACACCGACGTCCCGGTGCTGATCACCGGCGAGAGCGGTACCGGCAAGGAGATGGTTGCGCGCGCCATTCACAACGCATCCGAGCGAGGCAAGAAGAAGTTCCTCGGCATAAACTGCAACACGATCCCCAAAAATCTACTAAAAAACAAACTCTTCAGTCATTTGAATGCTTTGAACGAGGGTATCGCGTTTTT
>CAZSVU010000183.1:0-5093 GCA_964610275.1 uncultured Polyangiaceae bacterium | reverse complement strand
ACGTTCGGGGTGCGTTCACCGGCGCGGATCGGGCTCGCAAGGGGCTGTTTCGCGAAGCCGAAGGGGGCAGCGTGCTGCTCGACGAAATCGGGGAGATGCCGCAACGCATGCAAGCCGGCATGTTGCGCGTGTTGCAGGAGCGCACGGTGCGTGCGGTGGGCGGGAACTCCGAGGAGCCCGTGGACGTGCGGCTCATCTTCGCGACCAATCGAGATCTCGAGGCGATGGTGAAGGACGGCAAGTTCCGCGAGGACCTGTACTATCGCATTCACGTGGTCGAGGTCGCTCTCCCACCGCTGCGGGATCGCCGCGAGGACGTCCCGCAGCTGGTCGACCACTTCCTCGGTCGCTTCGCGGCGCGCTACAAGCGCGACAAGGGGAGTGTGGCCCGGGATGGCATGCGACGGCTGATGGAGTACGAGTGGCCCGGTAACGTGCGACAACTCGAGCACGTGCTCTTGAACGCCTGGGTGCTGGGGGAGCGCGCGGAGCTCGGACAGTACGACTTCGACCTCCCGGATGGGCTTCGCACGGGCGGTCCGCCACCTCCGTTGGAGGAACCCGTGTACGAGCAGGTCTCGGAGCTACCGCCCCGGAGCCCGGCGCGTGCCGAGCCTCCCAGTGGCCCCTCGACCCCCCAGCGGCGTCGAGCCGTTTCCGAGCACCACGAGAGCGAGCGCGAGGTCATCATCCGCGCGCTCAAGGACTGCAATTGGAACCGCGTCAAGGCCGCGGAGCTCAGCGGGATCCCACGCCGCACGTTCTACCGCCGGCTCAAGCAGTACGGCATTCAGTAGCGGCGTGCGTCGACCCTGCTCTACCGCGGTGGGCCGCCGAGCAGTGTGTAGACGTCGGTGTTGTCCATGAGACCGAGCACGGTCTCCGCGCCGGGGCCGCGGGCGAACACGGGGACGGGAGCCGACGTGTGTGCCGTGCTGGTGTAGGTGTGGTCGGGGACGACCTCGACCTGAGGATCGGTTTCCGTGACCACCAGGCCTCCGGTTTCGTGGTCCGCCAGTATCACCACCAGCGTGTCCGTGCGCCGTTCCGCCCAGGCCAACACCGTGCTGACGGCCTGCTCGAATTCCAGCACGCACGAGATCACCTGCGCCAGGTCGTTGGCGTGCCCGTATTCGTCGGTTCCCTCGTGCTCGATCAGTGCGAAGAAACCCGCCGGCTCATTGTCGAGCACTTCCAGAGCCGTCTGTGCTCTTGCCGGAAGCGATGGGGAGCTGTGACTCACGAATGCCCCGAACACGTGGTCCGGTCCGGTGTCGGGCGACGTGTCGATCTCCGTCAAGCTGGTGACGTACAGGTAGTCGGCTGTTTTGACGGCCGTCTGGGAGGGGATGTCGGCCGTGCCCCCGAAGAGCACGTTGGGGCGACTGTCCTCCAGCAGGTCGCCCCCGATGTCACCGTAGTTGTAGCGACTGGTGCTGTGCGCCCCGAAGCCAGCCGGGGTGGCGCCGACCACGCTTTCCACGATGGTGACGAGTCCCGCCCGCTTGCCCTGGCTCAGGTGGTACTCGAGCACCGTCTGCGGCTCGGTGCCGTCGACCACACTCACCACCGAGTTGGCGACCTTGTAGCCGGTGGCCATGGCGGTTGCGGCGGCGGCGGAATCAGTGGTCTGGCCGTAGACGTTGTCCGTGGTCATTTGCGCGCTGGCGGGGAACGTCTCGAAGCGCAACGGCGTCGTCGCCCAATCCGGCCCGCTCTTGTACATGCGGGTGGCCCGCACTTGCTCGAATCCCATTCCGTCACCCAGGAGTAGAATCACGTTGACTGGCGGGCAGCTCCCGGTGGCAGCGTCTCCATCGTCGCAGTCCGGCCCGAACAGCTGGGTGTAGCTGTCACAGTCGACGTAGATGCCGTCCTCATCTGCGTCCGTACAGTCTTCGCACGACAACCAGTTGTCGGTGTCCGCATCGTCGCAATCCGGTCCCTCGATCTGGGTGTACTGGTCGCATTGGACCCAGTAGTCGTCCTGGTCTTCGTCCACGCAGCTGCTGCAGGACACCCAGTTGTCAGGGTCTGAGTCGTTGCAGTCATCAGCCGGATCGAGTCCGTCGGACTCGCCCGCATCGTCGCAATCGAGATCGGCCGACGTCGCGGTGCTGACGGTGTCCGGCCGGTGTCCGTCGTCGTCCGCGTCCACGAAGCAGAGCTCCTGCTCGTCGCAGTCACTGTCCACGCCGTCCGCGATCCCCTCGGTGGCGCCGGGGAAGATTGCGCCCTCCGAGTCGTTGCAGTCATCCGTGGGGTCGGCGGCGGTCGCCTCTCCGGCGTCGAGGCAGTCCAGATCCATCGACCAGGTCGTGCTGGTCGCGTCCGGTCGGTGCCCGTCGTCGTCGGCGTCCAGAAAACACAGTTCCTGGCCATCACAATCGTTGTCGACGCCGTTGCCCGCGATCTCCGGCGCGCCCGGATAGGCTGCCGGATCCAAGTCGTTGCAGTCATCGCTGGGGTCGTCACCAGCTGCCGCTCCGGGCCCCGTGCAATCCAAGCTCGATGACAGCGTCGTGCTGGTTGCGTCCGGCCGATGTCCGTCTCCGTCGGCGTCCAGGAAGCAGAGCTCCGCTCCGTCACAGTCGCTGTCCACGCCGTCGTCGACGAGCTCCGTCGCACCGGGATGCACGCTGGCTTCGCCGTCGTTGCAGTCGCCAGCGGGGTCGTCTGCCGTCGCTTCCCCCGAGTCCGTGCAATCCAGGTCCGACGAGTCGACGGTGTGCACACCGTCGCGGCGGTAGCCGTCGTCGTCCTCGTCCTCGAAGCAGACTTCGTGGCCGTCGCAGTCCGCATCCATCTCGTCTCCGACCAGCTCGGTCGCATCGGGATGGATGGTGGGGTCGGCGTCGTTGCAGTCGTCAGCCGGGGCTTCGGCGCTGGCCTCGCCGGGGTCCGCGCAGTCCGGATCGCTGGAAGGTGTCGTGCTGGTGGCGTCCGGCCGATGCCCGTCGTCATCGGCGTCCAGAAAACAGAGCTCCTGGCCGTCGCAGTCGCTGTCCACCTCATCGCCCGCGTGCTCGGTAGCCCCCGGGTGGATGGCGGCATCGTCGTCGTCGCAGTCGTCGGCGGGGTCGGTGCTGGTGGCCTCACCCGCGTCCATGCAGTCGAGGTCCGAGGAGTCGGTGGTGCTGGTGGCGTCCGGGCGGTGTCCGTCGTCGTCGGCGTCGAGGAAGCAGAGCTCGCCTTGGTCGCAGTCGCTGTCGACGCCATCGTCCGGGACCTCGGTGGCACCGGGGTGGATATCCGGATCGGAGTCGTTGCAGTCCGGGCCGGCAACGTCCGAATAGTCGTCACACCCGACATAGAATTCGTCATCATCGTCGTCGCGACAGTCGCCGGTCGATGGTCTCCCGCCCGCTCCGCTGGCGCCACTGTCGCCGTCGCTTCCGCCCTCGCCGCCAGCACCGCCCGCCTCGCTGGTGCCGCCCGCGCCGCTAGTGCCACCCGCGCCGGCGTCTCCGGCACCACCTGCATGGCCTCCTGCGCCGGTGTCACCACCGGGGCCGGTGTGACCGCCGCCGGCACCCGCTTGGAGGGCGGTGCTACCGCCGTCGCTGCCTCGCCCGGCGTGTCCACCACCGTCGCCACCCTGGGCGGTCGCGCCGCCGACATTGCTGGTTGCGTCCGGGCCGGCATCGCCGACAGCCCCACCGACGCCACCGTCCAGATCTGCCCCCTCGCCCGCATCCGCTACGGTGTCATCCCCTGCGTCGAGAGCGCCCTCTCCACCGCTGCCACCATCGCCGGCGTCGAACGAGGGCTCGCTCGCGCCGTCGGTGCGAGCGTCGTGGGATGCGTCGGAGCTGGAGTCCTCGCCACCGTCTGGAGCGGGCTCGAGCTGGCAGTTCTCATTACACCCGTCCCCCGCAACCTGATTCCCGTCGTCACATTGCTCTCCGTCGTCCGTGACGCCGTCGCCGCACCTCAGGCCGATGTCGAGGACGACGTGGGCCGGATCGTCGCAGCCCACAACAGCGAGACTGATCGCTGCAACCATGACGCAGACACACCAAGTCTTGGCGGAACGCCTCACCGCGTTCATTCGCATGCGATTCCCCTTCGGAGGACCCCACGACCCCCACTGGTGCCATATAGCAGACAATGGCGCCCACAGTGGGTACTACGTGGTGGTGGGAGTGGGCAGCTCGTGTCGCTCAGGGCCACCGCGCGTCTCCTGGCGCCGCAGTACGCCTGGAGTGGAACTGCCCAGTTCACCCTAGGGGTGGTGCGACCAGGATACGCCGGTCCGATGCGGAGGAGATCTCGTCCCTCCCGCAAACGCCATCCAGCGAGAAATCACCGAGATTCGGTGGTTGCCGAGTACCCAGTGGCCCCGCCTTACGGGCAGGGACTGACCTCCTTGCCGTCGGCACAGAGACCCATCTGGTCGCGAAGTGACGAGTCGTAGGTCTCGAATGCCGTGGCCTTTTCGTCTTGGGCGGAGCTTCTCTCGGCGCTGCCCCAGAAGAACACGGGCAGGCCTGCCATCATGATGCCCCCTCCCACGTACACGGGCGTCATGTTGGGACCGTCGTCGGTGGGGGCGCTGGTCACGCTCGCCACCATCACCATGCCGCCGACGACCATCAGACCGACAGCAACCCACTGCAACGTGTTGGCGGTGGATAGGCTCGACTCCGCCTCGCGTGCCGCCGCAGCCGACACGGACTGCTCGGGAATCACCGGCAGCAGGTCCTCGGCGTGGTAGACGCGCTGGCCACTCGCGAGTTGCAGGTAGTCGGTCTGACGATAGCTGCCAACCGGTACTCCACCCTGCAGCGTCGTCACATGGGTCTCGTGCATGCTCAGCGGCCGCAGCTTTCCATACGCCTTCAGGCGTTCCTTTGGGGGTGCGGACGCGTCCGGAGCCGAGAGGCGCACGTGGGGGCCACCGCAGGCGGTGGTCACCAGGGCGCTCGCCAGACCAACACACAGAAGGCTCCCACCGCCCGCTTTTCTGCTCATCGTTCCTCCAGGATGAGAAATGAAATCCCAAGTGGTGGCGCAGTGCAAGCCTGGCGCTCCAGAACCCACCTTCGATCGGTCCATTCCTTGCATGCCGTGACCATCCGACCTGGGATGGT
>CAZSVU010000182.1:0-17080 GCA_964610275.1 uncultured Polyangiaceae bacterium | reverse complement strand
GTACAGTTGTTGCCGCAGGTGCCGCAGTTGGTGCTGTCCGCGTTGACGTTCGTCTCGCAGCCGTCGCGGACCGCGTCCTCATCCGGGCTACAGTCGTCCCAACCGGCGCCACAGGTCATGCTGCACTGCCCGCCGCTGCAAGTGGCCGTGCCGTGGGTCGAGCTGCATGCGGTGCCGCAACCACCGCAGCTGGCGGTGTTGCTGGCGGTGTTGGTCTCGCAGCCGTCGCGGCTGAAGTCCTCACTCGCGCTGCAGTCGCTCCAGCCCAGGTTGCACGCCATGCTGCAGCTGCCACCCACGCATGAGGGGGTCCCGCCCGAGGTGCTGCATGCGGCACCGCACCCGCCGCAATTGGCCGCGTTGGTGTTCAGGTCGATCTCGCAGCCGTTGGCGGGGTTGCCATCGCAGTCGGCGTAGCCGGGCTGACAGGCAAACTGGCAGCTGCCGAGTGCGCACCCCGTGCTGACCATGTTGGTCGGGGCCAGCGTGGCGCAGTCGGTACCGCAGCCCCCGCAATTGGCAGAGTCGGTGCTGAGCTCGGACTCGCAGCCGTCGGCCGGCAGTCCGTTGCAGTTGGCGAAGCCAACGTCGCACGTGTGGTTGCAGATTCCGGATGCGCAGGCGGGCTGGGCGTTGTTCCAGTCGTCCGGGCATGCCGTGACGCAGTCGCCGCAGCGCGTCGGGTCGGTGTCGGTGTTGGTCTCGCAGCCGTCGCGGCTGACGTTCTCATCGGCGCTGCAGTCGCTGAATCCGGCAATGCAGCTCATGCTGCAGGCGCTGGCAGAGCAGGTGGGGGTGCCGTTCGCGGTGCTGCAAGCGTCGCCGCACCCACCGCAGTTGCTCGTGCTGGTGGTGATGTTGGTTTCGCATCCGTTGGCCACCGTGCAATCCGCGAAGCCCGCGTTGCACGCGCCCATCTGGCAAACGCTGGCGCTGCAGTATCCGGCCGCGTTGGCGAAGTCGTCGGTGCAGTCGTTTCCGCAGCCACCGCAGTTGTATGCGTCGGTGTTGGTGTTGCTCTCACAGCCGTCCCGCTCGAGGTTCTCGTCGGCGCTACAGTCACTCCACCCGAGCTCGCAGGTCATGCTGCACTGGCTGCCGATGCAGGCGGGGGTGCCGTGCAGAGCGCTGCAGGCGTCGCCGCAGCCGCCACAACTCGCCGGGTCGGCGCTGACGGCCGTTTCGCAGCCATCCCGCACGGCGTCCTCGTTGGCGCTGCAGTCGTCGAAGCCCACATTGCAGCTCATGCTGCACACGCCGAGCGTGCACGTGGGAGTTCCCGCCGTCGTGCTGCAGGCGTTACCGCACCCGCCGCAGTGGTTGGCGTTGGTGGTCAGGTTGATCTCGCAACCATTGGTCGGATTGCCGTCGCAATCAGCAAAGCCAGCCTGGCAGGTGTACTGGCACACGCCCAGCGAGCACAGCGTGGGCTGCATGTTGGCCGGAGCCATCGCGGCGCAGTCGTTGCCGCACCCGCCGCAGTTCGTGACGGACGTGTTGCTGTCGGTCTCGCACCCGTCGGTGCTGATCTGGTTCAGATCGCCGTTGCAGTCGCTCCAACCCGAGTCGCAAGTGTGCTCGCAAGCGCTGGCGTTGCACACCGGCGCGGAGTGGGCTGCCAGGTCGTCGCACGCGTTACCGCAGGTGCCGCAGTTCGTGAGGTCGCTGCCGGTGTTGGTCTCGCAGCCGTCGCGGCTGGCGTTCTCGTCGACGCTGCAGTCGGTGTAGCCGGCCGCGCAGCTGGTCATGCTGCACGTGTTGGCTGCGCAATCGGGGGTACCGTGGTTGCTGCTGCAGGGGTAGTTGCAGGCGCCGCAGTGTCCGGTGTTGCTGGCCAGCTGAGTCTCACAGCCGTCGGCCGAGCTGACGTTGCAGTCGCCGAAGCCCGCGGTGCAGGCACCCATCTGGCACAAGCTGGTGCTGCAGTAGCCAGCCGCATTGGGGAAGTCGTCGCTGCAGTCGTTACCGCACCCACCGCAGTTGTAGGTATCGGTGTTGGTGTTGCTCTCACAGCCGTCCCGCTCGAGGTTCTCGTCGGCGCTACAGTCACTCCACCCGAGCTCGCAGGTCATGCTGCACTGGCTGCCGATGCAGGCGGGGGTGCCGTGCAGAGCGCTGCAGGCGTCGCCGCAGCCGCCACAACTCGCCGGGTCGGCGCTGACGGCCGTTTCGCAGCCATCCCGCACGGCGTCCTCGTTGGCGCTGCAGTCGTCGAAGCCCACATTGCAGCTCATGCTGCACACGCCGAGCGTGCACGTGGGAGTTCCCGCCGTCGTGCTGCAGGCGTTACCGCACCCGCCGCAGTGGTTGGCGTTGGTGGTCAGGTTGATCTCGCAACCATTGGTCGGATTGCCGTCGCAATCAGCAAAGCCAGCCTGGCAGGTGTACTGGCACACGCCCAGCGAGCACAGCGTGGGCTGCATGTTGGCCGGAGCCATCGCGGCGCAGTCGTTGCCGCACCCGCCGCAGTTCGTGACGGACGTGTTGCTGTCGGTCTCGCACCCGTCGGTGCTGATCTGGTTCAGATCGCCGTTGCAGTCGCTCCAACCCGAGTCGCAAGTGTGCTCGCAAGCGCTGGCGTTGCACACCGGCGCGGAGTGGGCTGCCAGGTCGTCGCACGCGTTACCGCAGGTGCCGCAGTTCGTGAGGTCGCTGCCGGTGTTGGTCTCGCAGCCGTCGCGGCTGGCGTTCTCGTCGACGCTGCAGTTGCTCCAGCCGGGGTCGCACGTCATGCTGCAACTGCTGGCCGAGCACGTTGGCGCGCCGTGGTTGCTGCTGCACGGGTAGAAGCAAGCTCCGCAGTGCGCGGTGTCCGCCGCCAGCTCGGTTTCGCAGCCGTTGGTCGCCGTGCAATCGCCCCACCCCCTATCACACGAACCCAGCGCACAGACGCCGACGTTGCAGTAACCCGTCGCGTTGGCGTAGTCGTCAGTGCAGTCGTTGCCGCAGGTTCCACAGTTCGTGCTGTCGGCGTTGGTGTTGGTTTCGCAGCCGTCACGGACAGAATCTTCGTCCGGGCTGCAGTCATCCCAACCGGCAGCGCAGACCATGCTGCACTGCGCACCACTGCAAACCGGCGTACCATGGGTCGAGCTGCAAGCCGTGCCGCAGCCACCACAGCTGGCGGTGTTGCTGCTGGTGTCGGTTTCGCACCCATCGCGACTGAAGTCCTCGCTCGCGCTGCAGTCACTCCACCCGAGGTTGCAGGCCATGCTGCAGCTGCCATTGACGCAGGTGGGCGTGCCGTTGGCGGTGCTGCAGGCCAAGGCGCAGCCGCCACAGTTCGCAGCGCTGGTGTCCAGATTGGCCTCGCAGCCGTTGGCCATGTTGCCGTCGCAGTCCGCATAACCTGCGCTGCAGCTGTACTCACAGGTGCCCAGAGCGCATCCGGTTGCGGTGGTGTTGGCCGGAGCGAGGGCGGTGCAGTCCGTACCGCAACTCCCGCAGTTGGCCAGATCAGCATCGGTGTGGATCTCGCACCCGTCGGTGGTCGCGAGGTTGAGGTCCCCGTTGCAGTCGGTCCAGCCGGAGTCGCAGGTGTGCTCGCAAGCGCCCGTGTTGCAGACGGGGGCAGAGTTGGCTGCCAGGTCGTCGCAAACCGTGCCGCACCCGCCGCAATTGTTCAGGTCGTTGCTGGAGAGCGTCTCGCAGCCGTCGCGGCTGATGTTCTCGTCCGTGCTGCAGTCGCTATAGCCACCGGTGCAGGCGATGCTGCACGCTCCGCCCGAGCAGGTCGGCGTTCCGTTGGCGGCGCTACAAGCATCACCGCAGCCGCCGCAGTTGGCCAGGCTCGACGCCAGATTCGTCTCGCAGCCGTTGGCCGCCGTGCAGTCGCCCCAGCCCGGAGCGCAGGCACCCATCTGGCAGACTCCCACGCTGCAGTAGCCGCTGGCGTTGGGATAGTCGTCGGTGCAATCGTTCCCGCAAGTGCCGCAGTTGAGGTTGTCGCTGCTGGTGTTGGTCTCACAGCCGTCCCGCACGGTGGTCTCGATGGCACTGCAGTCGGTCCACCCCACGCTGCAGGCCATGACACACTGACTCGCAATGCAGCTCGGCGTGCCGTGACTGGTGCTGCAGGTCTGCCCGCACCCGCCACAGTTCGCGGGATCGCTGCTGACGGACGTCTCGCAGCCATCGCGAGTCACGTTCTCGTTCAGGCTGCAGTCGTCCCAGCCCACGGCACAGGTGACGCTGCATTGCCCGCTCACGCAGCTTGCCGTGCCATTCACGTTGCTGCAGGCGAGCCCACAGCCGCCACAGTGGCTCGTGCTGGTGTCGAGGTTCACCTCGCAGCCATTCGCCGGGTTGCCGTCGCAGTCGGCGAAGCCCGCAGCACAGGTGTACTGACAACTGCCCAGCGAGCACCCGGTGGCCGTCATGTTGGCGGGTACGGTCGCGGCGCAGTCGTTGCCGCAGCCGCCGCAGTTCGTCTGGTTGGTCTGGGTGTTGGTCTCGCAGCCGTCGGTCGTGGCGAGATTCAGGTCGCTGTTGCAGTCGGCGAACCCGGCGTCGCAGGTGTGCTCGCAGACATTGGAGTTGCACACGGGCGTGGAGTTGGGAGCCAGGTCGTCACACACGGTGCCGCAGGTGCCGCAATTCGAAGCGTCCGAAACCAGATTGGTCTCGCAGCCGTCGCGGCTCACGTTCTCGTCGGCACTGCAATCGCCCCAACCCGCAGCGCAGCCCATGCTGCAGTTGCCCCCAGTGCAACTGGGAGTGCCGTGGGTCGTGCTGCACGCATCGCCACAGCCACCGCAGCTAGTCCAGCTGGTGTTGAGATTGGCCTCACAGCCGTCGCTCTCTACGCTGTTGCAGTTGCCCCAGCCCGAGTCGCAGGCTCCCAGAACACAATCCGTGGCGCCGCAGTAGCCACTTCCGTTGGCGAAGAGCGTGGTGCAGTCGTTGCCACAGCCCTTGCAGTTGGTCGGATCGAATGCCGTGTTGGTCTCGCAACCATCGCGGGAGATGTTTTCGTCGGCGCTGCAATCGCTCCATCCCGACTCGCAGGAGTCCATGCCGCACACGCTCGCTGCGCAGTCCGGCGTGCCGTGGATGAAGCTGCAGGATTGTCCGCAGCCGCCGCAATTCGCCGGGTCCGCCACCACCGAGGTCTCGCAGCCATCGCGGGCGGTGTTCTCGTTCGCACTGCAGTCGTCCCAACCCGGGTTGCAGGTCATGCTGCACGTCGAACCCGAACAGGTGGGTGTGCCGTTGTAGGTGCTGCAGGGTTGCAGGCAGAAGCCGCAGCCACTGATGTCGCTGCGGAGATCCGTCTCGCAGCCGGGTGCTGACGTGCAATCGCCGAAGCCGGTATCACACGCATACGCGCAGTTGCCCATGGTGCAGCTGGTCGCGTGCATGTTGGTCGGAGCGTTGGCGATGCAACTGTTGCTGCAGTTGCCGCAGCTGGTCAGCGTGTTGTAGGTGTCCCGCTCGCAACCATCGGTGGCGTCGACGTTGCAGTCGCCCCAGCCGGCAGCGCAGGTTTCGACCTGACAGACGCCGGTCACGCACGCATACAGGGCGACGTGCTCGGTGACGCCGCCCAGGTCGTTGCAGTTGTTGCCGCAAGCGCCGCATTGCAGAACGCTGTTGTTGAGGTTGACCTCGCAGCCGTCGGCGTAGGTCACGTTGCAGTCGGTCCAACCGCCGGGCAGACAATCGATGATATCGCAGTTCGGATTGACGCAAGCGACGCTGAGCGTGTTGGCTGGCTTGGGCAGGCAGCTGTTGCCGCACGCTCCGCAGTTGTCAATGTCGTCCGAGGAGAGGTCGGTTTCGCAGAACTGATCGCCATCGCAATCCGCCAGCGGGGCGTTGCACTGTGAGTAGCCACAGGTGGAGTTGTGACACGCCGGGGTTCCGTAGGTGTCCAGACACACGTTGCCGCACGTGTTGCAGTTGTTGACGTTGCTCGTCAGGTCCACCTCACAGCCGTCGGCGTACGCCCCGTTGCAGTCGCCGTATCCGCCCACGCAGGTCGTTACCTCGCACTGATTCCCATTGCACTGGGCACCGGCAACGTGAGAGGTAGCGTTCACCACGCAGGCGTTCGCGCAGGCGCCGCAGTTGGCGTCGTTGTCGACCACGTTGATCTCGCACCCGGTGGCGGCGTTGCCGTCGCAGTCCCGGTAGTCGGGCGCGCAGGTCTGAATCACGCAGCTGCCCGCCGAACAGTACGTCTCGGTCACGTTGGCCGCCGCAGCGCAGTTCGCACCGCAAGCCCCGCAGTGCCCGGTGCGATTCATCAAATCGACTTCGCAGCCATTGGTCGGATCGCCGTCGCAGTCGGCCCAGCCCGTCTCGCAGGTGCCAATCACGCACGCATTCTGGGAGCAACTCACGGTGTTGACGTTGACGTGCGACAGGCTGCGGCAATCGTTGCCACAAGCCCCGCAGTTGCTGGCGCTGTTGCGGAGATTGGTCTCGCAACCGTCCTCGGTCGTGCAGTTGGCCCAGCCCGGATCGCAGCTGCTGATCTGGCAGCCACCGGCCGCACAGGAGACGCCGCTGACGTTGGGCAGCGCAGTGCAATCCCGGCCGCACGCGCGGCAATCGCTTAGCGCGGTTAGGTCGGTCTCACAACCGTTTGACCAATCGCCGTCGCAGTTGGCGACGTCATTGCTGCTGCATTCGAAGTCGCAGACGCCCCCGCTGCAGGTCCCATTGGCATCGGACGCCCGGCACGAGGTCCCACAGGCGCCGCAGTGGGAGAAGCTGTCGCGCAGATCAGTCTCGCAGCCGTTGGTTGGATCGCCGTCACAGTCACCGTAGCCCGTGTCACAGGCGATGGCCTGGCACACGCCGTCCTCACAGTCGTGAACCGACGTGCCCGCCAGGTCACAGACCACGCCGCAGGCGCCGCAGTTGTCGGTCCGGTCGCTGATGCTCGTCTCGCAGCCCGGGAGGGTCGTGTCGCAGTCGCCAAATCCGGGCTCACACTCCAACACGCGGCAATCCCCGGAAACGCAGCGCGCCTTGGCGTTGCCCAGCACACACGCCGCCCCGCACGAGCCGCAGTGATTGACGCTGGTGTTCGTGTTCGTCTCACAACCGTCGGGGTATTCGTTGTTGCAGTCTCCCCAACCGCTGGAGCACTGCCCGATGGCGCAGATGCCCGAGGAGCAGGTCGGCGTTGCGTTGGCAACGCTGGCACATTGCACACCGCATCCGCCGCAGTTGCCGAGATCGGCGCTGAGTATCACCTCGCAGCCGTCCGACACGTCCGCATTGCAGTCGCCCAGCCCCGTCGGGCAATCTGCCTCGCCGCAGACCCCGCCCTGGCAGAACGGAGTCTTGGTCTCTTCCGATGCGGTGCAGCGGTCGCCGCAATCGCCACAGTCCGTCACCGAAACGGCGGTGTTGACCTCGCAGCCATCGCGCGGATCGTCGTTGCAGTCGCTCCACCCGGCATTGCAGTTGGGAACACAGGCCCCGAGCGCACAACTCGGAGTGTTGTTGTTGGTGCTGCAAGGCTGATTGCAGCCGCCGCAGTGGGACACGCTCTGTTCCAAATTGACTTCACAGCCGTCGCTGGGGTCGTTGTTGCAGTCGCCAAAGCCTTCCTCACACTCAGCCAGGGCGCAGCCCCCGCTGCGGCATTCTGCGATGGCATTGGCATACGAGCAGAGCGTGCCGCAGCCTCCGCAGTTGTCGGGGTCGGTGTTGAGGGAGGACTCGCAGCCGTTGGACGGGTCGGCGTCGCAGTCGTCGTAGCCGCTGGTGCAGACCGGGTCGCAGGTACCGTCCACGCAGCTGATGCTGCCGTGGTCGTTCAGGCAGGCGGCGCGGCAGGCGCCGCAGTGATCAATGTCGTCGTTGATCGAGGTTTCACAGCCGTTCTGACGGCTCGTGTCGCAGTCATCCCAGCCGGTATCGCAGGTGATGTAGCACTGTTCGTTCCGGCACGACGGAGTGCCGTGGGCGGATCCACATGCGCGGTCGCAGGTGCCGCAGTGGCTCACGCTCGAGGTCGTGTCGGTCTCGCACCCGGGCTCATCGGTGCAATTCTCGAAGTCGCCCTCGCATTGCAGAATACCGCACTGGCCGCTGATGCACTGGACGGACGCATTGGGCAGGTCGCATGCGACGTTGCATCCGCCGCAGTTGTTGATGTCCGTGTCGGTCGACGTTTCGCACCCGTCGGACTCGTCGCTGTTGCAGTCTGCCCAGCCTTCCTCCTCGTCCGAGCAGTCCATACCGCAGACGCCATGGTTGCAGACGTCGCCCTCGTCACACGTTTCTCCGCAGGCGCCGCAATTGGCGACGTCGCCGAAGACATCCGACTCACAGCCATCGGACAGGACTGAGTTGCAGTCACCGAACCCGTCGTTGCACTCATCGATTCGGCATTCGGCATTTACGCAGTTGACGTTGGCGTTGTCCGCCGCGCACGGCTCGTCGCAGTCGCCACAGTGGTCGTCGCTGGTGAGCAGGTTGGCGCATTCGCCGCTGCAACACACCCACCCGGCAGGGCAGGTTCGCTCGGGACCGCAGCCAGGGACGCAGTGTTGGGTGGTCGGGTCACATATGGCTCCGAGGGGGCAGTCGTCGTCTTCGGCACAGCCGATGCATTCGTGGGTCTCGTCGTCACAGCTTTCCAGGTCGGGGCAGTCTTCGTCGGTGGCGCAGCCCACTCGACATTCGTAGTCTTCTCCGCAATAGAGACCCACGCCGCAGGAGCCCTCGTTGGGTAGGCACTCCACGCAGAGCGAGTTCTCGAGATCGCAGGTCCGGGTCGCTGGGAATTGCGAGCATTGGTCATCCGCGGCACAGGCCAGCGAATAGACTCCCGCCGCCTCCATCGCCCCCGAAACATCGGGACCGCTTTCATCGGTGCCTGCATCCTCGCCAGCGTCCAGCTCCACGAAGTGGACATCTGGGACGCCACACGAGACAGCGACCACGACCAGTGCACCCAGTACACCGGCCAGGACAAATTTGACCCTCGACCGAGACTTACCCAACATGACTCTAAGATTAGCATCTGGCCAACACACGCGGTTGTGGGAAACCGCTCTTGGAACGCATTACAGCCACGGAAAAACAGCCAGTTGCGTGAAGCCCGGGAACACCGATCGAGGTGGAAAGAAAGGGCAGAAACTCGCGGCTATTGCGCAGCGTCGCGCATGAGTATTTCACCGAGTGCGGCACGACAGGCGCGCGCCCAGGTACTGGAATGTGGGAAGTGGTGTGACAGTGGCGGCAATTACCTACAGCCCACTCCCTCAGATAGGCGCTTCCGTAAGTGATAGAGCGCACCGAAACGGTGCGGATCCGACGCGCCGGCTTCCCCCCTGGGGGTGCACGCATGCGTCGACCTCCCGCCGCGTGACGGACACTTCACACCACGACGACGCACATCCGGAGCGGACCATGTCAGAGACGCGTTCGCGCAATCGCAGGGCGGAGTTACTGGTGCAAACGCGCTCGTGTTCGTTGCGATGTCGGTGCGCACACTTCGCTTCCGTGTGGACGTGAGAAGCGAAAGACGCGCGCGCGTTGGTTGGGACGTCACAGCCACTGGCTATCGCATGCGTGGTGGGTCGGCAGAACGTGCCGCCGGACCGTGCGCTGGCCGCTGCCGTTCAATTGCCCAATTGCATATCCAAATCGAGAAGCGTCGGCTCGACGCCGCCGTCGAAGAGTCCAATCGGAACGTGGATGCACGTCGGTTGCCGGGCTCCGCGCAGGAGCCGCAACCGCGCGGGATACCGGAGGAAAGGCCGGGATGGGCGGCGTCGGCGAGAGAGCGACGAGACGCGTTGACGCCCGGGTCACCGGCGTGCAGACTGATCGATATGCGTATCGTAGTTCCGGTCTATGCAAGCTTGGTTTTGGTCGCCTGCCAGGCCTGCGACAAAGAGAAGTCACCGACACCAACGACGCCCAGCGCATCGGCTTCTGCTTCAGCCGCGCCGGTCAAGCCCAAGGAACCACCCAAGCGGGTGGGGTTGAATCCACGGACTCGTCTGGACGTCGCGGCCACCAAGAAGGCGCGGCGCAAGATTCTCGGCGCCCTGAAGACTGCGCGCGGATTGGCTGAGGAGGGCAAGCACAAGGAGGCGCTCTCCGCCTTGGAAGGCGTGCGTGACCTCGATCCCACGAGCGGCGTGCTGCTGGTGGAAATGGCGCAGATTGCCGCGGCCGCGGAGGACAACGCTCAGGCCTCCCGCTTGGCGAAGCTGGTGTTGGCTCAGCCGCTGAGTGCGCCCGGAGCGATCAAGGCGGCCGAGAAGCTTCTGGACAAGCTGGGGCAGGAGTCGAGCGCCGGGCCAGCCGAGGGCGGCAACGACCCGAAGCCGGGTCCGTACGAGTCCCTGGACGAGGCGTGTGAGGCCATCATCGCGGCTGTGCGCGCTGGCAAGGGTCCGGCCAAGCCGGACTTCTTGGGGGACATCCAAGACGTGACCTGCGTGCCAGAGCCTGGCCTCGAGTTCAAGGAAGAGAGCCTGAAAGAAGCCTCTCCGCTGCGCGTGGAGGTGAAGGCCAAGCGGGGCATTCAGCTGCTGGCGTGGGTCGGCGTCCAGAAGCCGAAGGAGCTGCTTCTGCACGGCCCTGTGGAGAACATCGTGGCGCCCGCCGACTACGGCTTGACGAATCACTTCGCGATCGCGCTCGAACGCACCAACGTGCTTCCCGGCGGGGCTTCCGAGATCGTCGTGCGGCTCACCGAGCGACTCACCGTCGCAGACGTGGCGCTCAACGAGGCCGCCGAGATCGACCGTACCCGAGCGACGATTCTCACCACGGATCGCGACGGCATCGTGGAATCCGAAGGGTTTGTCTTGAGCCACACTCAGGTCCGCAAGGCCATGGACGAAGAGGACAAGGCGCTGCCCGAGGGGTGGAAGTCGTCCAAGCTCGACAAGCCGGAAGAATTCAAGATGAAGGTCCAGTGGGCGACGCCCAATGGCATCATCCTCACTCGCGATTCGGGCAAGCTGAAGCCTCCCTTCGAGGGCAATCTGAGCCTGTTCCCCGAGCCCCCGGCCGAGGAAAAGAAGGAATAGTCGTTGGCGTTACACCCGGTTCGGCGACGTCCCCGTCGAGCCGGCCACCACCGAAGCGCCCAGCGCGGCTTCGCCATCGATCGCCGAGCTGGCAGACGTGCCGTCGGTGCGATAAAGTGGATATTTGATGAAGGTTTCCAGTGTGGTTCGGGGGATTGCCCTGGCGGGTGCTGCCTACTTCGCGCTGGCTTGCGGGGACGACTGCAAGAAGTGCGAAGAGTGTGACGACGGCAACGGCGGAGGTGCCGGTGCCGACAACGCACCGCCGGGGTGTGAAGGCGCGATCCAGTTCGACGACCCAGAGCTCGAGGAGCAGGTCAAGTTCGCCATCGGAGTGGTCGACGAGGACGTCCGCGTGCGTTACCGGGACGTGGAAGAGCTGGAAGAGCTCAACGTCTCGTGCCGCTGGTGCATCGACGACCTAACCGGCATCGAGTGCCTACGGGCACTCACGTCGCTCACCGTGAGCCACAACACCGTGAGGGACTTGAGCCCTCTGCTCGGGTTGACGTCCTTGGAGCAGCTCGATCTGGGATTCAACGAGATCAGCGAGGTGGGGCCACTGTCCGATCTGACTGCGCTCACCAGGCTGGTGCTGGCGGAGAACGCCATTTCGGACATCGGCGCGCTCGCTGCGCTGACCGAGCTCACCGAGGTCGAGTTGCAGAACAACCAGATCAGCGACTTGAGCCCGATTAGCGGCGCGGTGAACATCACCACGCTTCGCGCGAGCCACAACGTCATCTCCGACGTGAGCACCCTATCGGCGCTGACCAGCTTGCAGTCGCTCGATCTCGACGACAACGCGATCACGGACGTGTCTGCGCTCGAGGCGTTGACCGGATTGACCGAGCTCAGGTTGGGAGTGAACTCTATCGAGGATGTGACGCTGCTGGCGGGGTTGACCCAGCTGACGGACCTCCGCCTGAACGTCAACGAGATCACCGAAGTGGGAGCGCTATCCGGGATGACCGCGCTCGTCACACTCCACCTCGCGGACAACCAAATCAGTGACATCACCGCGCTGGAGCCCCTGACCGCACTCACCGATCTCGATCTCAGCAGCAACAGCATCACCGACATCGGGCCGTTGGCGGGACTCACCGCACTGGTGACGCTGGGACTTAGCTCAAACACCATCGAGTCCATCGACGCCGTGTCCGGGCTGACCGCGCTCACCGTTCTCGAGCTGCAGAACAATGCCATCTTGGAATTGACGCCCATCGAAACCAACGGTGAGCTCGCCGACGGCGACACCGTGAACGTCGCCAACAACCCGTTCGACTGCGTCGAGAACCAAGCCTTGATTCAACGTCTCGAGAGTCGTGGCCTGGACCTGACCACGAGCTGCTTGTAGGGCGAGCGGAGCGGCGCTAGTTGCTCGGCTGACGTCCGACCCGACACGGAACAGGCTGATCCAGCCACGGCGCCGTTTCTCTCGCCCGCGCAAGGCCGCCACCCACCGAAGCCGAGTTCCAAGGTTGGCTCGGGCCTCGTGTGCAGCTACTCTCACGGAGATGTCCAGACTGGCTGAGCAGCTGCGCGGCAAGGTGGCGGGTTGGCGCGCTGCCGAGGCGCGAGCTCAGGCCGAGCGTAGGACCTCGCCGCTCACGCCGGCTGAAGCTCTGGTGGCGGCGGAGGAGATACGGGCGCTGAATCCGGCGGCGTTCCAGGGCGAAGACCCGGTTCGCGAGCGTGAAGTAGCCGAGGCGCGTCGGGCGTGGGCGCGAGTGCGAAAGCAATGGCGAAGCAACCCACGCCGCTGACCCGGGGACTGGGCCAAGCCTTGGCGGCGGTTGGTCGGTCCATCGATGCGCTGCCCGCAAGGGGCATGCTGATCGGCGGCATTGCCGCCATCGCGAGAGGCGTTCCGCGCGCCACTCGCGACGTGGACTTCACCGTATCCGGAGGGCACACTACCATCGCGCAGACCATTGAAGTGCTGGCTGAATTCGGGTTGGCGCCGCGGATTCCTGACGCCGAGAGGTTCGCCGAGGCCAACCAGGTTCTGATGCTGAAGCACGAGCCAACGGGCGTGGAGGTGGACCTGTCCATCGCCTGGCTGTCGTTCGAAGAGGAGGCCATCGCATCCGCCGAGTTGATGAACCTCGGAGAGGTGCGCGTGCCCGTTGCAAGACCGGAAGACTTGATCATCTACAAGACGGTTGCATGGCGACCGCAGGATCAGCAGGACGTTGAGCGTTTGATCGCGCTCCATCGCGACACCATCGACCGCGACCGCGTTCTGCCGACCGTACGAGAGCTGTGCGAGGCGCTCGACGAACCCGAGCGCGTCAGCGCCATCGAGCGGATGTTCACCTCGGCGGGGGATTGACCGAGGCCATTTCGGTTTCCCTCCGACGTGACAAGTGGCGGAAATTGTTCATGGATGTGTCGTGGCCTTTCGGTAGGACGTGCCGTTTCAACAGCGTCCTTCAACCCGCGAGCGGAGAGGTTGAGTCGACTGGCGCACGGCAGCGAGCGCCGCTTCGACGCGACGCGCACTTCACACCGCAACGGCGTTTCCAGAGCGTCACCCGGCGGCCCGTCACACTCCGCACATCCCCCCTCGCGCGTTGCCTTGCATCCCCCCGCCGACTGCGCCAAACGTCACCTCACCACCCAAGGCCCCTTGGCGGAATGGCAGACGCAGGGGATTTAAAATCCTCCGCCCGAAAGGGCATCCCGGTTCGACCCCGGGAGGGGCCACCGCAGAGAAGATGCTGGATTGGTGATCGCGCGAGGGGTCGGAGACCGCGTCGGCCAGAAACCCGGGACCCAACTTGGGACCCAACTTGGGACCACGCATTGGATTTCTCTCGCCGAATCCAGTGCGTGCGACGCGGCGACCTCAGTGATGCAGATCTGGAGCTAGGAGCAGACTACGGAGCCAGCGGGCTGATGCCCTGTCGTGGACACCAGCCCGCCAGACCCTCTTGCTCCCCCTACGCGTCCATCTCGCGCAGTTCCGGGATGGCTTCGTGCAGCGGAGCCAAAGCACCGAACTCGGCCTCAGCGTGCGTCCTGGCGGCCCTCTTGTACCGGTAGAGCATGATGCTGCTCTTGTGCCCGGTGCGGTCCGTGACCCAGGTCTCCGACTTCCCCTGCGCCAGAGAGATCGTGACGAAGGTCGCCCGGAGGTCGTGGGCCCGCAGGGCCATCCTGACATCGGTGGTCTCGAAGAGCTCCTCGCGCGTGACCCCAGCCCGCTTCAGCGCGCTTCTGAGGTGCTCTGCCGTACGGCTCTTGGGGAAGCGCTTGCCGGTGAAGGGGTGAGCCATCACATGACCGGCGTCCCGGATCGTCTTGGCCTGCAGGCGGTTCCAGCGGCGCAGGGCCTCGACCACCCCTGCATCCATCTTCCAGGCTCTGGGATCCCCCGTCTTGTTCTCGTCGAGGCGGAGTAGCCCACGGTCGAGGTCGACCTCACGCCATTCGAGGTTTCTGAGTTCTGACACCCGCAGCCCCTCCCGGTCGAGCACGCCGAAAAACATGCGGTGATGGATCGGCACCTTTGTGCAGGCAAGTAGGTTGCCCTCCTCGTCGGGGTACACGTAGCTGAAGGCCAGATTGCACCTTGCACTCGGCAGAAATCCGCGTGGCAGGTCATTGGTCGGAAGCAGCCGCAGCGGAAAGACCGCCAAGCCGAGGATGCGGGTGAAGACTTGGAGTACCTGGCGTCGCGTGGCCGGACGAGCATCGGGGAACAGTCTCGTGGCCCGCTCGAGGATGGCCTCAGCGACCATGGCCACTCGCTCGCCTCGCAGATCGACCACCCGGACATCCGCGGCTACCGGGGCGATGTACTTGTCGTACCGAAGCCGGTCACCCTGAGCGGTCTTCTTGGGCCTGACGTACTCTGCCCCGTATCTCTCGGTGAGTTCCCCGGAGAACCACGCATACGCCACGTCGTGCAGGGTCATGTCAGGGCCAATCTTGGTGCCGCCAGATATCGTGACGCCAGGTCGCCGCCGCAATTGGCGCCCTTCACCGATCCCCACATTGGCTAGGAACCACAGCACAGCGTACAGCTTGACGAGGCTGTCTTCTGCGAGCTGGGCAACGAGTTCCGGGGACACCCGCTTTGAGCCCCGGTCACCATCATGAGCTCGGAAACGCAGGACGAGACCACGCTTCTTCTCCCGCACCACGAAGCAGGTCTTCCTCAAACTCTCAAGTTCATCCTCCGCATCCTTGATCTTGTTCCAGGTGGTGTGCGCCCGGAGAAGCCTGGACCTGGCTTCCTCTTCATCGGTCGTGCCCAGCGCCACCTCGACACCGGCGATGAAACCGGCCCATTCCTTCGAGTACTTCAACCGGCGTCCGAGGCGGACTCCGGGCTTGTCTTGCTTCCGCATTCGCGGCTCCGGCGTGGAAGCCGCCTCGGGCTTCCACAGCAATGCCGTCACGGAACCACCGTCGACGCGCACACTTCGGCCAACGCGGTGGGCAACCAGGCGTCCGTCCTCGATCATCCGGCGAATGGTTCGCTTGGACATCCCGAGGAAGGCAGCGGTCTCGGCCACCGTCATAACCACGGGAGCCTGCCTAGGCACGGTCCACCTCCACCGAAGCGGGGGCGCTCTCCCAAACTATTATCCCCGCGCCGGGCTGAGAATTCGGGACCGACGCCTGCTCAACCAATCCGGTCCATGGACCGGAGCCATCACCATCGTCACCGGCATCGGCAACCCGCGCCCGCCGGCAGGCAGCAGTCCGGCGTGGCGCCCTGGTCCGCGCCCGCCGCACACGCTGACCGGCTGGCGGAGGTGGAGACACCAATGGTGGCCGCCCTCGCTGGGCTAACTCCTGCTTCCGTCGCTGCAGTCGGTCGCGAGCTCGGGCTGCGGCCTGAGCCGTGCCTTCGCTGAGCTTGGCGCCGAGCTGGCGAGCGGTGACGGCGTAGTCGACCATCCGCCGCGCGGCGGCGTCACGGTCGAGATCGGGGTCCTCGCCCGTGGCGTCGAACTCCTCGAGCGCCCCCTCGCCGAAGTGCTGCTCCAGCTCCCAGTCGGGCAAATCCCGCTCCCACCGATCGACGGCGAGCTCGTCGTTCACGTCGGCACCGACGGCTGCTTCTCGTGGCGGCAGCATCCCGTCCGACATGCAATGGAGCACACAGTCACCGGTCATGTCGTGCAGCCTCCACTTGCCGCAGTCTGTCGCGCACCTGCCTGTCGAACTGCCGCGCCCGGAACAGAGAGAATCGATGCGGGACGCTCACTGCCAGGCGGCCTCGGAAGTCACGCACGCAAGCTCGGTCTTCGTCGGTTTCAAGAAGGTCTGGGGAAAGGCCCTCGACCGCATCTACCACCTTCGGGTCCCGAACGACTTGCTCAAGATCTACCAACCGAAGCGTTCGGAGAAGGGAGCGGGTCGCAGCTTTTGCTCTCTGCATCGCGCGGGTCGCCAGAATTCTCTCGGTCTCTTCGTCGTCAACGCTAGCTCGCACGCCGGCGGGCTCCCGGATGAGGACTCGGCCGTGCGCCGTGCGCAGGTGCTTGCCGGCGTTCCGCACCGCCTTCTTGGCCATGGCGCACCTGCTGGACCGAGATGGGCGCCGGGGTAATCGGAACAGGAGCACCTCGAGGTCGGCTAGCGGCACCGGCTCGCCTGGCCGTGAGAGTGCGATGTGCGCGAGAGTCCTGGCAACGTACGGCCCGAGATGGTCCCACGGGAAGCGCGGCAAGACCTGCCATTTGGCGGCAATACGAACGGCGGCGCTTGGTCGGGCCATTTCTAATGCTCCTCCGCCAATCTGATGTTGAGCTTTGCGAACGCGGCAGTGCCCAAGTGGGCCTTCCACGCCTCCGCACTCGTTTCGCGGGTCGACTCCGCGGCCTAGGCCGTCTACTTCGCCGCCAGCGACTTCTGCGTCGACGCGGCTGCCTGCTTCATTGCCGGCGACACTTACTTCGCGGCGGTACTGAGCTTCATCAACTGCGGCATACCCGAGCACGGCATCCTCCTCGCGGCCTCGACCGCGTGGGTGGTGGACAACTTCGTGGTCTCTTCTCGGGCTCCCGCCGTTCGTGAGCAGCGGTGCACTGGAACAGTGGCCCAATCTG
>CAZSVU010000181.1:6918-17107 GCA_964610275.1 uncultured Polyangiaceae bacterium | reverse complement strand
CAGGACCCTCCGACGGCGGGGTCGTTGTCGAAGGTTCCCGCTACCGTGTGCGGGAAGGTGGCCGTGCTGAGATCGATGGCGGTCAGACACGTGTGCCCGTCTGCGCCGATGGTCAGGATGAGGTCACTGGCCGTGGCCAACCGATTGCCGCAGCGGTCGGTCACACCGCCGCCGACAGACAGTGTGTAGACGTCGCCGTCCGCCACCCCGGAGAAATCGAGGGCGTAGTTGCGTGCGTCGATCGTGGTCACCCGGTCCAGGTGTCCGGTCCCGATGATTGGAGTCCAGGTCAAGCTGGCAGCAACGCCGGTCACCGGCTCGGAGAAGATCAGCGTGTACGACCCGCTGGTGGTGCCTGACGGGTAGTTCGTGCCCGAAGAAGTGACGCTCGGAGTGCCCGGCCCGGGATCGTCACAAGCGGTTTCCAGTGTCCAGAGCGGGCCTTCGGTGGTGCAGCCCGGATCCGTCCCCACTGCCACCACGCGCCAGCAGTAGTCGGTGCGCTCGGCCAGGTTGACGTCCACCAACGCCGAATCAGTGACGGTCTGATAGAGGGGACTCGGATAGGTCGGGGGCGGGCAGGTCGTGCCTAGGAAAACGTCGTAGCTCTCGGCTCCGGCCACGTCATCCCAGTCGAAAGTGGTCGTGGTGATGCGATTGACGCCCGTGGCGGCGTTGGCCGGCGACGGATTGCGGGGAACGTCGGGAGCGAGGCAGCCCCCGGCACCACCCCAAGCAGACGCCCCGGCCGCCGTGATCGTGCTGTCACCGGCATGACCTGCGACCCCGCCGTCGCTGGTGCCAGCCGCACCCGCGACCGGGGGAGCTGCACCGGCCGCGCCGGCGACTGCAGGCATCCCAGCCGCACCGGCGAGCGGGGCGTGCCCCGCCGCGCCGCTAGCGTCACCTGCTCCGCCGGAGCCAGGGAAGCCGCCGAACTGCGCAGGACTGCCCCCCTCACCACGGCCGAAGCCGGATCCCCCTGCGGGAGCGTCACCTCCAGTGGCGCCACCCGCTGCATCCGTTCCACCCGAGCCGCCTGAGGGCGCCGGGCACAGGCACTCCGCAAACTCGCCATTGCTCTCGCAGACCCGCACGCTGGTGGTGACGTCCGGGCACATGCACGCCTCCATGGTGCCGGGGCTGCAGCGTTCGGTCGGTTGCTCGTCCTCGTCGCAGACGCATTCGCCGAGCGTCCCGTCGACGCCGCACGCCTGAGCACCCAGACGACCTCCCGGACAGGGACAGGAAAACACCTGTCCTACGATGCCGCAGCCGTCCGAACCGCTGTTCTTGTCCGAATCCCCGCAGGCCACGACCAACAAGGCAGCCGCAGCCCACCACGCCCGCGCTCTCCCCACCGTCATGGCACCGATTGTACACGTACACGGAGGCCGGTGCAGGCGCTGCGGGTCCGCCCAGATTTCGGTCGGTCAGGGCATCAAGCTGATTGCTGGCACCGTGGGTGCTGACCGGGAAGTGCGCCAACGCGGACGTTGACAGCGCCGCGGGCCCTGCTAGATTCCCGGGCACACATGGCCCCCAACGCGCGAACCCTCGTCATGACCTCCGTACTCGTACGGCTGGTACTGGTGCGCGCGCCCTAGGGAGCCCAACACAAGACATTGTGTAAAAAAGCCCCGGTCGGCGCGCCGCCGACGGGGCTTTCTCAGTGTTTCTGCCCTGCCGTCGGCGCGACCCCGGAGCCCGGAAAGGCAGGCAGAAATGAAAGCCAATGGAGCGGAAATCGTCACGACGCTGTTGGAGCGCCAGGGCGTCGGCGTGGTCGCGGGTATTCCCGGTGGCGCGAATCTGCCGCTCTACGACGCGCTCGGCCGGAGCCGGATTCGCCACATGCTGGCGCGCCACGAACAAGGCGCCGGCTTCATCGCCCAAGGGATGGCTCGTGTCACCGGCCGGGCCGGCGTGTGCCTGGGGACGTCCGGACCGGGCGCGACCAACTTGCTGACGGCCATCGCCGACGCGCGGCTCGACTCCATCCCACTGGTGGCCATCACGGGTCAGGTGCCGAGCGCGCTGATTGGAACCGACGCGTTTCAGGAGGTCGACACGTACGGGCTGACCGCCCCGATCACCAAACACAACTACCTGGTGCGTCGCGCCAGCGACCTGCTCTCGGTCCTGCCAGAAGCGTTCGAAATCGCCGAGTCCGGGCGGCCCGGCCCGGTCGTCATCGATATCCCCAAGGACGTCTTCATGCAGGAGGTCGAGCTCGAGGCGTGGCCCGAAATGCAGCGGCGCGCCGTGCCGCCAGAGCCCGACACGGCACAGGTGGCAGCGCTTGCCCGAGCCATCGACGACGCCCAGCGGCCGGTGCTGTACGCAGGCGGAGGAGTGATCGCGTCCAGGGCGTCCGACGTTCTGAGGCGCGTGGCCCACAAGAGCTCCATCCCGCTCACGACGACGCTGCCCGCTCTGGGAGCCATCCCGGCCGACGACGTGCTGAGCCTGGGCATGCTGGGAATGCACGGCGCCCAGTACACCAATCGAGTCCTGGACGAGGCCGACCTCTTGATCGCCCTGGGCGCTCGCTTCGACGACCGTGCAACGGGCAAGGTCAGCGAATTCTGCGAGCACGCCCGCATCGCCCACGTGGACATCGATCCCTCCGAGATCGACAAGCTCAAGCCGACCAATCTGAGCATCGTCGCAGACGTGGGCGCCACACTGCGCGCGCTTCTGCCACAGTTGTCGCCACGGCGCCGACGGCGCTGGAACGGTCATGTCGTCCAACTGCGCCGCCAATTCCCCATGACGGACCCTCCCGTCCAGGGTCGGTTTCAGCCGCGACCGTTGATCGAGCAGCTGGCACGCCTCGCCGAGCCCGACTGCATCGTCGCGACGGACGTCGGTCAGCACCAGATGTGGGTCGCGCAGTATTTCCCGTTTCGACGACCGCGGTCGCTGCTCACCTCGGGGGGGCTGGGCACCATGGGCTTCGGCCTGCCCGCAGCCATCGGAGCGGCGCTGGCCAAGCCACATCAGCAGGTGATCTGTGTGACCGGTGACGGCTCGCTGCTGATGAACATCCAGGAGCTGGCCACGCTGGCCGAGCTCGGGTTGCCGGTGACGGTGATTCTGATGAACAACGGACACCTGGGGCTGGTGCGCCAGCAGCAGGAGCTGTTCTATGGCGCGCGCTACCACGCCACGCGCTTCGAACGCTCGCCGGACTTCGTGAAGCTCGCCGAGGGCTTCGGCGTGCGCAGCGTTGCGCTCGGCGCCGCCGGGCACCCGGAGCAAGCCCTGGGCGAGGCCTTGCGGCACTCGGGACCGACACTGGTCGACGTCCCCATCCCGCCCCTGGAGAACGTGCTGCCCATGGTGCCGCCCGGAGCGAGCAATCGCACCATGATCGACCGGGAGGCATGCGATGGCTGAGTCCCGCAAGCAGGTCCTCGAGCTTCTGGTCAACAACCATCCGGGGGTGATGGTGCACGTGGCCGGCCTCTTTGCTCGCCGCGCCTTCAACCTCGAGGGGATCTGGTGTGGGCCGCTCCCGGACGGCAGTCGCAGTCGCATGCTCCTGCTCCTTACCGAGAACCGCCCTCTCGATCAGGTGATCCGCCAGCTCGAGAAGCTTCGGGACGTGGTGAGTGTGGAGGCGTGGCCTGCGGCCCGAGAGGAGCTGTTCCGGGTGCCGGGGCGCGAGGATAACTGAGGGCGAACCGCTTCAGGCGCGGTGCCCTACTCGCAGCGAGCAACCCGCATGATCTGAAGGGTCGTCAGGTCGTCCCAGGCGAACGCCCAGCCGACGTCGCCGCTGGGGTACGTCGCGAAGTCGTCGCGGCCCCCGGCGCGGGCCCCGGCCACCACCGGACCTTCGAGGATGGTGCCGGCGGTGTCCACCACTGCCAGGGTGAGTTCGGTGCCCGTGCTCCACGCGGCGAGCAGGTGGTCTCCGTACGCGGCGAGGTGTGAGAACTCCTCATCCGCGCCGGACGTGTCGGTCAGATAGACACGCCCAGACGGGCTGCCGTCGTTGCCCACGTGGATCATCGCCACGTCGTACGAGTCGCGGCCCTCCGGGCTGGTGAAGGTCAGCCAGAAGCCGTCCGCAGTGGGCACCAGGCCGCCGAGCTTGGTCCCGTTCCCGGTGTTGGTGATGGAGGGCTCGGGGCTGATCTCGATGCGGTTGTTGAACCAGATGCCCGCCCCTGGATAGGTGTCGGACGTACAGATGGGGGCGAAGGTGGTCCCGTTGTGATCGATGCGCACGTCGAGGCTGTGACTGCATCCCCAGTCCCAGCCTCCGGACATCAGCGTTCCCTCCGGGCTGATGAACGAGTAGTGGTCGCCCTGATGATCGCCGGCCGCGCCGTGGTTTCCGGTCTGTCCGAAGTAGGCGGCGTACTGGCTTCCGGACCATGCGAGCCGCCCGTGGTGCGGCCAGTCGTCGATCCAGCGGTCGCCGTCGGTGGTGTGTGAGTTCTCACCGACCAGGGTCAGTGAGGATTGCACCGCACCGGCCTCGCTCAGGCGCACGAAGACCATGGCATCGCCCCGCACCACGAGGACCGCTGATCCGTCGTCGTGCGCGACCAGCCCGCGAAGCTCGGTGCCTTCGACGACGGCATCGTCGCCGGCGCGTTGATCTGCTCCGTCCAGCGGCGTGACGTGCACGTTGGAGCCGTCTCCCCACGCCACCTTCGCGCGTCCGTTGGGCGAAGTCGCAAACAGCACGGGAAGGTTGGGACCGTTCCAGCTTCTGGCGTCGAGATCGACTTGGGCACTGAGGGTCACCGGGGTCACGGTCAGGCGGTCTGAAAGGGGCGTCGAGCACGACAGCGGCGGCGTTCCACCGCTTCCGACCGTGCCACCCGTAGCGGCTTCTCCGGCGGCGCCGGCCGCTCCGGCTGCGCCCGCATCGCCGCCCACTGCGGCTCCCCCGCTGCCCGTATCTGCGCCGGTGCCCGCTACGCCGCCGACACCCGGGATGCCGCCCGCGCCCCCCACGCTCGGCGTGCCGCCCGCGCCAGTGGGGGTTCCTCCCTCGCCCACAAACCCACCGGCTGCGCTCAGGTCGCCCCCGACTCCGGATCCCCCGGCGCCGACGTCGCCACCGGAGCCCACCCGGCCGCCCGCGGCCGGGGCGCCTCCAGAGGCCGGCGTGGATCCCCCCGTTCCCACCTGTCCGCCCAAACCCACGGCACCACCCGTGCCCGGCCCACCACCGGAGCCAGGCGCGCCGCCACCGCCCGCGGTACCGCCACGACCAGGGGCGCCGCCCATGCCCAGGGCTCCGCCAGTGCCGTCACCGGTGCAGATCCCCGCGACGCAAATCTGTCCGGCGCCGCACGCGACGGCACAGGCGCCACAATTGCTCACATCGGTCGACACGTCGACGCACTGCCCCGCGCACAGCTCCTGACCCGATGCGCATTGCTCGGTGGCCTCGTCGGCGTCCTCCTGGTTTCCGTCCGAGCCGCAGGCGCCGACAACGAGGAGCAAGGCAAGCAGGCCGAGCCAGCCGCACGGACGACCGCACCATGCCAACTGCAATGCCGTGGTCTCAGCACGGCGACCGGAGTCGATTTGTGGCTTCATGCGTCTGCCCTCGCTGCAAAAGTCTCGGCGCACCAGAACCGGCGGTCAGGTCGCGCGCTTTGTGAATGGCCGGGCCGAGGCGCGGGCGTGGGTGGAAGCGGCGCCGTCGGTGGCATCGCCGGCCAGCGCAAGCGAAAAGCTCGTCATCCAGGAGGCGGAGCTACGGCTGCGCTGCAACGACCCGAAGAAGCTGGTGGGAAAGTCAGCGGAGCTCGCCCGGCGCTATGGGGGCTACGTCGTTTCCAGCGAGACGTCACAGGTGGACGCGACCGTGGCCAAGGTGGACGTCTCGCTCCGCGTCCGAGCCGAGCACCTCGATGCCGCGCTCGCCGAGCTGCGCAAGCTCGGGGGCGTGCTCAAGGAGTCGGTGACGGGCCAGGACGTGACCGACGAATTCGTGGACGTGCAAGCGCGTCTGGAGGCCAAGCAGGTGCTGGAACGGCGCACCTACAGCGACTACTGCTGCGGGACGCAACTGAGCCCGGGCTACCGTCAGGCGTTCGATGCTCTGGTGGGATTCGTGCAACGAATCCTCCCGGAGGAGCTCTGACGAACGCCGGGATCCCGGTGGCGTGCGCGCACGATTCCCTAGTGCCCGCCCTACCAGACGCTCAGATTGGCGAGGCAAAAGTCGAAGCTGGTGGGGGCGGTCTCGCTGGTGAGCACCTGGAAACGGATCGATTGCACGTTCTCGCCCGCAACCAGTTCGGTGCTGTCTGCGTTGTCCGACTCGCGTGACGGCAGCGCAGCGCAGAACGAGCCGTCAAATTCGGTGGCGCCGTAGGCGTAATACGCGTCTTCGACTCGATCGCGTTCGTCGAACACGATCACGAGATTCGTAGGAACGTCACCGGTGAGGTCGAAGGAAATCCCGTTGACGGTGATACCACACTCGGCTGCCGTGTATTGGGTGGATGGCTCCAGATCGTTGATCGGATCCGGCAAGTCACTGGTGTCTTCGGGCAGCATGCAGAGGTCGAAACCGATGGCCGCGCCCCAGTTGGTGGTGAAGTCGCCGTCGACCACCTGCGGGACCGTTCCGCTGAAGCACACCTCGCCTTCGACCGAAGTCACGGGACCATCCGGTGCCGGTTGGATCTGGGCGCCAGGCGAAGCCAACGTGTACCAGGATCCGACGATGCCCGTGCCGGTCGTGTCACGGATGTTGCCACTGTCGGGAAGCAGCTCGGCGTTGCCGTCCGGAATTGCGGGTGCGCTGGAGGCGCACAGGTCATCCGCGGTGGGAACTCCGGAGTCCGGGCCGTAGCCCCCATCCGCGGTCGAGCCTCCGTAGCCGGGCGCGCCACCCAAGCCCGCACTCGCACCACCCGTCGCCGCGGCGCTCCCGCCCAGACCCGCAGCGGCCCCGCCCTCGGCCATGTCAGCGCCTCCCTTGTATGGGTCCTCGCTCTGGGGGTTCAGCAGACAAGCAGGCACCACCAGCGGCGCGATCAGCACCAACGACGTCCACCACCCGCGACCCTCGACAGGTAATCTGGGCAAGGCCGAATTCTTCCCGCAATCTGCCCGGGGCACCGCCCCGACCCAAGCCTGTCGCAGCTTGCCATGCCCGGCACTGGCCGGCCAGCCGCGGCCGGTCACGGCGTCGGCGCGCTCGCCGCGGGTCCGGTTCCGACCCGAGGCTGGGGATCACTCGGTGGGCCCGTTGTGACCGGCGGCGGGGCGGCGGCTCGAGCCTGCACGCGGTTTGGCGACACATGCCGGCTGAGACATGATGCCGGAGTGGTGATGTCTTGGCCCAGAGCCACATGGGGCCGCAACAGCGTGGCCAACGTCCGCTGCACGCGTCACCGGGCGCGAATGGCATGGCGCGCGGGTGTGCTGGTCGCATCCATGACCGCAGTCGGTTGCGCGGGCTCGACCAGCCCGGCTGCGGCCGGAAGCGCGGCGCAAGTCCAGCGGTCGGACCCAGGGACCACCGCGGCCACTCCGACAACGGATCCGGAGCGAATCGCGTGCGACCGGATCGTGGAGGATTTTCGCGGATCGGCGGTCGGAGAGTTCCCGGCGGGGTGGCGCGCGCAGGGGGAGGACGACCCGGCTCGCGTGCTGAACAAGTCGCTGTACGTCGTGGAGGAACAGGAGGGGCAGCGCGTGCTGCACGCCAGGTTCGTCCGCGAGACGATCACCATTGCGTTGATGGTCGAGGGGTGGAACCTCGACGAGCGTCCCATTCTGCAATGGCGGTGGAAGGCCGTGAGCCTGCCGGACCGAGGCAAGGAGACGGATTCATCGCTGAACGACACCGGTGCCGCCGTGTACGCCATCTGGCACGTCGGTTTTCCCTTTCACCTGCGCGGCATCAAGTACGCCTGGAGCTCCACCTTGCCGGTGGGAACGCGTTCGTCGAAACGCCTGGGCTACGACCAGCTGCTGGTCGTGGAGTCCGGCAAAGAACGTGTCGGGTCCTGGCAGACGGTGCGCGTCGACGTGCGCGCTCACTACCACGCGTTCTTCGGCCGAGACGACGGGGCGAATCCCACGGGCATCGCGGTGATGACGGATGCGGACGCCACGGGATCCCAGGCCGAGGCGTACTACGCGGACTTCCGGCTATGCCGTCTGGAGGACGGACACGGCAACTCGGCGCCGACGGGGAAATGACTGCGTCTTGGTTCGCCGCGACCCGACCTCGGCTGTCGCCACGCCTGCTGTTCCCCGCCCGCATTCGGCATGGCGCGATGCATTGGGTAGCCAGAGCGGACGGTTCTGCACGGGTGAGTCGTGGAGGCCCGCAGGGATGCGACGGGTCGGACAGAGCACAAGGATTCAGATGCGCGCGGAATCGTGCACGCTCAGGCGCCCCGGGTAGCGTTCGCGCTGCCTCTGACACCATTCGAGGGTTGAGCACGCGTGACAGCGGGCGGGCGCGTTGGGGTAGATTCCGTCTCGCTGCGAGGGGCAGCCGCGCTTCCGTCGGAGGAGTCATGCAAACTCGCTATGTTTCACTGGTTTTCTGCCTGGCAACCGTGGCTTGCGCTGCCATCGCCTGCGACGACGACTCGGCGGACTCGAGCTGTGTTGCCGGAGAGCGGCGTGCGTGCGCCTGCGCAGATGGGTCAACGGGCCTGCAGGACTGCGCCGATGCCGGCGGCACCTGGCTGGCCTGCAATTGTGACGGCGACGGCACCCCGGAAGGCGGGGCGGGTGGGGAAGCGAGTACGTCCGGCAGCGGCGGACAGAACGCCGGTGGCTCCAGCAACCCGACGCTGATCGACCCCGGATGCAACGATGCGTTCGCGGCCTTCGCTGCAGAGACGCCCACCGTGCTGCTGCTCGTCGATCGCTCGTCGAGCATGTTCGACCAAACCTTCACGGGCAGCGACAACCGGTGGGACGCGACTCAGGCGGCATTGGTGGGGCCGACCGGTGTGATCACGAGCCTGGAGCAGAGCATTCGCTTCGGGGTCGCCACGTTCACACACCAGCAGGCCAACGGAGACGCGCAGTGCCCCCAGCTGGGAGGTCTCGAGGCTGGGTTCGCGCTGGGCAACGCGGCGGCTCTGAGCGCTGCCCTGGAGTCAGCAGCCTACAATCCCATCGACGACGGCGGCGGCTCGGACACGGCATACAAGGGGGAGACCCCGACCGGCGCCGCAGTCGAAGCGGCTGCGGCCAGCCTGGCCGCGGTCGCCATACCGGGGCCGAAGGTACTGGTGCTGATCACCGATGGCATGCCGGACACCTGTGGGCTGGCGGATCCGCAGTGTGGCCAGGATGCGGCCATCGCTGCCGTGCAGGCTGCGCACGCGCAGGGCATCGAGACGCGCGTGGTCGGTGTGGCGCTATCCGCAGCAGAAGAAACCAACTACCTGCAGCAGCTAGCCAATGCCGGCGTGGGCGAACCGGTGGTGGAAGTCCCCAGGCCAGCAGACTGTGACGGCTACGAGGCGGAGTTGCCGGGGGGCGGCGTGTCCGCCAACTATTCGACGTCGGCAGGCAGTGCGCCCTTTGAACAAGCGAGTGACGCCGATGCTCTCGCCACGGCTTTGGCCCGCACCGTGCAGGGATTGCGCAGCTGCACCATCACGCTGACGGACACCACGGTCGATCCGGCGAACGCGAGCCTGGGCCAGGTGCAGCTCCTCGATCGCGTCCTCAGCTACGGAGACGCCAATGGCTGGACGCTGGCCAGCCCTAGTCAGGTGGAGCTCACGGGGACGGCTTGTGCGGACTTCCGCTCGAGCTCCGGCACCCCGCTGGTCATCAGCTTCCCGTGCCAGTAGCCCGGGAGCAGAGCTGCCGGGCTTCCGAAGCAACCGCCGTCTACCTCTGCTGCCCCCGAACCCCCGGTTCGGGGGCCTCGGTAACCAGCCCGGGAGCACAGCTCCCGGGCTTCCTCAGCACGTTCCGTCCACCCCTGCTGCTTCACAAACAGAAGCGCTACGGCGAGATTCAGCGCGCGCCTCCCTGAGGAGCCGCTGACACGGGTCACTTCCCGAATCCCACTGTGCCGCCTCTCGGGATGGAAACGTCGTTGGCGCGGAATGGGTTATTCGGAAGCCGCCGAGCTGCTGCTCGGCGTCGTCATGCATCAACCGTGATCCCGAGCCGCCGTCGCGCCTTGAAGAAGCTTTCGCTGACCGAGTAGCGGAACAGG
>CAZSVU010000181.1:0-6908 GCA_964610275.1 uncultured Polyangiaceae bacterium | reverse complement strand
TGACCCCGAGGGATCCTTCGAGCTCGCCAAAGGCGCGAATGGTGGTGACGGCTGTTTGCAGGTCGTGCCCCAACAGGAGGCCCACACGGTCCGCAGTGAGGTCGAGCGAGATGACCCACTTCTTCAGGTCGAGGGCGCCCCCCTCGATCAGCTTCTTGACGATCTTGCCCAGCAGCGCCCGCGCGTCGCCCTGTAGGTTTGCCGCCAGTCCTTCCTGGGCCTCCTGTACGGCCAGCTCCAGATCCGGCGCTACCGGGAACCCCGGGGTGATCAGCTTGATGGCGGCGAACAACCACGCCTTCAGTCCCGTACCGGTGGGCACCAGGTGGCGGACATACATTCCAGGCCGGAAGTAGGTCACCTGCCGAGCGGCCACGAACGCCGCCTCCTGCGAGTGCTCTGTGACAGCGAGCGCAGCTTGCCCCAGAACGAGGGATGGCGTTCGGGCAGCCAGGAACGAAACTCCGCCCGTATCGTTGGTGTTCTGGTAGAGCGACGGCGGATCGACCCCCAGTGCGTCGGCCACGTAGTGCAGGATTTGCGCCATCATGTACGGGTCGCGATCCGGGAAGATCTGATGACTCTCGGTGTATCCGAGCGACTCGAGCGGCTCCGCCCGCACCTGGGCAATGGCCGGCTGAATGAGTGCAAACAGGCGGGTCAATAGCGGGTCGTTGTCCGGGTGCATCAGCAGCTCCGGCCAATCGCTGTCGCTGATGCGATCCTGCACCACCGCCGCACTGTCCGGCCGCATGCGCTTGTAGAACATGGCTTCGTCCGGCGCCGCCTTGTTCATCACGTACAACGCCTGGCAGCAGCACCAGGTCGCGTCCGGCCGCTTGCGCTTCGTATAGACCCCGCGCAGCAACCGATAGCCTTCCGCGCGGTACGGTTCGCGACGCAGCAGCTCGTGGTTGACGGCCACGGCTTTCTCGAAGTAGGTGCCGACGTCCCGAGCGTACAAGTTCGCGAGCGCTTCGCGCCGCACCTGATTCTCGGAGTCGATGTTGAGCGCTTCCTCCTGCACCGCGACGGCCTGGTCCAAACGGTTGAGGTGCTGCTCGTAGGTCGCGGACAGCTCGTCCATGGCCGTGATCAGGGCGAGTTGATCCCCCACCTCGGAGGCGCCGCGAATGCGGTCCTTGAGCAGCTCCTTGACCGCCTCCCACTGGCCGGCAGCGCGGCGCATCTCCAGCGCCTCGTTCAGCGCCGCATCGTTGGTGCCGTCCAGCGCCACGGCTTCCTGGAGGAGATCGGCGGCTCGCTCGGTTTCTCCGAGCTCACGAGAAACCACCTTGGCCGCAGTCTGCAGGTACTTGGCCCGCTGCTTGGAATCGTCGACCAGCTCGGCCAGCTTGAGGATGATGTCGACCAGCTTCTCCCAGTCCTTCTCCTCGCTGTAGAGCTGCATCAACTTCATCATGACCTTGCGATCGTCGGGTCGGTCGGCAAGCGCTCCGAGGTAGCTGTTGGCCGCGTAATCCGAGTCGTGCAGCTTGGCGGCCGCGATGTCGCCGATCTGCACCAACAGGTCCACGCGCTCGTCGCCGTACACGCAGTCCAGCTGCTGCGACATGACCGCGGCAGCCGCGGACCAGTTCTCGCGCTCGAGGTGCACCTTCGCCAGAGACCGCATGGGCAGTGGCGAGGTCGGGTCGAGTTCCACCGCCTCCTGCAGCGCGTCGACGGCCGTGTGCAAGTCTTCCGTCCGCCGAGCGCATTCGCCCAGGCGGTACAGCGCAGTCGCCCGCTGATCGTCTGTCAGCTCCTCGCGATACGTATCTTCGATGTGCCGGTAGAGATGCAGGCAGCGCTCGGTCGTGCCGTGCTCGAAAGCCAGGCCACCCAGGAGCAGGAGCACTTCCAGATCGGTCGGAGTGATTTCGAACAGCTGCTCGGCGGCTTCGAGAGCCTTCTCGTTTTCGTCCCGCCCCATCAGCGCGTCCACGTAGGCGCGGAAGACGCGCGCTCCCTCTTCGCGCGTGAGCGCGTCGACGTGCTTGACCACCTGCTCGTAGTACTTGCTGGCCACCACCAGCTGGTCCTGGGCAAACGCCAGGTCACCGAGCACGGTCGTGGCTTCGAGGTTGGTGGGGTCGTACTGCAAGGCTCGCTTCGCCAGGGCTTCGGCACGCAGATCGTCTCTCAGGCCCTCGTTGAGCAACCGGGCCATCTCACCGCAGAGGCGAGCTTTGGCGCTCTCACCCTCGGTTTCTTCGATCTCGCGTTCGAGCAGCTCCACGGCGGCTCCGTAGTCCCCCTTCCGCTTGAAGGCATCGCGGAGCGTCTTGGTCAGCTGCTTGTCGGCCGGGTTGGCATCCACGGCACGCTTGTATTGCTCGATGGCTCCGTCCAAGTCGCTCCGGTCGTCGAGCAGCTGCCCCGCGCGCGTGTACTGGGCCGCCTTGGCCTCGGGAGTCGTGGCTTGTTCGGCCAGGGCCTCGATCGCGTCCAGGGCGCGTTCCGTTTCGCCCACTGATGCGCGAAGCCGGGCCAGCGCGTCGAGCGCACCCTGGTGATCCGGCCTGATGGCAAGCACCAGCTCGTACATGTCCATGGCGCGCTCGGTAAGGGCCAACTTGTCTCCAAACGCACTGGCCAGCCCCAACGCAATTTCGATCCGCCGGTCGTCGTCGTCGAGCACGTCCAGGTGTCGCTCACACACCACGGAGTAGTCCGCCCAGCGTTCCAACGCACGATACTGCCGCGCCAAGCCGATCAGCGCTCCGTCGTGCGTGGGCTCGATGTCGAGGATCTGCTCGCAGGCCGCGGCCGCCTTGGCGTGGTCCAGGTACTCCTCTTCGTAGAGCCCTGCGATCCGCTCGAGCAGCAGGATCTTCTGGCGCCCGGTCGCGGCGAGCTCGAGTTGACGCTTCAGATTGGAGAGCAGTCGCTTGTACTGCCCGCTGCGGTTGAAGCAGCGGTCCAAACCGCGCAGGGCATCGAGATCCTCGGGGTCTTCCCGCAGCACTTCGTCATAGAAGCGGACAGCCTCTGGCAGATCATCGATCTTGTCCTCGTAGACCTCGGCCACCTTGCAGAGCAGCACGCGTTTCTCCTCGCCGCGCGCACCTGCCGCCTGCTGCTCCAAGGCGCGCGCGAGCCCGGGGACGTCGCCAGCGCTCTCGTAGATCTTGGCCAGCGTCTCGTTGGCCTTGGCATGGCTCGGATCCTCTCCGATGATCTGCTCGAAGACCCGCTTGGCGCCGGCCATATCGTTGAGACGGTAGTAGAGAATGTCTGCCGCCTCGGCGCGAAGATCCCGAGCTCGCGGCGGATTGGCGACCGCGTCGGCGTGGGTCATCAGCACCATCCCGAGCTCGGGCCACTGCTGTGCCCGCCGGTAGATGGTCGCCATGCCAGTGAGCGCGGCGTCGTTGCCCGGCTCCTCCTGCACCACACCCTGGTAGCAGGACAGCGCGAGGTCGGGACGCGACACCTTGTCGAAGTACCAGCGGCCCATTTGCAGGAGCAGGCGGTGCTTGGTCTCCGGCAGAACGTCTTCGCTCTGCGTGGTCTCGACGCAACTGCTCAAGACCTCGTTCCACGCCTCGTACCGACTGCCAGCGAGGCGTTCCACTTCCGCCGCATAAGAGGACTGGGTGGGGTCTTCACAGAAGGCTTGCACGTAGGCCACCAGCGCCTGCTCGGAATCGTCGAGATCGGTGGCGTAGATGCTGCCGATCTCGGCCATGGCCCGACCGCGCTCGGCCGCCGACTCCGCCTCCTGACTCTGCTCGAGCAGCATCTCGACGACCTCCTCGTGCTTGCCCACGAGGCGACGAATGCGCATCAGCGACGCGCGAGCTGCGGGGTCGGCGGGGTCGAGGTCGACCAGCTGGAGGATGAGCTTCTCGGCAACGTCCGGCTGCTTGGCGGGCCCCTCGTACAGCCGGGCGGCATTGGCCAGCAGGCGCTTCTGGGCTCGCTTCTGCAGCGGGTCTTCAGCGTAGTGAAGTTGCTCGGCCACGAGCCGAAACGCCTCGGCAATGCGTCCGGGCTCGGCTCCTCTGCCCGCCGCGGATTCCAGGCGCGAGGCAGCTTCGTCGTCGGTCGGATCCTCGAGCAGCTGGCGAATCCGCTGGTCGACTTCTTCTTCGGTGATGGGCTCGCCCATGACGAAGGAGGAGCGGGCGATGGCGTCCAATTCGGTGAGCACGGCCGCGGCATCGGGAAGCCGGCGCCCGGGCTGCTTGTCGAGCAAGCAGGCCACCAGGTCATCCAGGCGCCCCAAGAACCACTCGTGCGGCGCGGCGCTGCTCAACGAGGGAGCGGGCGTGGCGATATGCCCAGCGATGGCCTCGATGGGGGAGCGTGCGCTGAATGGCGGCCTACCGGTCAGCACCTCGTAGAGCATCGCGCCAAACGCATACACGTCCGTCCGTGGATCTGCGGTGCGTCCGCGCAGCTGCTCAGGTGCCACGCTCTTGTACGATCCCGGGATCGACAGCCGATTGGGCTGGTAGCCAGTCGCCGCCGACGTCACGCGCAAATGTGCCGTACCCGGATCGAGCAGCATCACGCTCGGCTCGCCCCCGTCATCCGGCAGCACGAGCACATTGCCGAGATGCAGTGCGCCGTGAGCGATTCGCCGCTGGTGCAGCGCGGCCAGAGCTTCCAGGACGGGCCTCAGCAGCGGCCAGGCCAGGTCGAACGGGATCGCCCGACCGTCGGCGATGCGTTCGGCGAGGGTCTGCCCTTCGACGAAGTCGTGCGCCAGGGCAAACCGCCCGTCCAGCTCATCCACGTCGATTCGGAGGGGCAATCCTTGGTGGTAAACGTCCTGCAACAGCCGATTGGCGGTGAGGAATCGCTGCAGACCGCGACGGTCCACCGTGGCCTCGGGGCGGAGTAGCTTCAGCCGGATCTGCCGCCCGTGGGCATTGGCCCGATAGACGAAACCGTGGGGCCCCTCACCGATCAGATCCTCGACTTGGTAGTGACCCACGGCGTGGCCCGGGGAAAGCACGTCCGGTTGGATGAAGCCGCGCGCCCGGATCTCGACCAGCAGCGGGTCCATGTACTCGTGGCTCGCCGCAACGGCATCGCAGAGGGCCTCGACCGCGTCGTGGTCCACGCAGTGGTCCACGAGCTTCTTGACGAACGTCGCCTTGGCCGAGGTGCCCCCGACCACTTCCGGGTCCAACCCGAGTGCGTTCTGGCTGAGCTGGATGAGGTCGTCGAGCTCAAACAGCCGTTCAAGCTCGGCACAGAGGGTATCTTGGTGCATTTCTTCGCAAATCCCTACAGTTGCGCGGACTCTACATCAAGTCGGTTGGCGTCACCCAGTTGTAGAGCGAGCGCGCGACAGCTGGTTCGTACCGCCACGGGACAGGGCGTCCAGTATAGCCGTAACGTTCGACTCACAATGCAACGCTATTGCGACCGATACCCCGCCGGCGCCAGTGCTAAACGCGCTTGAATGGCCGAGCCCAATCATGCTGCACTTCAGTGTCCTTGCTTGGCTCGCGCTGGAGAGTGGAATTGGAAGGTAGTCCGATCCGCGTCCTGGTCGTCGAAGACGATATCGAGGTATCCCGCGCCGTTTCGCGCCAGCTCCGCGCGCACGGCTACGAGGTGGTCGTGACGCCCTCGTGTGCCACAACCGAAGCGCTCACCTGCTGCTTCGACATCGGTGTCTTCGACATCGAGCTGTCCGACGGCAACGGGGCCGATCTGGCGGCCGCGTTGCTTGCGTCCGGACTAGTCGAACACGTGGTGTTCTTCACGGCCGCCACCTTCGGTGCGTACCTGCGTCAGGCCGTGGCGGTGGGGCAGGTGGTCCGCAAGCGGGACGGCGTCGAAGCGTTGGTGCACGCCCTGACCGATGAGGTCGCGTGTCGATCGGTGTCCACCAGTCTGGTGGTGTGCAAGGACGACGGCGAAGCCACGCCTGACGACAAGAAGCAGACGGCGTAGGTCGCTGCGGCTGCGGCGATTGGTCCGCGACCGCTTCCTGGCAGCGGCGATGTGCGAAGCGCAAGGCTGCGTGTCGAGCGACGTCAGTCGGTATCGGCGAGCGTGTCCCGCCAAGCAGGTGGCGCTTGCGATCGGCGCGCTGCTCCGCACCCCGCGGGACGTTCCGTGACACGTCGGTGAGTCTCCGCGCGACTGCGTGCACCCCTAAGGGTGCGCCCGCAGCCGGCACATGGCAGAGTCGGCCGCCAGATCTCTGGGATCTAGCGTCATCGCCCGTCGCTGGAAGGTAATCCTGTGCACGCCCAACGCCGAATTGAGCTACACTCCGCAGCCTGAGGGACCCCGGGGTGGAAGGTCGACTCCTAGCAGGACGCTATCGCCTACTGAGCCTATTGGGCAAAGGGGGAATGGGCGCGGTTTGGGTAGCGGAGCACGTCGAGCTGGGAACCCGAGTGGCGGTCAAGCTCATCGACCCGTCCATGGCCAGCAGCGAGGACGCGCTGGCGCGGTTCAGGCGCGAGGCGCAGGCCGCTGCCACCCTGCGCAGCACCCACGTCGTGCAGATCCTCGACTACGGGGTGGACGACGGCACGCCCTTCATCGCCATGGAGCTGATGAGCGGCGAAAACCTGGCCGACCGCCTCAAGCGGTTCGGGAGCCTGAGCCCCGAGGCGACCGCGTCCATCATCACGCAAACCGCCCGCGCCGTGGGCAAGGCGCACGAGATCGGAGTCGTCCACCGAGACCTCAAGCCCGACAACATCTTCATCGTTTGCGAGGAAGATCAAGAGGTCTGCAAGGTGCTGGACTTTGGCATTGCCAAGCAGACTCTCGATGGGCTCGGCCAACCCAGCGGTCCGCAGACTCAGACCGGAGCGCTCCTCGGCACTCCGTACTACATGAGCCCAGAGCAGGCGTCTGGGAAGCGAAAGGTAGCACCTTCGATCGGTCCATTCCTTGCATGCCGTGACCATCCGACCTGGGATGGT
>CAZSVU010000180.1:12356-17377 GCA_964610275.1 uncultured Polyangiaceae bacterium | reverse complement strand
GCCGTGGAAGAGTTGCTCGTAGGCGAGCCTTAGCTTCTCATCCACCTCGGCGGCCGTGCGGCCACGCTCCACGAAGAGATTGCGGTACTGCCGGGATTCAAACGCGCCCCGCTCGGGCGGCACGGGCGCTGCCTGCTGCTCCACCTCATCCAGGGTCGACTGCGGCGACTCCCCGGCCGCAGTCGCTTCTGGGGTCACACCGGGCGTGGCCGAGCCTGGAGCACACGGATCGGGTCGACACCCCGTCGCGCTCGTCACCAGACACCCCGCCAACACCACCATCGACAAACTCACTCGTGCCATGAACCCACCTCACGGAAACACACGCCAAAAACCGCCCGTTCATACCAGAGCTTGGCCCCAGGCGGGCAGCCCAATCGGACCTCTCGCGGATTCAGTCCGGTCGATTGTGAAGACCGCGGCGTCGACATCCTAGCGCGAGCAGGAGCGCCGCGCTCAGCCACGGGCCGAAACTGGTACCCAATGAATGCGCCCCGGCCGCCGCACAGCTGCAGCCATTATCGTCGCTGGTATCCATTCCCGAAGTGTCGTCGTCCCCTCCCCCGTGGCCGTCGGTAACGCCGGCATCGCCGTCACCACTCGCACCGCTCCCTCCACTACCGCCACTGCCACTCGCCGCACCGGTGTGAAGCGGGCCGATGTACTCCGTGGCCACGACCACGTCGTCATACCAGACTGGGATGTCGTAGCTGTCTTCCTCGGTGTACACGTAGAGCCACACGTAGTTCACGAGCAGGTCGGCGGCAGTCCGCCAGCGGTATCCCTCGAAGGGCTCACCGCCCAGGTCGGGGCTCCACTTGTCCCGTAGCCAGCTTCCGTTCGGGTAGCCGGCACCGAGGTGGGAAATGATCTGCCCGTCGTCGCGCACGAGCTGCCCATCGACCCAGAACGCCTGCTCGCCATTGCTCTGACCCAGGTCGTTCACCTGCACCATGAGCTCCACACTCACCCACTCGCCGCGTCGCACCGCCGGACCGATGGGATCCCAGTTGCCGTCGGCCGTGTCGCGCAGAAACGCATTGCCATAGAAGCTCGTGCCCGAGCCGTCGTCGTTCTCCCAGCTCCGCATCTCCATCCAGTAGGTGTAGAAGTCCCACTGCCAGGCATCGCCGTAGGGCTCCACCCCCGTCCAGAACGACACGTCGCCGTCCGTCTGGTTCCCGGCGCTCACCATCGGCCACGCGGTGGGCGGGTTGTTGCCGCCCAGGTTGGTGCCGAAGTGGTGGATCACGTCCGCGCTGCTGTCGATCTTCAAGTACATCCGCGCGTAGAGCCGCTCGTACCCGGTGCCGCCAGCTGGGACGATGCGGCGATACAGGTGGGCGCCATTGGTCCCATCCCCCGGAGTCTTGTGCATCAACAGGGACGCGGTGCCCGCGCTACTCGCCGGAACATCGTCAGTAAGGGACATGGAGCTCTCGCTCTGCACGTCTTCCCAGCGGCTCAGGATCTCCGGCAGCGTCGCCTCGAATCTTTCCACGAACAACACCGCCGGATCTGCCTCGATGCCCACGTCACGCGGGTACCGAGCCGCGATGCCCTGGTCTCCCTCGGACTCCTGAGCCTGCGCCGCCCCGGATACGGCCACCAATGCAGCCAGCATGACCCACGAACGAACTGACGCACTTCGCATCTCGGACCTCCAACCATCGAGGACGCCGCAGTCGCACCCAACCTCGCCACGCCCAGAGAGAGAGTATCACACGTCGACGGGTGCCAGGCGTTTGCCAGTCTGCCCCGGCAGCAGCCGGTCCGGATGGGCACCGAACCTGGCCCGACGCAGCCTCCAATTCCCCGCCGCAACTGACCCGGAACGATCGTCTGTGCGAGCAGTTGCGTGGACATCTGCACCAACGTCACGCATTGCGGAGCGTGCGACGTCGTCTGCGCCCGCGGCCAGGTTTGCACCGCCGGCGAGTGCACCTGCGCCGGGGGCGACACCCAGTGCGGAGACGTGTGTGTGGACCTGGCCACCGACCTCGAGAACTGTGGCGATTGCGGAACCGTATGCGGCCCCGACCAGAGCTGTATCGGCGGCGCCTGCGCTTGCCGCAAGGGCCTGGCCTCATGCGTCGGTCAGTGCACGAACTTGCTCTCGGATCCGAACAACTGTGGCGTATGCAGCGTCGTGTGCGACAGCGACGAAGTCTGCATCAGCGGTTCCTGCTCTTGCCCGCAAGGCCTGACCGTGTGCAACGCCGAGTGCGTGGACGTGCTCACCAACCCGGACCACTGTGGGGAGTGCGGCAATGCGTGCTGTGATGGTACGACCTGCACGAATGGCATCTGCACCTGCCCAGCCGGCATGACCTGCTGCGGGACGAGTGACCCCGCCTGCCCCACCTGCGCCGACCTCACCACAAGCGTGGCGCACTGTGGTGGGTGCAATCGGCCCTGCCTGGCCGGACAGGTGTGCGACGGCGGCCTGTGCAGTCCGTTGCCGTAGTGCGGAGTCCTCGTCCCTGAACCGACTCGCTCACGCTGCGGCGGCCTGGCGGTAGGCGCCAGCAAACGTAGTCCGGGCAAACTCCTCGAAGGTCGTCTCGGTGTGGACCACGGCCGTGCCCTCCTCGGGCCGGAGCAGCCCCTGGGCTGCCCCCTGGTAGAGCTCGATGTACAGCTGGGCCAGCTTTGGTTTCAGCCCCGCCTGGAGCATGCCCTGCTCGGCATCCTCGTAGGAGAACTGCACGTACGGCAGGTCGGGCTTGCCGACGACTTGGCCGATGGTACGAGCGGCGTCCGCCATGCTCACCAGGTCCGGTCCGATCAGGTTGACCACCTCGATGCGCGGAAAATCGAGCGCCGCCAGGCGTCGAGCGGCGTAGCGGCCGATATCCGCCGCCGCGATGAGCGCCATGGGGGCTTCCGCCGGCGCGGGCGCACCGAGTATGCCCATCTCACGCACCATGCCGACGTTCATGAGCAGGTTCTCCATGAAGTAGCCGGCGCGCAGCGAGAGCACGTCGAGCTTGGGGATCTTCTGGAGCGCGTGCTCGAGGTCGTGCAGCCCCACCACGGGTCCAGTGCCGGCGCTGTGGTTCGCGCCGAGGCTGCTCAATAGAACGACCTTGCCAATCCCGGACCGGTCCACGGCAGTCGTCAGCGTCCGCACCAACATGCGCTGATAGGAAAGAAAATCGTCCGCGGCAAAGTCTGGAGGGATCAACAAGTAGGCCGCCTCGGCACCGCTCAGAGCCTTCTGGGTGGAGCGAGGATCCTCCAGATCGGCGGTCACGGCCTCGGCTCCGGCATCGACCAAGGGCTGAAGCCGGACCGCGTCACGGCCCACCACGCGCACCGGCCTGCCGGCCTTCAGCAGCGCACGTGCGGCTTCTCCACCAGTGTTCCCCGTGGCTCCAAATACGACGATCATGCTTCACCTCGTCCGACTCACGCCTGGCACTGCGTCCGGCTCGATAGGAAGAGATGGGGCCGGGATGGGCGTTCGTAAAGGGACGCGCCCAGCCGGGGATTCAGATCGGCTCGGGCAGGCAGCCCCAAACCATCACGCCATCGGCGTAAACGGTGATGTTGGGGTTGTCGATGTAGGCGGCACCTTCCACGTAGGAAAAGTCGTCCGATTGGTCGAGGTTGGTGTACCCGCTGGTGTGCAGGCGGAATTCGATCCGCGCGGATTCTCCACCCGCGGGGACGCTGCCACTCGTGAACGTGAACGACGCGTACGTGTCAGCCCCGTCTGAGACGGGGTTCACATCGCCGAACGAAGCGGAGATGTTCGTGCAACCCATCACGGCATAATCGCACTCGGCCACCATGGTGCCCGAGCCTTCGGCGGTGAACCAGTAGCGTACCTCCACGGTGGTGAGGTCCAGCGCCGCCGCACTGTTGTTCAGGATGTTGAAGTGCAGCCCAATCGTGTTGGCCGTGGGACCACTGCTGTTGTCCTGGTAGCTCGCCACCACGCCCAGCCCCGGGTCCGCACACGCGCCGGCCTCGCACAGGTTGTCGACGCACGTGTTGCTGAAACAGTCGGGCCCGGTCAGGCAGGCCTCTCCGGTGCGACAGGTGCCGGGGCAGGCGGTGCCGCCGCAATCCACGTCGGTCTCGTCCTGGTTCAGGACTTCGTCGTCGCAGGTGCCGGGGACGCAGCTGTTGCCCTCGCAGATGGAGTTCACGCAGTCGGTCGCGACGAGGCAGGCCAACCCATCGGCACACGGCGGGCAGTTGGCGCCGCCGCAATCCAAGTCGGTCTCGTCCTGGTTGACCACGCCATCGGGGCACGCCGGCGCCGCGCACAGCAGGTCCGTGCACACGCCCGAGTCACAATCGGTGCCCGCGCCACAGGCTTGCCCGGTGAGACAGCCCGGGCAGGCCACGCCACCGCAGTCGACGTCGGTCTCGTCCGCGTCGACCATCTCGTTCTCGCACTGACCCGGCTGGCAGATATTGCCGACGCAGTCGTTGCTCACGCAGTCGATGTTCCCATTGCACACCTTGTCCCGGGTGCAGGTGGGGCCACAGACTCCGCCACAGTCGATGTCGCTCTCGTCCTGGTTGTAGACGCCGTCGGTGCAACTCGGTGGGATGCACTCGTAGTTGGCCAGGTCGCACACGGCAGACTGGCAGTCCGTGTGGGCCACGCAGCGCTGGCCCACGGCGCAGGTCGGTCCGCAGGGGCCGCCGCAATCGATGGCGGTCTCGCCCTGATTGAGCAGACCGTCATCGCAGGTCGGATCCACACACACGTTGTTGGTGCAGATCCCGTAGAAGCAGTCGTTCGGGATGGCGCAGATCTGGCCGCCCACGCAGGATGGGCCGCAGACGCCGCCGCAGTCGAGATCGGTCTCGTCCTGGTCCTGAACGCCATTGAAGCAGGGGCCGGTCCCGGTGCCGCCAGAGCCTGGTGCGCCGCCGCTAGCGGGGACGCCTCCTCCCATGCCCAGGATGCTGCCCCCGAGCCCCCCGTTTTCGGATCCACCGCTGCCCGGCGCCGCGCCGCCGCTACCCGGAGTCGCACCGCCGCTACCCGGAGTCGCACC
>CAZSVU010000180.1:0-12256 GCA_964610275.1 uncultured Polyangiaceae bacterium | reverse complement strand
CCGCTACCCGGAGTCGCACCCCCGCTGCCCGGAGTCGCACCCCCGCTGCCGACGGGAGCTCCGCCGCTGCCGGGCTGGCCGCCCGATCCGCCGCCTGGGCCGGCTGCCCCGCCCAGACCACCGACGTCCTGACCCCCGGTCCCACCCGAGCCGGGCACTCCGTTTCCAGCTGCCCCGCCGTAGCCGGTCCACCCATTGCTGCCGGCGTCGCCACCCACTCCCGAAGGCGGAGTTCCGTCGCTGGGGATCGGCTTTTCCGCGGTCGCGCAGCCACCGGCACTGGCTGCCCCCCACACTGCAAAGGTCAAAGTGAGCGAAGTGAATGCAAGGCGTCCGGCGCGCATGTGACTCTCCGGTACGATATACGATATCTGCCCAGTTGCTAGTCTAGCCGAAAGGCGTCCGAGAAACGGGTGCTCGGAGGGGCACAATCCAAGCGCGGCAGTCTGGAAGGTTTCCCCTCAATCCCAAGGCCGCCGCATGCCATGAGGATTCCTCGCGTCCTCCGAGTAGGACAATGTAGGTACGCAGCGCGAACGCCTCAGCCGGCCGCGCACACGTTGCCCACGGTGATGGTGTCGCACGCCCACGGTGCAAGTCGCGACACCACGAGGGCCGATGAGAAGTCGTCGACGGGCGAGTCGTCAATCAGGACGTTCCGCGAGCGACGCTGGCGCACGGGACGCTACCGCGCGAACGGAAAGATTGCCTGCGCGTGATCAGCGATCCTCGTCGAGCATTCCGCTGTGGAAGCGATCATCACAACCAGACCGTAAATCGCGCACCGAGCCACGGTGGCGGCAGATTTGGCGCGTTTCTTGATTGACGCTCTGCAACTTGCCTCTGCCTCTACGGCGCGCCTAGGGTTTCACCGAGGAGGTCAGCATGAGCAAGCATCGATTCTCCACGTACGGCGCGTGGGCACTGGTCGCGGCATTGGGTTTCGTGGCGAGCGCCGCCTGTGATGACTCGTCTAGCGCGAGCGACAGCGCGGACACGCCAGACGCAGGCGACAGCGACGGTGGCGAGGGCGGTGCAAGCGCTCAGGGTAGCTCCGGCGCCAATGCCCAAGGGGGGGCCGAGTCGCCTCCGCCAGAAGACTGTGGCGAAGCTGGCGAACCCTGCTGCGAGGGGAACGAATGCACCGGTGCCAACACGGTCTGCCGAGTCATGGCCGGCGTGTGCGCCCCTTGCGGGCAGCCGGGATTGGACTGTTGCCCCGATAGTGCGTGCCTGCAGGGCGCCTGTTGCGTGGGCGCCGTCTGCGTTGCCGACGGCGCATCCTGTGGCGAGGACGGCGGGACCTGCTCCGCCGGTCAGTGCGACGGCTGCGGCGCCGAGGGCCAGCCGTGCTGCGACGGTGTCTGCCAGGGCGAGTTCGAGTGCGGCTCCGGAGCGAATCCGGTGTGCGAGCCCTGCGGCGGCGAAGGCCAGCTGTGCTGTGACGGGGAGTGCGGCAGCGGGCTCGAGTGCAGCGGCAGGATGAACGGCACCTGCGAGCCCTGTGGCGCCGACGGCCAGTCGTGCTGCCCAGAGGATGGCAGCGACCCTCGCTGCGAGGACGGCGTGGTCTGCGTGTCGGCCGCCGGCGGCATGGGGTCAGAGTGCCACGCCGACTGCGGTGCCGAAGGGGAAATCTGCTGTGACGTCACCGGTGGAGGCACGGGGGGCTGCGGCGAGGACTGGTTGGAATGCACCGAGGACGTCTGCACGTCGTGCGGCGCCGACGGCGAGTCTTGCTGTCCGGAAGGCAGCAACTCGCCGCGTTGCGCAGAGGGCTCGGTGTGCGTTCCCTCGGCAGGAGACCTCGGCTCCGAGTGTCACGCCGACTGCGGTGCCGAAGGGCAGCCCTGCTGCGAGCTCGCTGACTCGTCTTCGGGTGGGTGTGAGGAGGGCGGCCTGCAGTGTGACGACACCGGCAACTGCGCCGCACCCAGTGGCTGACACCAGCGAGATCCCCTCGTCTTCCGATCTCAGCGTAATCCACCGAGACCAGTGGTTGCTGGCGGTCGCCAAGCCATCCGGGATGGCGGTGCACCGCGGCTGGGCTCGCGAAAAGGATACCGCGGCCCGGCGCATCCGCGATCAACTCGGGCAACGCGTGCACGCGGTCCATCGCCTCGACCGGGGAACCAGCGGCGTGCTGCTGTTCGCTCTCGACCCCGAGGTGGCTGCAGACGTCGGGCGCGCGTTCCAAGCGGGCCATGTCCAGAAACGATACCTGGCACTGGTTCGGGGCGTGCCGCCGGACTCGGGGACGGTCGATCACCCCATCCCGAGGGTGGCCGGAGGGGATCGGGTGCCGGCAATCACCGAGTTTCGTCGCGTCGCCCGCTCTCCCACCGAGCGGTGCAGCCTGGTCGAGGCGCGCCCTCGCACCGGCCGGCTGCACCAGGTGCGGCGCCACCTCAAGCACATCAGCCACCCGCTGGTGGGAGACGTTCGATACGGGCGAGGCGACATCAACCGCCACTACCGCGCACAGTACGGCCTACACCGACTGGCCCTGCACGCATGGTCGCTGGAGCTCACCCACCCCCACACCAACCACCCGCTGCACCTGCTCGCCCAGGTACCCACGGATCTGGCAACAGCCCTGGTCGCCTTGGGGCTTCCCACATCACCGGAAACCTGACAGAACTCGAGATGCCGCCCCGGATTCGCCACTGCGACGCAGGCCTACCGGCGGGCGGTTCGAGTCTCGGCGCGGCGTGTGTCTTCGGATGCCCCAGCCGCACGGCCTCGCCGTCGTCGCAGAGGGCGGATCGCCAGCGGCGCCCAGCGCAGGGTGTGCCAATGTGCCACGGAGGAAGGACAGACCTGCCAGGCACCACCGGGAGAGGATAAGGACAAAAGCTCGTGCGTTCGGGCCATGGTCTGGTCTCCTGCGAGGAAGACCCATTGCAGAAGCAAGGGTCGTGCCGACGACTGGAAAGTGGCGGCGCCCGTCCGAAAACGCCAACCGCACGGGGGTGGGGCTGCGGCGCCCGGATCGTCCGCAGTGCCACCCGCGCCACCCACGAAAGTCCTCTCCTCACCATCGCAGCGTCGCCTGTAGGGTACTGACCTTGCAGCCGCAGCGTTGACGGCCAATATGTGAAGGTCAGCCCACTCGCCGCATCTCAACCCGGAAGCTGCCGATGTCCGACCGCAAGCCCGCGCTCCCCCACGAGACCACTTCGTGCGTGCTGCTGCGGGTCCGCAGCCGAGACGTGGTGCTGCCCGAGGGACGCACCATCATCGGTCGCAGCGATGCGTGCCGCATCGTTCTGGACGATCCAGACGTCTCTCGGCGCCACGCGGGGCTGGACGTGACCGGTGGTCAGATCAGCGTCGCCGACCTGGACAGTGCAAATGGAGTACAAGTCAACGGCGCGCGAATCCGCGGCGGCAGCCACCCGTTGCAGGACGGCGACGTCCTGAGCATCGGAAAGAGCACTCTTCGCGTCATCATCCGCGATCTGCCGGGCGGGGTGGCCGAGCTCGCCCATGAAACCCAGCCACACTTCCTGTCGGACATCGCGAGCGAGGGCGGGCCTTCCAGCCAGCGCACTCGCCCCACCCGAGTCGCCGGCACGCTCGACTTGGTCTTCCGGGTGGGGGAACAGGCCCTGAACGCGGGGCAGGTCGTCGACGCTGAACGAGTGCTGCGGGATCACCTGCAGGGCATGCGCGACGAAGCCGAGCGTGGAGCCACGACGCCCAACTCCACGAGATCTCGCGCCACCGCCTTCGCCCTGCGGTTGGCCCACGAGACGAGAAACGGCGAATGGTTCGACTACGTCGTCGACTTGCTGCGTGCCTGCCAGGTGCCGTGCTCGACCGAGCTCGCCGACAAGCTGGGCCACGCGCTCGCGCGAGTGGATGCGGTCGACGCGGTCAAGCTTCAGCGATATGCGTCAGCGCTGCGCGCCGGCACTCCGAGCCTGGAGGCCATTCGCGCCGCCCGGCAGATCGAGGACCTCGCGACCGCTGCAGCGCGAAAACAACGTCTGACCTCCAGGCCTCCGAAGCTCACCCCGGAACCCTCCCCTCGCGGCCGAGGCCGCACCTACGAGGAGTTCGAGCAGACGCCGTCGCGACGCAGTTGAGCGGCTCCACAGACACACCTGGCACATCCCCAGGAGCACCGGACCGGCGCGCTACTCCGCCTCGCCTGGGTCAAGCCCCAACACGCGGCAGTAGGCAGCACGGACTGCTTCCGTGACCTGCCGGTAGCGCGTCAGCAGGATGTCCGTGGCTGAGCTGCGTGTCCGATCCCTCAGTCCCACGCGCCGCGCCAGCTGTGCCAGCCCGGGATGATCCGCCGAGATGACACTGGCTCCAACCCCGTGCAGCACTCGGCTGCGCATCTCCAGGCGGCGCAGGAACGAGTGGGCGTCCCGAAACGCTTCGAAGTCCTGCCGCTCCAAGTGCCCAAGTTTGTGCAGTGCCTCCAGCGCGGTCATCGTGTCCGGGCTGCGGACCCGCTCATCGCGTCCGTGGCACATCTGTAGCCATTGGGTCGCGAACTCGATGTCGAGAAGCCCGCCTCGGCCGCTCTTGAGATCGTAGCGGTCGGGAGGGCTCTCTCGTCCGAGCTCGCGCTCCATGCGCATGCGCAGGTGATGGATCTCCTCCACCGGCGGAGCTCCGTACTCGTAGGCCGCCACGCGTGCCACTTCGATGACGCGACGGCCCAAATCTCGATCTCCGGCACACACGCGGGCGCGCACCAGAGCCTGCCGCTCCCAGGCGGCACCCGAAGACAGCACCGCCGGCGCCGAATCCTCCGGCTCCTCGTGGTCCAGAGGCACGTTGTGGTAGCGCGCGAAGGAGCGCAGGGAGGTGACCAGCAGCCCCTGGGCGCCCGAGGGCCGCAAGCGAGTGTCCAACTCGTAGGCACGACCCGCAGCGTGGGGCTCGGTGATCAGGCGAATGACGCGCTGCGCGCGGCGCGCGAAGTACTCTTGGGGATCGGCATCGCCGGGAGCAGCCTGGGGCTCGAAGATGAAGATCACGTCCAGATCGGATCCGTACCCGATGTCGCGCCCACCCAACTTGCCGAGCGCGATCACCGCCAAACCCTCGTGCGAGGCGCCCTGCTCGAAACGCACGGCCTGCTCGAGGCTTTCGTCCGCTAGATCGGACAGAATGCGCGTGACCTGTCGGGTGGGGATAGCGCCCGCCAGGTCTGCCACGGCCACCCCGATCATGACGGATTGCTTCGCCCGCCTGAGGGCACCCACGAACTGGTTCCGACGCTCGTATTCGTCCGCGTCCGCGGGCAATGCGCTAGCCAAATCCGTAAGCTCGGCTCGAAGCACTTGAGCCGGCTGATCCACTTGCTCGGCCCCCATCAGTACCAGATCGACGAGATCGGGGCTGGCCACGATGGCATCACCGACGAAGGCACTCGCACCCAACACGGTGATGAGGCGCTGAAGGGCTCTCGAGTCCTGAGCCAGGAGCGTCACGTAGGGGCCCGGGGGATACAGGCGACCGAAAAACGCTCGGAGGTACTGGAGCGCCTGCTCAGGATCGGGTGACCGTTCGATGGCATCGAGCACCTGATTCCAGAGCTCTGGATATCGGTCGCGGGTGTTGTCCCCGAGCAAACCGTCTGGACGACGCGCCAGGGCGCAGACGTGTTCGGCGAGCTCTGGCTGATTGAAGGGCTCCTCCACGGAATCGTCGAGCTCTTTGGCCCCGTTCTCGATCAACTGCAGAAGCCTCTGGTAGCGGGGTGGAGCCGGCGGGGCTTCGGGAGCCAGCGACGCAAACCGCTCGCCGACGATGGTCCGCGCCCGGTCGAGCGCGTACTGCAGGGCGCGCTCGTCGACAAACCCCAGAGTGCGCGCCAGGTTCCCGAGTTCATCGTTGCGCTCGGGAAGCAGGTGCGTCTGCACGCCGCGCATCCACTGGATCCGATGCTCGACTCGCCGCAAGAGTACGTAGGCTCCAGAGAAGTCGCGAACTTCTCGATCGGAAACCAGTCCCTGAAAGCCCAATCGCTCGAGCGCCTGGAAGAACCCCGGCACTCGTATGGTCCGCTCCCGGCCACCCCAGATGAGTTGCAGCGTTTGCACGAAGAATTCCGCCTCGCGAATTCCACCCGGGCCCAGCTTGAGGTCCCGCGCCGGCGCCGAGCTCAGCTCCCGCCGCGAGCGCTGCACCAGGTCAGCCAGTGCAGTGGCGACCGACGGATCGACTTCACGTCGGTACACGAAGGGAGTGAAGACCTCGCGCGACAGCACCCGTCCCAGCTCCGGGTCGCCGGCAGAGGTGCGCGCACGCAGCAGGGCGGCCCGTTCCCACAACCGACCCCAGGTCTCGTAGTAGCGCTCGGTCGCCTGAATCGAGTTCACGATCGGGCCCTTTGACCCCTCGGGCCGCAGTCGCAGGTCGACCCGCCAGATCAGCCCGAACTCGTTGGGCGCAGAAATGTTCTCCACGGCCCGACGTACGACCTGAGCCCAGTGCGCGTGGAGGGATCGCTGGCTACCTCCGTCATCGGTGTCGTAGACGAACATGACGTCAACGTCCGATCCCGGGTTGAGCTCGCGTCCTCCCAGCTTGCCCAGCCCCACCATCACGAACGTCGAAGGCTTTCCGTCGGACCGCAAAGGGGGCCCGTAGCGTTCCTGGGCTTCGGCGGCCGCTTCGCGGAGCGCAATCTCGAACGCCGCCTCGGCCAGGGCGCTCAGCTCCGCCGCGGTCACGTCGAAGGTGGCACCGCCCAGATCATGCGGGAGCAGCTCCCTCAGAGCGATCCTCGCCTTCTCGCGCCACACCACCTGACGCAACTTTGCCCAGCCCTGCTGTGGGTCCGGCGAGTCGCTCATCGCCGCACCCAGCCGCACGAGGTACCCCGGCCGAGTCCGACCCGTGGTCCACCCTTCCCGCGCGATCGAGTCGAACGCCTCCCGCTTCCAGGCGGCAGCTGGGGTCCAGACCGGGTATGCCGTGGCGAGAAGCACCGCCACATCCTCGCCCCGACCTCCCGCCAGCTCGTGCCGTAGGTCTCGCGCCCGGGCCGGGTCGATGAAGTATGCGAGGGACGCGAGTGTGCTGCGTGAGGCCATCCGGCAGTGCTTGCGGGCGGGTGGCCGGCTCGCCAGGTCTGCGCCTCCGGCCCTTGACTCGCACACCCTCAGGCGGCAAGGCCGCAGGAGTCAAGCCAAGTTCCCGTCCGGCCGCCTCGAGCGGTGCAAATCGGCCTATGCGTTTTCTTTGTGTTTCCGACATCCACGGCAACCATCGCGCTTTGGAGACGACCCTGCGCGAGGCTGAGCTCAGAGGCTGGGATCAACTGATCGCATGCGGCGATCATTGCTTCCCCGGACCCGATCCGCTGGCGGTGTGGAAGTCCCTGGTGTCGCACCAGGCGCTCTGCGTCCAGGGTCTCGGGGATCGGGCGCTGGCCGAGCTCGACCCGGATGGGCTTTCGGCCATCGGTGAGGCGGAACGGGCGCGGCTGCGCCGCCTGCGGGAAACCCACCGAGAGCTCGGGGAAATCATCATTGCACGACTCGGAAAGCTGCCCACCGTTGCCCGCCTCTCGGCGGAATCGGGTCATGCGATGGTGTTCGTGCATGGCTCTCCCGCAGATCCGACCGAGCCATTCACGCACGACATGAGCGACGAACAAATGTTGGCGCTGCTCGACGAAGAACCCGCCGACATCATCGTCTGCGGCGGCAGCCACGTCCCCTTCCAGCGCCAGATCGACGAGCTCAGAATCATCAACGTGGGTTCGGTGGGTGAGGCACCCGGCGCCGCCGTCGCGCATGCCACCATCATCGACACGCATCCGGTCGGAGTGACCGTCAGTCAGTTCGACGTGCCGCTGGATGAATGAATCAGGAGAACACCATGCCCGAAGCCTCGCCCTATCGGGTGGTCTACGTCACGGCAGCCAATCCGGAGGAAGCCGAACACATCGCACGCACCCTGGTGGGGGATCGACTGGCCGCCTGCGCCAATGTGCTGGGGGCCGTCGCTTCGTACTACTGGTGGAAGGGAGACTTGGTCGAAGACTCCGAGGTGGGTCTGCTGCTCAAGACGAGAGTCGACCGCGTCGCAGCACTGGTGGAGAAGGTGAAGGCGATACACTCGTACGAGTGCCCCTGCGTGATCACCCTGCCCATTCAGGAAGGCTCGGCCGACTACCTGCAGTGGCTGGACACTCAGCTGGGCGCGGCGGAGTAGCCTCGACGCCTCGCTCGGGCCATCCCGTCTCCCGAACCGGGTTGCGGGCACCTCGCCGACACGAGTACGGTCGAGACATGCGTGTGCTCACCGTCGAGCTCGGCTTGCTCCTCCTGGCGGCGGCGTGCCAGCAGGGCCCACGCGCCGCTGCGCCCTCCGCACCGAACGCGGGATCGTCGGCCGGGGCTCAGGCGCCAGCTGCTCCCCCAGCGTCGCCCGAGGCCCCGTCTGCGATGTCCCCGCCACCGGCCGCTCCCACCGCCCCGAGTCCTGACGACGCACCCGCTGCCGCCCCGTCGGCAGGACCCGAGAGCCCCGCAGCAGCTGCACCGGTCACTCCCGTGGCAGTCCGAATCCAGATGCCCACCGCAGCCCAAATTCGCACGGCTCGCGGACTGCGTTGTGGGCGTCGAAGCAACACCTACGGCTGCCAAAATGCGAATCGGCAAGACGTGATCCCGTTCGACTACGGCGTGCCCATCGAGTTCAAGGGGAGCGGCCTCGCGCTCGTCGAGCATCCGGATCACGGTTGGATCTACATCAACGCGGACAACCGGACCGTGCTCGAAGCGGTGTACCTCGACAACGGACCCGACGAGTACCGCGAGGGATTGGCCCGAGTCCGCGCACACGACAAGGTCGGATTCGTCGACCAGGAGTATCGCCTGGTCATCCTCCCGCAGTTCGACGCGGCCTTCGGATTCGATGGCGGCAGAGCCCGCGTCTGCGTGAGCTGCCACCCACGGGTCTGGGAGAAAAACGCACCAGAGCGCGCGCGACGCCAGACGGGGCACGAGTTTCTGATCGACCGCACCGGGGCCGAAGTCCGTCCCTGACTATTCTGGCCGCACGTCCCGGCTCAGCGACGGCAGCTTCTCGCGCAGACGATCAGCCAGCGCCGCGAAGTCGTACTTCTCCGGTCGGTGTCCCCCGGGCAAGCACGCCACGTCGAAAGCGGCCGAAGCGGCGGCATCCAGCTTGGGCTGCGGAAGCTCGAGCTTCGCGCCCAGCGTGCGCAAGTGCTTGAGCTCTTCGGCGTTCACCACACCGTCGACCTTGGCGAGCCAATAGGCAATCGCATAGGTCACGGCGCGCTCCCAACCCGTCAGATCGCCCAGAGACACGTCGTCGAGCGAGACCCCATCTTGCGTGGCCTGTTGCACCGCGGCCAGATCGTCACCCCCTAGCCCACAGGCTTCAGCAGCGCGCAACAGCGCCTTGGTTTCTTTGGCCCGCAGCAGCCCGTCAGCCCAAGCCACCGCGGTGATGGCGAGAAATGAATCACGAGATAGTTTGAACGGCACGTCCCCGACGCTACCACGAGTCGTGCGCCTGCCGCGAGCTGCGACTTCGGACGATTCGCTGGGTTCTGCGCGTGACCGCCAGCGGTGCGAGACTGCGGTGAACCGGTGCGAACGGCCGCCAGGATCGGACGCGAACCGGGCCCAGGCCAGCAGTGCCAATGCAGAGCTGGCCCGCATGGCGCGTCCCGCCTCCGTTCCCTCGGCATCGTCCTGGGTTGCCCTGAGTCCACTGACAAGGTATTCCGCGCAATCTTCACTACGACCGTATCCGTCCAGTCGCCCCCGCGCCGGGTACTGGCCCTGCGTCGGGCTGGCCATCCTGTCGGGGCCCGAGATGGCGCGCCGCCCATGTGGTAGGAGAACGGTCAACAGCCTCAGATGATGCGCAAGCCGCTAGACCAGCTCCGCGAGTTCTTCCTGCTTCGAACGGCAGAGCAAGAGGTGCGTGCTCTCCCCCTCGACCTGCAGCTGCAGGTGCGTCGCGAAGTCGAGCAGGCGGTGACGACCATGCGCGAGGCCGCCCGGGCCAACGACCGGCGCATGCGCATCCAGCTCGCGGAGACCGCGATGCTGCAGCTGCTGGCAGCCAACGCGATCGCCGCGGACCAATCATGCGGAGCGTCGAGCGACGCGTCCGAGCAGACCGGGCGCACCGGGTTCGACCACGCGCGATCTCTGTCTCTGCCCTCCGCACTGAAGCAGACGCTCGCCGAACTCGAGCGCTCCGATGCAGCCGCCCGGGACGACGATTCCCGATTCGTCCGTATCGCTCGGCTCTTCGCCTGGCTCGAAGCCCACATCGAAACTCGCACGGTGCGCCAGATCCAGCTGCTGCGCATTCTGCGACCGGTGGTGATCCTGGCCCTACTGGGTGCTGGCGGGTGGTGGCTCTGGTCACCCAGCAATCTGGCCCGGGGACAGTACGTGGTGGCGAGCACCCTCTGCCCGCATACTCCGCCGGAGCGATACGGGCGAGCTCGCCTCGAGCGGGTGGTGGACGGTGCCCGCTACGAGGATCCGTTCGCGGTTTGCACCCTGGTGCAGCCGAACCCTTGGCTCACCGTTGATCTCAAGGAACCTCACACCGTCACGAAAGTCGTGATCTATGGCCGGAGCGATTGCTGTTGGGGCCAGCGCGACCTGCCCTTGGAGATCCAGGTTTCAGAGGACAACGTCAAGTTCGCGACCGTGGGCAAAGTGACAGAGCCCTACACCGACGACTTCCCTGCCCGAGTTACGGTCGATGGTGCCCGGGGCAGGTACGTGCGTCTGTACAACCCCAGCCGCATTTCCAGGGAGATCACCATCAACGAGTTGGAGGTCTATGGATATTAGCCGCTTCCGACCGACGCTGACCCGTCGCCTCCTGTATTTGCTGCTCGTCGTCGTGGCCGTCGTGCTCGGCGTGGAGCTATTGCAGAATGCCCTGCCCCACTACATCCCCTGGGACTGGGCCCGAGCCCACGATCTCGACGCGCTGATCGATTGGAAGGGCGCCCGACTCGCCTTTCAGGGCAAGAGCCCGTACACCCCCGAGGGGCATGCGTACCTCGGCGTCCCCATCATGGGACACCCACCGACGACGTCATTCTGGTTCCTGCCCTTGGCCGAGTTCGAGAAGGCCACGGCCGCGGAGTTGGTGAGCCTGGCGGTGTGGTTCGGGTTGGTCATTCACGTCTTCATTTCCGCCAAGGAGCTCGAATACCCCGCTCCCGTGGCCCTCACCGTCTTGGTCACCGGCGCGGTCCTCTCGACCACTTGGATGGTGCATCACTTCCACGTCATTCAGCTCTCCGAGCACATCGCGTTCGCATATGTCGTAGCCTGGTTCTACCTGCGACGCGGCCGGGAGATACCCGCTGGGATTGCCCTGGGCGCGGCGGCCTCGGTGAAGCTCTTTCCGGGGTTGCTCTTCTTGCTGCTACTGCTGGGGCGCAGGTGGAAGGCGTTCTTTGCGGCATCCGCGACCTTTCTGGCCATCTTCGGCGTCATGCTGAAGTTCTTCGGCCTGCAAGGCTGGCTCCTCTTCTTCGAGCAGCAGGGCCCAACCGCCGACGATTGGATTGGCTACGTTCGGAACGGAAGCATTCACGGCATCATCTCTCGCATCGGCATGCCCATCTGTACCGGCGATTCGATACCGAGCCGAGCAACCACGATCGGTGCGCTGGCAATCTCGGTGGTCGTGCTGGCGGTGGCGGTGTGGCTGTGTTGGAAGCCCCTGAAGCGGTCCACCACAGACTGGAAGAGTATCGATTTCCCCTTCGCCCTGTTCACTCTCCTTTCCGTCTTTCTGAATGCGTGGGCCTGGGAGCACTACTACGTGCTGATCATCCACCCGATGTTCGTGATGGGGGCGGAGTTCTGGCGGTACGCCTCGGTCGGCTTCCGCCGCTGGAGTGAGCAACGCGCCTCGCACTGGGCGCTGGTGCGCACGGGCCTCGTTGCTGGCACCAGCCTCGGCAGCCTGGTACTGATCGTCAAGCTGCTGAGCTTCAACATGTGGACCAAGGAGCGGTTGGTCAGCATGTACACCCAGACGAAGGGTGAGTGGTATCATAGTCAGCTCCACCTGCTGGAGGTGATCAACTGGCTGCCCTGGGCCATCGCCTTGGTCGTGTGCATGATCTGGATGCCGCTCACCCGATACCGGTGGTCTGAAGCCGGCCCCCCCGCCGAAACGGCACGCGACGCCCAGCCCGAGCCCAGCTAGTTCTCGGATCAAAACGCGCAAGGGCGCGGATACAAACGAGAATCTGCGG
>CAZSVU010000179.1:0-17393 GCA_964610275.1 uncultured Polyangiaceae bacterium | reverse complement strand
GATTCCATTCTTTGTCGCCTGCGGGCAGGTCCTGGGGGGCAGCGGCGGGGTAAACACCTCGGGGGAGGGGGCTGCGCGGGGGCCTGGAGCGGCCGACGGTGCGTTGCTGGTCGACGACTTTGAGGATGGGGACGGAAACTCGGCCTTGGGTGGAGGCTGGTACACCTACGACGACAAGGGCAACGGGGGCGGGTCGGTAGTGAGCGTGGCGCGGGCGGGCAACAGCCTGAAGATGGTTGGTGATGGGCACGATTCGGAGAAGTCGCTGCTTGTCGAGTACACGTTCGAGCGTGGCACGCTCCCGTACGAGCCGTTCATCGGATTTGGCGTATCACTCGGGGCCGCCCATTCGAATCTGAGTAGCTTCGGTGCGTTGGAGTACACCTACAAGGGGGGCGAGCATGAGGTGCGGATCGAAACGGCCAACGTGAAGGAATACGACTTTCACGCCGTCCAGCTTCCGGAGTCTTCCATCTGGAAGACGGTCAAGCTGGATTTTGGACTATTCCGCCAAGGCGGCTGGGGACCCAAGGTACCGTTTGCGATCGAGACCTCGCGGAACCTCTCCTGGCATGTGCGCGGCAAGACCGGGAAGTCCGGCAAGCTACAGATCGACAACGTGTGGCTTCTCCCCGCCGGCTCCCTCGAACGGGGTGAGCCGAACCTCGTCATCCATGAGCCTTCCCCGCCGAAGCCCGAGAAGCTCGAATCCATCGGAATCACCCACCCCCTCCAGCGGGTGGCCATGGCATCGCTGAACCAAGGCTACAACATCACGAACTTCCTCGAGGCGAAACGCTTCAAGAGCTACGGCGACTACGACGAGGCGTTCGTCAAGAAGCTGGCGGCGGCTGGGTACAGGTCCCTGCGGCTGCCCATTGATCTCGACAGGTACGTCGAGAAACGATCGACCGGGGGCGACGATGTCAAAGTCGAGGTTCACCCGGACCTGTTCCGCGTCCTCGACGACTACGACAGGTGGACCAAGGCACATGCCTTGAGCCTGACCATCGACTATCACCAGTACGACCACTCGTTCGACGTCGAGGACCCAGCGTCCGTAGGCGAGATGGTGGCGCTCTGGGGTGAGGTGGCGAAGCACTTCGCCAAGAATCCGCGCAAGGATCTCTTCTACGAGCTACTCAACGAGCCCGAGCTCGCAGCCGAGTCGCGCGGCCCGACGGCAGCCGAGTGGACTGTGGTGAGCCAGAAGATGATCGCGGCCATTCGTCAGCACGACCCCACGCGCCCCATCCTGTTCGGCGACGTGAAGTGGTACGACATTGACCGCCTCGTCCAGCGCACCCCCTTCAAAGATCCGAACGTCATCTACGTCTTCCACTTCTACGATCCGTTCATTTTCACCCACCAGGGAGCTCCGTGGGTGAGCATGGGGTCTGCCCACGACGTGCCCTATCCCTATTCGAAGGGGCGCTGGTCCGACCGCATGGAGGATCTCGGGTTCACGGACCTCAACCCACAGTGGCAGCTCGACCAGGTGAGGAACTACCACAGGAACGGCAATCGCGAGGCGTTGCGCAATCGTCTGGTCAAGGTGAAGCGCTGGGCCGTCGAGAAGAACGTGCCCATTATCTGCAACGAGTTCGGAGTCCACATGTCGTCGGCGCGCAAGGAGGACATCGCGCGCTACTACACCGACCTCATTGGTCTCTTCGATGAGCTCGAGATCCCCTGGCAGATCTGGTTCATGCTCATGGACGCCAAGACGGGCAAGGTGGATCAAGCCTATCGCACGGCACTCAGGCTCCAATAGTGGAAACGACCTCGCAATCACGCGGCAGATTCGATCTGCGCCAGCGGCAGCAGTGCAGGCGGCTCTGGGCAGGAAGCCAGCTCAGAACAAGCCGCGCCAGGTCGCCACGACCGTGTCAGGGTCCGAGATCGAAACGCGGCGCATCTCCGAGATCGCTCCCAGTATGCGGTGGGTGCTCAACAGTGCGGAACGGCAAGTGGAAACCACGGGAGTCCACCCTCGGAGCATCGGCCCTACGGCTGAATCATCATCGAAAAACAATCCTGTGACAATGGACCGCCAGTCCGCAGACTGTTCCATGGGGGCGGCGCCCCGCCCCGACCCGACCCACCGAGCGCGGAGGACCCAGATGGCGATTCACCAACACATTCACCGGACACGGCCTCTCTCGGTCATCGGCACGTCGGTGGCCATCAGTGCAGCGTTCTCGCTGGTGCAGTGCGGAGGGGGTGACGAGGGCAATGGTGGCGGCGATGGCGGTGCCGGGAACAGGGACGTCCCCAACCTGACGTTCGGCGAGGTCGGCACGTCGTCCGGCACCGCCGGCGCCAACGGAACGAGCGGCTTGATAGAGTTCGAGCAGTGCGCGGGGGTGAGCGCGGAGGCCGAAGGGATCGGCTTGGACATCTACATGATCTTCGATCACACGGCGAGCATGGGGGACGATTGCCCGCTCGACCTGTCGTCGCCGCCTCCGGACGACAGCGGCAAGTGGTGCTTCGCCACCCACGCGTTGGCGCAGTACTTCACGTCGGACATTTCTGCGGGACACCGCATCGCGCTGCAGTTCATGAGCGTCGAGGATTTCGTCTGCACGGGTGGCCCGGACAACGGGGAGGCGCACGCCGTGGTGGACCTGACGCCGATGCCGGTGACTGCAGATCACGAACTCGTCGCGGCATTGGACGAGGACGACCCGCTCGGGGGCATCGGGACCCGAATCGAGGCGGCGCTGCACGGCATTGCGACCTACACCGAGGCCAATCGGACCCCAGGTCGCAACATGATCGGTATCTTGATCACCGACGGGGATCCAAACGGGTGCAGCGAGGACGTCGACGAGCTCGCACAGATCGCTGCCGACCACTTGGAGGCCACCGGCATTCGCACCTTTTTCATCGGCATGACCGGGGCCACGCTCAGCAATCTGGAAACCATGGCGGAGGCTGGAGGTGCGCCGGAGCACTCGGGCCGGTTCTGTGGCGACGGCGTGGACACCTGCCACTACTGGACCGTGGGCGACGGCGATCCCGAGGCGTTCGTGGCCGCCTTGGGTGAGATCCAAGAGGCGGCGTCGCTACCGTGCGAGTACGCCATTCCCTTGCCCCCACCCGATGAGATTCTCGACTACGACTTGGTGAACGTCACCTTCAGCGATGCGGACCTGGACGGCGGGCTCGTCTACCACGTGGACGGTGAAGCAGACTGCGATTCGGAGCGCGCCGCATGGTACTACGACAACCGGCTGAACCCCTCTGCGATCCTGCTCTGTGAGTCGACCTGCGACTACATCATGGCGGGCGGCGCCGGTGCCCGACTCGACGTGGCCTATGGCTGTCAGACGATCGTGATTCCCGAGTGAGCCGGGCAGGGGGCGCTACGGATACGCCCCGAGGCAAATAGCCACGTTCGGCTGCACCGCAGGATTTCGGCCCAACCCAGGGTCGTGGCCGGGCGGGGTCCCGTTGCTGCAAGGGCCAGTCGGGGGTACGCAGTAAGCGAGAGGAGCGACCGCCAGTGGAGCCGTACCGACTGCACATTTTTGCGTGTGACCAGAAGAAGCCCGAGGGGGTCCCCTGTTGCTCGGCGCGCGGCTCCGCCAAGGTCATCGAGGCGCTGCGACGAGAGTTAGCCGCTGCGGGGCTCGCCCAGGACGTGCAGGTCACGACCTGCGGATCGCTGGGGCTCTGCGAGCGGGGTCCCAACCTGATCGTCTACCCGGACGGGGTCTGGTACTCGAACGTCGGAGTCGACGACGTCCCGGAGATCGTGCGGGAGCACCTGGTGGCCGGTCGGGTCGTCGAGCGGCTGTGCAACCGAGAACCGACTGCGCTGCGAGTCGAGATCGACGGGAACCAGCAGAAGATGTTGGCCGCGCTGGCCGCCCAAGACGCCGCCGGCGTGCTCCCGGACGACTTCCAGCAGGCCGTGCGCGGCTACCAGGTCAGTCGGGTGTTGCTGACCGCGATCGAATTGGACGTGTTCTCGGCCTTGGGAGCGGAAGCGCGCAGCGACGAAGTGGCCGTCGCTCTCGGGACCGACCTACGGGCGACTCGAATGCTGCTCGACGCTCTGGTGGCGCTCGAGCTTCTCGAGAAGCACGATAGCGCCTACCGGAACTCGACTTTGGCGGCCCGCTACTTGGCGGCGGGAGCGCGCGACGACGCGCGGGCGGCGCTGATGCACACGGCTCATTTGTGGCAACGGTGGTCCACGCTCAGCGACTGTGTTCGCCAGGGAACGTCGGTGACCTACCGCGAGATGGTGGAGCGAGGCGACGATTGGACGACCGCGTTCATTGCCGCCATGCACCGGAATGCGACCGCGGGCGCGCCCGCGGTGGTCCGCGCCATGGGGCTCGAAGGGGTGCGTCGGGTGCTCGACGTGGGGGGCGGATCCGGCGCCTATGCCATCGCGTTTGCGCGCGCCAGCGAAGATCTGTCTGTCGAGGTGCTCGATCTTCCGACGGTCGTGCCGATCGCACAGCGCCACATCGAGGAGGCCAAGCTCACGGATCGCATCACGACGCGCGTGGGCGATCTACGAACGGATGATTTCGGCGACGGCTATGATCTTGTTCTGCTGTCGGCGATCTGTCACATGCTGGGTCCCAGCGACAACCTGAGCCTGTTGCGGCGCTGTTTTGCCGCGCTGTCTCCCGGGGGTCGGGTCACCATTCAGGATTTCATCCTCGCACCGGACAGAACGTCGCCGAGGCGCGCTGCGCTGTTCGCGCTCAATATGCTGGTGGGCACCAGAGAGGGCAGCAGCTACTCCAGTGACGAGTACCGTTCCTGGCTGCAGCAGGTCGGGTTTTCCGAGATTCGGCACGTCACGCCACCCGGTCCTGCGGGATTGATGATCGGACGGCATCCGTGATGCGCTGGCGTCGGCCTGGGGCGCGGCCGTAGGGGATTCCGATGGCGGCCGGCACCGAGCGACGCGAGCGTGTCCCCTGGCGTTGGGCCCTGCTCTTTGCCGGTGCCGGAAGCCTGGCGCTCACCGTGCAGGTCTACCTGCTTCGCGAGTACCTGATTGCTCTGCAGGCGGACGAGACGAGCGTCGGTCTCGGCCTGGCTTCATGGTTGGCCGGAATCGCGGTGGGGGCTCCGCTCGCGCGTTGGCTGGCGGTGAAGCGAGCTCGGACGGTCGCGGCCTGGGCGCTCGGTCTGCTTGCACTCGATGGCTGGGCAGGGATCATCCTGGCGCGCGCCGGCCGCGCACTGCTCCAGCTGCCTGCCGGTGAGCTGGTCTCCCTCGGTCCGGCGTCTTGGCTCGCCCTGTTCGTGTTCGTCGTGCCGGGCATTCTGGTGGGTGGAGGCTTCGTGGCACTCGTGGGCGCCGCCACACATGCAGGCTCGGATGGGCAGCAGACGATTGGTCGCCTGTACGTGTTCGAAGCAATCGGCTCACTCGTGGGTGGGCTGGGGGTGTCGCTGGTAGCGATTCCTTGGCTCGATCCCCTGACCGGGCTCGGTCTGCTGGTCGCAGCGGCATTGGCCGCAGCGACCCCGGCGGCGCGAGCGCGGCTCGTCAGTGGGCGCTGGCTGATCCCGGGACTGACGGTGGTTGCGCTGGCCGCCGCATTGACTCCGTTCGCCGGCAGGTTGGAGGCGAGCACGCAGCGCCTGCGTTTTGCCTCGCTGGTCCCCAATCAGCCGCTTCTGGACTGGGTGGATACGCCCTACGAGCACATCGCGATCGGTGGCGACGAGGTCCGAGTGGCATACGCCGGTGGCCAGTACGTCGGTAGCTTTCCCGACCCCACCGAAGACGAATCCCGCGCCCACCGTTGGATGCTGCTCGCCGAGGACCCGGCGCGTGTGCTGGCGCTCGGTGGGTTGGAAACCGGGGCCCTGCGTTTCTGTCTGCGGCACCCTGTCCGTGAGCTCGACCTGGTGGTGCGGGATCGGCGCGAGCTGGAGATCGTCCGCCGCTATCTCGACCTTGCGGATCGCGCGGCCCTCGAAGATCCGAGAGTGCACGTGCTTTTTGACGACCCTCGGAGTTTCTTGGGCCGAGGATCCGACACCTACGACTTGATCCTGCGCATCCAGCCCGATCCAGCCACGCTCCTGCTCGCCCGCGGCGTGACCGTCGAGATGAATCGACTGGTCTCGCGACGTCTCGCGCCGCGAGGAGCCTACGTCACTCGACTCTCCGTTGGACCCAACGTGCAAGCGGGTGAGACCGGAATCTTGGGCGCCACGGTGTACCGCTCACTGCGCGAGGTCTTCGAGGTCGTGCGCGCGGCACCGGGCCCGGACGGCCTGTTGGTGGCCGGAAGCTCGCCCGAGGCGGTGACCCTCGATCCGGACGTCCTGGCTCGGCGGTGGCGGAGCAGGAAGATCGACAGTGAGGTCTTCGTCGCCGAGCTTTTGCCCTGGCTCTTTCCCCCGGAACGGGTTTCCACTCTGCAGAGTGAGCTCGAACGCGCGGGCGCCAGTGCGAGCCTCACCACCGACAATCGCCCCACGGCGTTCATCCACGCGCTCACCATGCGGCAGCAGCTCGCCCGCAGCGCTTGGGTGCCGCTGCTGACGTGGTCGAAACGACATCCGGTCGGGCTCGGGTTGGCCCTGCTGTTGCCCTCCCTGCTTCTGGTCGGCTGGCAACTGGGGGTGGGGCATGGGCGCCGTCCGCAGCCTGCCGCACTGCACGCCACCGCGGTGACCGGAGGATGCGGTATGGCCTGGAGCCTGATGCTATTCTTCTCGTTCCAGACTCGAGTTGGCGTCCTCTACTCGCAGCTGGGGGCACTGTTCGCGGTGTTCATGCTCGGTCTCGCCCTGGGCGGGTACTGGAGCGCGCGTCGTCCAACCCTCGTGCGTGCCCAGGGGCTCGGCCTGGCCAACGCCGTGCTGGTGATGCTTGCCTTTGTCCTGGTCGATCGACTCGACCCGGGCAGGTCGGCAGTGGCGGTGGCTCACGCATTGCTGCTCGCATCGGCCGGCGCTGCGACCGGGTGTGTGTTTCCCGCTGCCGCGAGCCGGCTGATTCAGTGCGGTGCCAGCGGCCCCGGGGCGGCCTCCTGGATCGAGTCGTATGACCATGCCGGGGCGGCGCTGGCGGCAGTGTTGGTGGCCATCTTGTACGTCCCGGTGCTGGGACTGGCGTACACGGCGGCGCTACTGGTGGCGCTGCAGGTCCTGGCCTTCGTGGCGTGTGTCGGGGCCAAGTGAAACCACCCGACGATGCGTGGCCCGGTCGAGTGGGCACCGCGCCCAGCGCGGACCAGTACGCGAGAACTGGTTGCTGGTGACTCGACGGAATCGCCACTTCGCCGTGACGCGCGCTTCCTGCGTTCGCTGGCGGCTGTCCAATTCGGTCTGGCGGTCGGGTCTCGCTCCTCACGCCATTCACTGGGTCCCGTTGCTTGGATTTCGGCACGCTCGACGGCAGCCGGCTCGCCTGGCCCAGCCCGGGCGCCGCGGAACGGAAGCCCCCGAACCGGCGGGCGCGAGCGTCATGCGGTGGCGTCCGGTTCGGATGGTGGCAGCACTTTGGCCCCAAAGGTTTTGTGCTGGGGCGCGCGATTTTTCCCTACTCCGCCGCTTTCGTTCACGGCAGGCTGCGGACGGCGGCCTTCTCGGTCCCCCGCCGAGGGGCTCCAGGCGTCTCGGCATCGGAGTGATCTCGCTTGTCATTGGCTCCCGACTCGGCCGACCGACTCTCGTTTGCGCGCACGTTCTGCTGGTGCGGAGCGCCGTTCGTGTTCGTGCTCGGGCACGCGCTGCGAGGGTATCCTCGGATTGTCTGGTGGAGCCCGCCGTGGTGGAGCATGGTGAGCGCCCTGGCGGCGATCAGCCTCCCGGCAATCGCGCTCCGACTGGGGCGTTCTCGCCGGGGAGGCAGGAGCCCCGCGCTGGCAGGGGTCGCGTGCCTGCTGGCCGCGTCGCTTCCAGTCTTGTTCCACCGACCGGGGACGGCGTTTGTCCTGCTCCTCGCAGCGATCACGTGGATCGGTTGGGTCTGGCACATCACCAGTCAGACCGAGACGGTCGCGTCTCCAGGTGCCCAGAGAGCGCGCGGCAGGGTCTGGGGTGCGCTGGTCGCGGCGGTGCTCACCTGGGTGCTCGCGGCCTCGACGTTCACTTCGCACGTGCGCTGGCCCTGGTGGTGCGCGACCATCCTGATGGGGATTGCGAGCGCTCTGTCGATTGCGCTCCTGCTCACGGCCGCCCCCACCCGCTCGGCCTCATCTTTGGCGGCTTGGGGACTGTGGATCGCCGGCTTGGTCGGATTCAGTCTGTACGCCAATTCTTTGGCGCTCGGCTCAGCCTGCCTGGCCCTGTCTGTACTCGGGCCGGCGCTGTTTGCACGAATACGCCCGCGGTCGCCAGATCGTGGTTCGCGGGCGTTCTGGGGCATCCTGCTCGACGACCCAGCTCGCTTTCTCGTGGCGAGTTTCGTGCTGCTAGTGTTCAGCGGCACCCTCCTGCTGCTGATCCCGTCTTCCATCCGTGACGGCCAATCGCTGGCGCTGGTGGATGCGATGTTCACTTCGACCAGCGCGGTGTGCGTCACAGGCCTAGTCGTGGTGGACACCCCGACCGTGTTCGCAGGTTTCGGGCAGGTCGCGCTGGTCTGCTTGATCCAGCTCGGGGGCCTCGGCATCATGACATTCTCGACTGCTGCATTGGCCCTGCTGCACCGCCGACCCAGTCTACGGCACGAAAGAGCGGTGGCCGATCTGATCGGCGTGCAGGGGCACCAGGAAGTGTTCATTGCAGTGCGCCGTGTGCTGCTCGCCACCGGTGTCAGCGAGGCGTTGGGCGCGGCGATCCTCGCGCTGTTCTTTCTGCGGCACGGAGACCCGCTGGGTGCAGCCCTCTGGCGAGCTGCCTTCACGGCCGTGTCCGCGTTCTGCAACGCGGGCTTCGCCCTGCAGACCGACAATCTGGTCCCGTATCAGACCTCTCCCGCAGTGCTGCACGTGGTGGCGGCGCTCATCATCGTGGGCGGCCTCGGACCAGCCGTTGTCGTCGTCGTGCCCGCCTGGATCAGGCGTCGACGTGTCTCCCTGCACTCGCACTTGGTCTTGACGGCCACGGCAGTGCTGCTCGTGCTCCCCGCCCTGGCGATACTCGCGTTCGAGTGGGACGGACCGCTTGGACACTTGGCCTTCTGGGACCGGGTCCACAACGCCTGGTTCCAGTCGGTCACGCTCCGCACCGCTGGGTTCAACTCCCTTGAGGTCGAAGCGCTCCGACCGGTCACGTTGGCAATGATGGTTGCTCTCATGTTCATCGGGGGCAGCCCGGGGGGAACTGCCGGCGGTGTGAAGACGACCACGCTTGCGGTGCTCGTCTTTGCGGTCATCGCCGCGTTCCGATCGCATTCCGAGATCCGCGTCGCGGGACGCCGGCTGGCGGTTGCGTCCATCTATCGTGCGGCCGCAGTGGGCACGCTGAGCGCCTGCTTCTTGGGACTTGCAGTGGGGGGGCTACTCGTCACCCAACGCTTGACCCCGGGCGCCGCACTGTTCGAGGCCGTCTCTGCATTTGGAACGGTCGGGCTGAGCATCGGTGGAACCAGAGAGCTCGACGTGGTTGGGAAGATCATCGTCATGGTGTGTATGTTCGCCGGTCGAGTGGGGCCACTCTCACTGCTGCTGTGGATCGCGGACACGCCGCGCAAGGATGGTTGGACGCTACCCGAGGAGCAGGTGGTCACTGGGTGATCGTGGAGGATATGCAATGCAGAAGCAGGCGCTCATCATCGGGCTGGGACAGTTCGGCATGTCGCTGGCGCGCGCACTCGGCGAGCGCGCTTTTGAGATACTGGCGGTCGACCGCAACGAAACACTGGTGAGTCACGCCGCGAGCTTTGCGGCCGAGGCGGCCGCGTTCGACGCGACCGACGACGAAGCTCTGGCAAGAGCTGCACCTGGCGACCGAGACGTCTGCGTCGTTGCAATTGGCCATGAGGCACGCGACGCGTCGATCCTCTGCACGGCCCTGCTCCGACAACTGGGAGCGCGGCGTGTGGTCGCCCGAGCCACCGATTCGTTGCACGAGCGCATCCTGCTCCAAGTCGGTGCAGACGAGGTCGTCAATCCGGAGCGCGCGATCGGGGAGAGACTCGCCGCCCGGCTGGCGCTTCGCGGAGTGCTGGACGAGGTCCCGCTCGGAGACGGCATGACCATCACTGAGCTTCGTCCCCCACCCGTCATCGTGGGTCGCACTCTAGTCGAGGCAGCGTTGCCGAATCGTTTCGGCGTGACCGTGGTCGCAGTTCGACGCCCTCCGGACGAAGGAAATGGCGTGGATCCCCCGGACCCGCGCCGCCCGCTGCGTGGCGACGACGTCTTGGTGGTCGTCGCGCCTACCGGGGCCGTCGCTCTCATGATCGAGCAATTGGCAGGATAGGAGAGTACGATGCGCGTCCATTCCGAAGTGCGGTTGAGCCTGGTCGTGCTGTTGTCCGTGCAACTGATGACGACATTGGCCGCCGTTGGCCTGTTCGGCCGCATGGCGCCAGCGATCGAGCGCATCCTGACTGACAACGAGTTCTCGGTGGAGGCGGCAGAGGACATGCTGGCGGTCATGGCTCAGTGCCCACCTGCAGCGCCGTGTGCCGGAAAGGCGGACCTGCTGCGTGGTCTCGAGAAGCTCCGGCACAACGTTACTGAGGAGTCCGAGCGTCCGCTGATTGCCAACCTCGAACGTGACGCCCCGCTAGCCGTTGGCGGTGACCAGTCCGCCAGAGTGCGGGTCCTGGAGACTCTCCGTCGGCTCTCCCGCATCAACCGTGACAGCATGGCAGCAGCGGATGCCGAGGCCAAGCGCCTCGGCGAGGCCGGGGCCTGGGCTACAGTTCTCCTCGGGGGACTCGCCTTCGCTCTGGCGTTGGTGTTCGGACGACGTCTGCAACGGCGGGTGGTTGCTCCACTGGGCGACATCCGTCGCGTCGCCCAAGCAACCTGTGAAGGTGATTTCAAAGGTCGAGTGCAACTGGCACGGCCGGCGGAGGAGTTGGAGATCGTCGGTCAGGGCCTCAATCACCTGCTGGATCACGTGGCAACGCAATCCGCACGGCGCACGGAGCATTCTCTTCTCGAGTTCGACCGCGTGGTGCTGCTGCACCTGCTCGATCGACAGGAACGGCCCGTGCTGGTCTTCGATCGAGAGGCTCGGCGAGTGCTGGCCGCCAACGCCCTCGCCACCGAGCTTCTGGTCGGCCTCGGCGACGGGGAGCGAGCCAAGTTGCTTGGGCAACTGTCGGAAGCAGAAGTGGGCGAGCACGTCGCCAACGCCCAGGTGCTCGCTGGGAGCCGGGTGGCGGTTTGCGAGCTTTCGCGCCAGACCTCGACCGAGGGCAGTCGCGGCGCCAGCGCCACGGTCGCCTGAAGCATTGGCGCGTGCGGAGGTTGCGAATCCGATTGCGCCCGAGCCGGGCGCGCGCTCCCGCCGGTTGCGGCGGGTTCGATACTCGAGCTTTCTGACTCTAACTCCACACGCCCGGGATCGCCCGCTTGCAGTTCGGGCACTTGCCAGCCGACAAGGTGCTCTTGACCATGGCCATGCCCACGCGGCGAATCACGACCTTGCCGCAACCGGGACAGTACGTATGGTTTCCAGGATGTCCCGGGACGTTCCCGACGTACACGAACTGCAATCCCTCGTCCAAGGCCACGCGACGGACTCGGGTCAGAGTCTTCACCGGAGTGCTCGGCACGTTCTGCAATCGGTAGCTGGGGTGGAAGCGCGTGAAGTGTACGGGCACGGACGCCCCCAGATCCTGCTTGACGAAGCGAGCGAGCGAGCGAGCCTCCGGTTCGCTGTCGTTGAGCCCCGGAATCACCAACACGACGATCTCGGTCCACACCTTCTTCTTCGCCAGCAGGCGTAGCGTGTCCAGCACCGGTGCGAGTTTCCCGCCGCATTGGTGCTGATAGAACTGGTCCGTGTAAGCTTTGAGATCGACCTTCACGGCGGTGAGCACACTCAGCAGATCCAGCATGGGGCGGGGCTGGATGAAGCCGTTCGTGACCATCAACATGCGTAGCTTGGCTCGCTTGGCCGCGGCGCCGACGTCGTACACGTACTCCGACCACACGACGGGTTCGGAATAGGTGGCCGCAATGGTGGGAGAGCCCCGACGCTGTGCGAGCTTGACGATCTCGTCCGCCGAGCGAGCGAAGGTTTGGACCTGCTCGGGGCGGACCTGAGCGATCTCCCAGTTCTGGCAGAACTTGCACTGCAGATTGCAGCCGGGAAGACCCACGGAGAGCGCGGTCTTCCCGGGGAGCACGTGGTAGAACGGTTTCTTCTCGATGGGATCGAGATGGATGGCGCAGGGACGCGCGTAGCTCAGCGCAACGTAGTTGCCGCCCACGTTCTCGCGCACGCCACAGCTGCCGCGCTCACGGATGGCCACGCGGCACTGGTGCGGACAGAGCTGACACTCGATCTTGCCCTGCCCGACCGCCTTCCACCACCGCGCTCGCTGCGAGGAGAGCCCGGTGCGAGGCCCCGAGTCGATGGGCGTGCCCTGCGCGGGATCTTGCGCTGTGGCCAAGCGGGCGCAGCAGAAGGCGGCAGTTCCGCCCGCCAACGCGGCCAGAGTTGCTCGTCGGCTGTAGCCTGATTCGGTCATAGCTCAATCCGTCTGATGCGATCCGCTCTCGCTTCGCCGAGCCCGAGCCGAGCAGCCGCCGCGATCCACTTCGGCTCCCGACCCTCGGCCGCGAGTGACTTGAGCCCAATTTGCTTGCGCCGCGCTTCAATCACCTGCCAAGCCACGGCGTCGATGGCCACTGGATCCGTCGATACCAGTACGCCATCGTAGGGCCAAGCCCAACGCGGACTGCGCGCGGGTCCGGCGTGGCACTGCGCGACCAGACCATCGATTACCGTCAGTCGCAGCTTGGACTTGATGAGCGGATACGCAGCCAAGCGCGCAATGTACGGGTTGCATCCGTCGCCGTGGTACTTGTTGGGATTGTGGATGGCGCCGTACCAATTCTTGAGTCCTGCCGAGATTCCTGCGAGGTCGTGGTCCTTGAGCACGGCGACGTTGATCAGGGCGGTCAGCTCGCTGAGGAGCAGACGCGGAAAGCACGAGCCTCCCGCTCCCCATTCACGTGGCGACCAGACGTAGTCCTGATTGGTGCCGAAGCAGCGCACCTTCTGCCGGTCTTTCTGTAGGGTGTAGCCTGCCGTGCGGAGCTCCTGATCCGTTCGGTCCCAGATCACGATGTTGCCGGCCTTCACTCCGGCCTGTTGCAGCCATTCCGTGAGCTTTTCCACCAGCTCGGGATGCGGCGAGAGCCCGCGGCCGGCGAGCGTCCCGACCTTGATGCCGACCACGTCGCTCCGGCGGAACAGGTGGTGGAAAGCGGCGACTGGTGTCTTCTGGGACGTGGCGCGGGTTACGGCCAGCGTGAGCATCTCCTCGAGGCGGGTCTCGTCCACGCGGCCCGTGGCGCTGTCGCGTACCCCCGGACGCCGTGCCTGCGCCACGATGGCTCCGGCGCTGCGGCCGCCCTGGCGTCGGGCTCGGGCCTGGGGCTGGGCGGGGCGGGGCTCACCGCGCGCGGCGGCGGGTGCAGCGGACAGCCCGGCCAGCAGGGCCAAAGCTTCCAGTGTTCGGCGGCGTTGGGGATCGAAGCTCATCGTGACCCTCTGCGGCTAGTGTGGTGGCGTTCGTGCGTTGACGCTTCTTCGAAGGGTTGGCCCGTGAACACCGAGAATTCGGTCCGGGGTGACTGCCATGCCGACTCCGGCAGACCGGCCTTGCGAGCGAGAGCGCGCAGCGTCTGCTCCAGCGTCCAGCCCTGCTCCCCCGGGACCTGGGGGAGGAACAATGCCCGGCGACCGCGGTGCTGCAACACGATCCCGTGCCGACCCAGGACGATGGAGCGCCAGGACGCGATGGGGCGGGGAGGGGTCAAGACCGTGACCTCGACCGAGATCGTGCTGAGCTCTTCCCGCCTCACGGGCGAGAAGCGCCCATCGTGCAGGGCGGCGTCGGTGGCTGCACGCACCACGGCTTCTGTCAGGCGGTACTGGGGCGTGACTTGCCCCACGCAACCCCGGAGAGAGCCGCCGCGTCGCAACGTGACGAAGGCTGCGCGAAGTCGATCGAGCTGGGGGGAGAAAGGAGGCGATTCGAGCTCGCGCTGCAGGTTGCGAGTGCGCTGAAGCTCGGTCTCGAGCGTGGCCCGCGCGATGCGCACCAGCTTCTGCCCGAGCGCCGGATCGATGTTCGAAGCATCGGTGCTGCTCGCGTCCGCGCGCAGGGGCACTCCGAGCGGTGCGTCGCCCTTCGACGTCTGACGCGCATAGGCCAGGGCTACGTACCAGACCCCGTCGGGCCCGTCCGAGTCGGCAAAATCGGCAGACGAATAGTGCGCGAGCAGCGTGCCTGGGGTCTGGGGCGCGATGCGCGGGATGAGCTCCAGCATTACCGACAGACCGTTGCGACCGCAGATGGTGGCGCCCGTTTCCTGGACGAGCTTGCGGAACCCGGCGGCATTCGGGCGCTCGATTTGGGCGATGGCGCGGTGTTGCAGCGCCATAATGCGCTGCTTGGCGCGCGCCGCCGTTGGTCCATAGGGAGTGTAGCCAAAGCCCGGTCCGTAGTGAACGAAGTCACTCGAGAACACGAAAAGAGTCTTGCCGTCGTGCAGCGCGGCGAGCTGGTCGGCCAGCGCCTGTTCCGCTGGGGGAACTGTGCTCCCCACGAGGATCGGGATCAGGCAGAATGAGCCCAGCGTGTGTTGCAGGAAGGGCAGCTGTATCTCGATCGAATGTTCCTTCGAGTGGGCAGTCCGCACGCTGCGGACAAGCTCGTCGTCCCGGAGTGCCTGGGCTTCGGCACACAGCGGCACCTCTCCCAGCGGTGTCTGGTAAGCCTCGACGTCGAGTATCGAGAACCCCCTGAACTGGCCACGGTGCGCCGGCCCCACCACCACGACTCGGGAGAAGTCGCCTGCGTGAAGATGGCGGTATGCTGCCGCCGCCGCGGTGCCCGAGTAGCGCCAACCGGCATGCGGCACCACCAAGGCGACGGGGCGTTCTGCGAGTCGCGGGGAGCGAGCGGCGGCGCGCAGCATTCGGCTCAGGTCGGCGACCACCAGCGAACGCTCCTCGGGGTACCACGTTCCGGCCAGAGCAGAGGGGCGTACGCGTTGCGGGACGGAGCGATCCGGGGGCGGGGAGGGCGCCCCGTTCTCCGCCGGCGAGGCAGAAGCCGCGGCCAGAGATGCGGTCGCCTGGGTGGGCGCTGCTGCGGGCGCCGGGCGGCTCGCACCTGTGCCCGGCTCGGCGCAGCCCGCCAAACCTGCCAGCATCACGAGAGCTGGGACGCCAGCCCGGAGGCTCATCGCCAAATCTCCTGAGCGGAAGCATACACCACGGCTCGGACCTGTGCGACCCGCCGCCTGGGCTCGCTCACACAACCCCGATCGGCAATCGGCGCATATTGCTACGGCTCGAGCTTTCCTTGCGTGATCGCCCGTTCGATCTTTCGGCCCTGGGCGAGCAGCGCCTTCGTGTCGGTGGGCTGGTCGGCGATGAGGCGCACGTAGAGCGGACCTTTCCGGAAGTACAGCACCTGAGTGTTCATCCAACCCTCATCACCCGGCACGCCGCCGGTGCGGTCGGAGGCGGCGTCGCGCTCGAGCCATTTGGCCGCGCCCGCGGCGTCGGCGAACACCAGCAGCTCGAGATCTGCCGGCGGTTGCTCGGTTCGCCAGAAGAGCAACCGGCGACAGCCAGCAGCGCGCAGCACGGATTCGGCGCCGTTCACCCGCTCGTGTAGGCGGCTGGCCGGCAAGTCCAGCGAAGGCGACGGGTAGCCCGATCCACTGGGCGTGGCAGAGGAGGCGGGGGCAGCTGTTGGCGCGAGATCAGCGCGGCTCCCGGGTGCGGGTGAGCGATCCGCGAGCCAGAATGCCGCCCCAATCGCGAGCGCAGCAAGCGGCGTCAGACTCCAGACATATCGTCCTGTCGAGGTGCCCACGGGGCAGCACGATAGCACGATGGCGTCGACGTCGTGGGGGGGGGCGGACCCGTCACGATGCGCTCTTCGCGAAGGTCGCAGCTCGCCGCGTCCAGTCTACGGACTCAGAGCAGTCCCACGCCGAAGCCGATCGCGCCAAACGCGCCCGCGGCGGGCACCTCTCGCACGGTGCGCTCCGGCGGGTCCGGCGTGCCCGAACGCACGAAGGAGAACCGATACCGCGTGAAGGGGACGCTGACACCGCCGTCTGCTTCGAGCCACACCGCGTCGAAGACGCGGACTTGCAGGCGCAGGAACCCGAGCCCTGCGACCCAGGGCTGCAGCTTCGACGTCGGGGGTTTGGGTGTGCCAGTGGCAACGTACGTGCTTTCAGTGTGCACCAGCCCGCCCTCCACACCGACACACGGGCGGAGCTTGAGCGCTGCACCGAGCCCGAGTGGACAGACACCCACTCGCGCCAGCCACCAGCTGAAATCGGCATCGCTGCCGCCGAAGTTGGCGTCGCTTTCATCGACGTGAGCGCTGTTGGTTGCGTACAGGAGCGACAGCCGGAGCGTGGCGTCGTGCAGTGGTCCCAAGCCCAACCCAAGCTCGCCGAAGAGGCGCAGGGCCAGGGAGAGCTTGTCGTACGCGCTGGTGATTTCAGCGTTGGCACCAGCCGCAACGGCTACGGCCTTGGCTGCTGCTGGCGCGTCTGAGGGGGGTGGCGGTCGGGGTGTGCGGTTTGCGTCTCCGGTAGGACTCGGCGTGGTGGGTGGGGGGGCATCCGGGCTCGCCTCGGTTTGAGCCGGCCGTGGCTCGGTCGGCGTGGACGAAGGCGCTGCGGATCGGGAGTCAGCCGCGCCCTCTGCGATGCACACGGAGGCGACTAGCGCCAATGCCGTCACGACCTGGTCGCACGACGACGCTGCCACCTCGCGGGTGGAGGTGACCCCGTTTCGATCCGCCAGCGAGATCTGACCAGAGCTGGCAGTTCCGTCGCGTCGAATGGTCACCACCAGCGTTCGCGCAACCTCGCCGGGATCGGCCACGCGCGCCTGTGCCGTTCGCTCCAGCAACCGAGTCAAGAACGCGTTCGAGTCCGGGCATTCGTCGTGAGCCGTGTAGGCCACGCGGATCGGGACGGTGCCGCGAGCGTTCGGCGCCGAACCGGTGCTCGGCTGAGACGTCACGCCGGGCTCCGCAGCGTCGTCCACCACTGGCGGCTTTGCCTGAGCTGCAGCTTGGCCTTGGCCCAGGCACAGTAGTGCCAGCGCGGTAGCGGCATGTCCCCCAACGGTCCCCATATCCTGAAGACTCTGTAACAGAGTGTCGCTCGACAGATCAGCGATGGCTCGAGATCGGGCAGCGCATTCAGCGCTGAGCGCCGGCCCGCATCCACCCTTGCTCGGAGTTCGGGCCGGCCGGGGTGAAGAAGATGGAGCAAGGT
>CAZSVU010000178.1:0-17397 GCA_964610275.1 uncultured Polyangiaceae bacterium | reverse complement strand
CCCGCGCCAATTTCCGTTTGTCCTCGCGCAGTTGCGCGTTTTGATCCGAGAACTAGGCTAGTCCGTTCTCAGAATGATGTGGAACCCGCGGTCCGTCTCCACGACGTACGATAGCTCATTGACCTCGAGGTTGAATGCCGCGTCGGCAAACTTGGGGTCGACGTCGGGTTGAGAGACGTACCCCAGACTGCCCATGGTCGCACCGGAAGCGTCGCTGTACTTCTCCACGACCTCATCCCACTCGGCGCCGCCCTGAAGTACCTCGAGTGCTTTGAGCGCGCGCAGGCAGGCCTCCTCGGGAGATCGAGTGGCGCCCTGCGGACGCTCGAGCCCATCATGCCGCACCAGGATGTGGGAGACCTCGATGCGGTTGGGAGCGTTGGGTCCGAGCTCGCGTGGAGCGGCCGCGTCTTTCAGGCATTGCTTGCCCTTGGACATCTTCTCCTCTCCTCCGGATGCGCTCTTGGCCGGTTCCGAGGACCCGCCACAACCCACGATTAATGCCAGTGTGCCCAGTGTCAGGAGACCCCGCCGCATGGGTCGTAGCATAGTCAAAAACCCCGGTCCGTCCACCGGCTTGGCCGTCAGGGTGGGCTGAGCTGCCGAGCCGCGGTATGGACCGGGTCGAGATGCGCAGGCTGGTTTTGTCGGCTGTTGCGGGATTGGCGATCGTGGGCACGGCGGTGCTGCTTTCGCGCGTAGGCGAACCCGCCCCGACCCCGGTGCCAGCGCTGGTTCCGAGCGCTCTACCGGCGATCGAACATCTCGCCCGGAAGTCCGTGGCAAAGACCATGCCCGATCCGGTCTTCCCGGACCGGTCGCTGCGCGTCACCGGGGAGCGCGACTCGAGCGCGTCAGGGCTGAGCGGATTGCGTGCACCGCCGGGCGGCGGAAAGCCGCTGCCTCACGAAACGAGCTCGCTCAGTGCCGAGGAGCGGGGTGGGGTGGATCCGTGCGCCCGCTCGGATCCGGGATACGGCGTCTACACCGAGTGGCAGTACCGTTCTGCCTTTGGCCGCGTGCTCATGCCGAAGCACGCGCCGGTGGATCCAGAAGGTCGTTTCGACATCATGGCGCAGTTTCACGGCGCTGATCTGGCTCGATTGGAGTTCGTGCGTGGGGACGCTCCGTTCGTGTTCGTGGCGGTTCGCCAAGGCAAGGGCGGCTCGTACCCCGAGCTGTCCGGCGCGGGCGCCCTGCCCGCGTTCATCCGTTCGTTGGAGCGCACCATGCGTCGTGAGTCCCCCACCGGCGAGGCGCATGCCGAGCACGTGGCGCTTTCGTCCTGGAGTGCCGGGTTCGGTGGCATCAAGCGCATCCTGCAGCGCTCGGACGGGCTGGATCGCCTGGATGCGGTGGTGCTGCTCGATTCACTGCACATGTCGCGCGACGACCACGTGGGCGCGGCGCGGCTGGCCCCGTTCATCGCGTTTGCCCAGCGGGCCGCCCGCGGGGACGCCTTCATGTTCGTCAGCTACTCCTCCATCATGACCGACCGTTTCGCATCGACGACCGAGTCGGCTCGGTTGCTCATCAGTGAGTTGGGCGGCCATCCCTTGCCGGTCGCAGGAGACGGTCCCGGGGGGCTCGAGCTCAAGGAAGCGTACAGCCGAGGGAACTTCCACGCCCGCGGCTATCTGGGAGGCGGCAAGCTCGATCACTGCGCGCACCTGCTGCTGCTGCCGGAGGTGACCGAGGTGCTGCAGCGACACTGGCACCCGAGTCGAGGCGAGTAGCAGCAGATCGCGTCTTGCGAGACCTCGCTCAGCTACTGGGCGACACAGGCATTGTCGCCTTTGGTGCACTTCTGCTTGCGCTCGCAGACCTGAGACTGCTTGCAGTCGCTGTCCGAACCCACCACGCAGAGGCCATTTTCCAGGGTGCAGCGGCCGTTGACCTTGCAGTCTTCGGTCTTGCGGCAGTCCGAGCTGGATGCGAGCACGCACGCGCCTTTGACGAAGCTGCAGAGACCCTGCTTCTTGCATTCAGGCGCACTCTCGCAGTCCGCATCCGAACCGATGATGCACTCCTTCTCCTTGGCGGTGCACCGCGCAGAGTCCCTGCAGACGACCGCGCCCTCGCAGTCCTTGTCGTCCTTGGCGATGCATTTTCCGGTTGTTGCGCTGCACAGGCCTTCCTGCTCGCAGTCCTCACAGCTCTTGCAGTCGTCGTTTGTCACCGCCTTGCAGACGCCACCCTGCTCGCTGCAGAGGCCGTTCTTCGTGCAGGCAATCATGGCCTTGCAGCTGGCGGCGGTGGCCACGCACGTTTCACCCTTGAGCGTGCACTGACCGGCGTTCTTGCAGGCCAGAGATTTCTGGCAGTCCGCTTCGTCAGTGGCAATGCAGCTTTCGCCTCGGCGGGTGCACTTGCCTTCGCCCTCGCAGTCGGCCGTGCACTTGGGGGAGTTCTTCTCGTCGCAGGCGACTAGAGCGAGCTGGGCGGCAAACAGGAGGAGTATGGGGAGGGCTGAGGCACGCATGGCGTGACGTTAGTCCAACTCGGGCGCGACTGGTGGGAGTCTTCTGCTCCGGGTCGGCCCGCGACCCGGGTCTCGGCCGGACGCTGCAGGATTGCCCCTGAGCAACGCGGCCCTTCCCAATTGGCGGGCGCAAGTTTAGTCGGAGCTGAATGAGAATCGGAATCGATTTCGGGGGCACCCAGATCAAGGTGGCTGCGGTGCGACAAGGGGAGATCAAGAAGTCCGTCCGCCTGGATACCCCCCAGGGGAAAGAACCGCAGGCGGTGCTGGCCGCCATCGTCGAGGCGGTTCGGCAGCTCGACGTGGAGCCAACCACCGTCGGGCTCGCGATCCCGGGGCACGTGGACAACCTCGGCATGATCTGGCGCTTGCCCAACGTGCCGGGGTTCGAAGGCGTCAAGATTGCCGAGCATTTGAGCACCGAGCTCGGCTGTGACGTGGCGGTGGAGAACGATGCGACCACCGCGGCACTGGGAGAGAATCTCTGGGGGCGCGGTCGCGGGTTCGAGACGTTCCTGATGGTGACCTTGGGCACCGGCGTGGGAGGGGGGCTCATCGTCAACAACACTCTGGTTCGAGGCACACACGGGTTCACCGGAGAGATCGGACACATGCGCATCGACTGGTCCGACGGCGCCTGGCCGTGTGGTTGTGGCAGAACCGGCTGTGTCGAGGCGTACGCAGGGACCCGCGGGCTCGTTCGCAAGTATCGCGAGCTCGGTGGCGAAGCCGAACGGATTCGCGATATCGCCGAAGCGGCGCGGCGCCGTGAGGCTGCGGCCCTGGAAGTCTTCACCCATCTCGGTCGGACCGTGGGGTTGATGGTCGTCAACGTGCAGAACCTGCTGGACCTCGAGGCGGTTGTGTTCTCCGGTGGTGTCTCCGGCTCGTTTGATCTGTTCGAGCCGGTCGTGCACGACACCATCAGACGGGAATCGTTTGCGCCGCCGCTGGGGCAGATTCCGCTGCTGGTGAGCAAGCTGGGATCCCAGGCCGGCCAGATTGGTGCGGCCTACCTGTCGAGCCTGCGTCGGAACCCGGAGAGCGTGCTGGAGAGGTCGTAGCAGCAGGGCTTTGACCCGACGCGGACCAACGCGGGGCAGTGGAGGCGCTCGCGTGGCGCATCGCAACGCCCAGATCGGGTTCGATCCGGGTAACCATGTGCTACCTCGGAGCACACCCGGAGCCTCATTCCGCGCTGGCGCGAAGGCGAGCGTGTGCGGGCTTTGTCACGTCGTCCGTAATATACTGAACAATTCAGGACTTGTCGGACGCCGGGTGTCCCGGCGTCGGTCGGCGTGCGCCGCACGGGGAGAGAGCGAATCATGGCCAACAACCAACATGCCAAGCTGCTCGAGGCATTTCTCGAAGAGGCATGTGAGAAGCTGGATCGTCGGCAGCCCGTGCGCGCCTGGGGCGCGTGGGCCAAGCGGCTGCTCACGGTCCCTGTGGCCGTAGGTCTGTCCATTGCCGCCACGGAATGTGGCGGCAGCACCAGCAATCCGCGAGCCAATCAGGGCTCGGATGCCGGGACCGAGGCGGGCTGCGTCGGGGCGGACTGCGACGAGGTCTGCGATGACCAGCTAGACAACGACATGGACGGCGACGTGGACTGTAACGACTCGGACTGCGCCGGGATCGGAATCTGCGGGGGCATCCTCTACGGCGTTCCGATCGAGGAGATCTGCGACAACGACGAGGACGACGACGCCGACGGTCAGACGGACTGCGGCGACCCGGACTGTGACCTGGCGCCCAACTGCCTGGCCGCGCCCTACGGGATCCCCTACGAGTCCATCTGCGACGACGGCGACGACAACGATTTCGACGGGCTGACCGATTGCAGTGACGACGACTGCGCCACCGCCCCCAACTGCCAGATGGATCTCTACGGGATCCCCATGGACGAGGTCGACTGCGGCAACGGGGTCGATGACGACCTGGACGGGCTGACAGACTGTGACGACGACGACTGCAGCGACTCCGCCCTGTGTCAGGTGGAGCTCTACGGCATTCCGATGGAGGAGGCCAACTGCGACGATGGCGAGGACGACGACTACGACGGAGCCATCGACTGTGCTGACAGTGATTGTGTCGAGGCCCCCAACTGTCGGATGGCGCCCTACGGGATCCCGTACGAGTCAGTCTGCGACGACGGGACCGACGACGATGCTGACGGACTCACCGACTGCGACGACGATGACTGCATGACAGCGCCGAACTGCATGGACACTCTCTACGGCGTTCCGATGGAAGAGAACTGCGACGACGGCTTGGACGACGACGACGACGGGGCCATCGACTGTGATGACGGTGATTGCGCCGCTGCCCCCAACTGCCAGATGGACCTCTACGGCATACCGATGGAGGAGACCAATTGCAGCGACGGAGCGGACGGCGACCTGGACGGATACATCGACTGCGATGACGCCGACTGCCAGATGGCACCGAACTGCCTGGTGCCGCCGTATGGGATTCCGTACGAGTCAATCTGCGACGACGGTGAGGACAACGATTTCGACGGGCTCACTGACTGCGCGGACGATGACTGTGCCGGAGCGGAGCAGTGTTCTGCGCCGGTGTACGGCATTCCGTTCTGACCGTCGCGTGGACGCGACACTGCAACCCGCCCGGAAACGTCGGGGTGGTGTGGTCTACTCCGGGGCTTTGAAGCTCGGCGGATGGAACAGAGTGATCTCGATGCGACGGTTCTTGGCGCGTGAGGCTTCGGTGCGGTTGCTGGCGGCCGGTCGATACTGAGCGTAGCCGGCCGCGACGAGTCGATTCCCGGGCACGCCGCCGCGTTCCTGGAGAAAGCGCACGACGTTGGTGGCGCGCGCCGCGGATAGCTCCCAGTTGGTGGGGAACTTCTCGCGGAGCTCCGGCGTCTTCACCTTGGCGCTGTCGGTATGGCCGGCGACCTGAAACACCAGCTTGGGCAAGCGCTTGAGCGTCTTGGCGACGTGCTTGAGGACCTTCTTGCCGCTCTCGCTCACTTCGACCTGCCCGGTATCGAAGAGCAACTTGTCCGATACGTCCACGACCACGCGGCCGTCACGGGTCTGGACCAGCACCTCCCCGGATTGAACCTCCGCGCCCAGCGCTTCTCCCAGATCGAGCTGCAGGCGCTTCAGAGCCTGCTGCGCCGCCTTGCGCTTTTCTTCTTCCGCGGTCAGCGTCGTCTGGAGCTCCTTCACGGCTGCACGAGCAATGGCGAGCTGCTGTTCCTGTTCGGTGAAGCGTGCGCTGGAGCTGGCTGCCGCGCGCTTGTACGCGGCAAGCTCCGAGCCCAGTTGGTCGCGCTCCTTGGCCACCGGGGTGTACGCGACGAAATAGAGCGCGCTGGCACCCACCAATCCGAGCGCCAGGAGAATCCAGGGCAGCCCTGGGTTTCCGGGGCGTGGCGTCCCGTCTGCGCTCGCCTCATCGGCCTGCTGCGTGCCATCCATCTTGCGTCCCTCCAGCTGAGACTGCCCTGCCCACTCGCGCGGGAGGATCGAGCAGCGCGCCTCCGCGTGCAAGCCTTCCTGCGGGCGAGGGAAAAATCGCGCTTCTCGCCCCGCCTGCGCTCCGCACGACCGAGCTCCGGTCGGCGTGCTGCACCGCTGGCGGCGTGATATCCTGCGTGGGTGGGCGTACCAAGGGTTTGGGCGGTTTTGCTGGTGTGGCTCGTGGCCTGCTCGTCGGACGAGAGCTCGTCAGGCGGCCGAGGCGGTGTCGCAGGATCCCCCGAGAGTGCTGGCGGAGGGCCGGGTGCGACCGGCGGGGCCGCATCCCTGTCGGGTGGCACGGCAGGCGCTGCGGTGGGCGCGGGCGGTGTCACGGCGGGCAGTGGCGGCGTGCCGCTGGGCAGCGGTGGCGCGAGCGCCGGTGCGGGTGGGGAGGTTCCGGGCGCGGGTGGTACTGCGGTAGGCAGTGCGGGGGACGGTCCCAGCAGCGGTGGCGCGAGCGTGGGGAGCGGAGGTACTGAACCGGGGAGCGGTGGGGCCACGGCAGGGAGTGCGGGCACCGCCTCTGGTGGTGGCGGGGCGACTGCGGGCAGCGCCGGGTCGACTTCCGGCAGCGGCGGAGTGACGGGCACGGGCGGCTCGACTTCGGGCAGCGGAGGCGCAGGCGGTGCCGCTGTGGCCTGCGACGAGACCTGCCACTACGTACGAGCGGATGCCACCGGAGCTTCAGACGGAAGCGACTGGACCAACGCCTGGACGGAGCTTCCCGCAATCCTGGAGCGAGGGCATCGCTACTACGTCGCGGACGGAGCCTACCCCGGCAACACGTTCGACGATGCCGCGTCGGGCACCACGACCATCACCGTGCAGAAGGCGACTTCGGGCGATCACGGGACCGAGGTCGGGTGGGATCCGGCCTACGGCGATGGAACGGCTCAGTTCGGCCCCCTGAGCGTCACTGCATCGTACGTCATCATCGACGGGAACTCGGGTCGAGGCTTCGAAGTGGTGGCGGAATTCGAGGGCGACGCCGTTTCGGTGAGCGGCGATTTCGTCATCCTCAGGGCGCTGGACATCAACGGTGACTTCGGGACCGACCCGACTGGCACCCACGACCAGGGGGCATGCACCGGATTGGGCATCAACGGCTCGAACGTGACGGTGGAAGACTGCGAGATCCACGACGTCGCGGACGACGGCGTGAGCGTGTCCGGAGTCACGAACCTCCGGTTCGCGGGCAACACGGTGCACGCCCTCCACGCCTGTGGCACCGACGGCGATTGTGGTCCTTGCTACAACGGACATAGCGACGGGATTGAGACCTACAACGTCAAGCAGAGCCAGTTCGTCGGCAACTTCGTCTACGACGTGCGCAGCACGGCCACCTTCTTTTTTGGAAACTGGGCGGACACGTTGGGTGGGGGGCCGAGCGAGTACTGCGAGGAGATCCTGCTAGCCAACAACATCTTCTATGCGCCCGAGGTCGGGCTGGTCGCCTACCTTCAGGACGTCGCCGGGATCGAGGTCTACCACAACGTGTTCTGGGGCGTGCGGCAGGGAGGCTACGGCGGCCTCTCGATCGGCCCCAATGTGACCGGGTTGCGGCTCTACAACAACGTGATCCTATCCATCAACACCGCACACACGGGTGGGGCGTTCGACGCTGCCGAGCACGACTCGGACTACAACCTCTACGGCGTCTCGCTGGGGCAGTGGACCGACGGACCCAATGCGGTAGTGGCCGCAGATCCCGGGTTCTCGGGCATTCCCGATCTGAGCGGCGCCGCGGTCGCCGATCCAACCCCGGATGCCTTCACCCCCATCGCCTCGAGTCCGTGTGTCGACGTGGGACATGTTGGAGGCGGTGGGATCGTACTACCGACCACCGACTACTTTGGCGCGCCGCGCGACGCGACTCCGGACCTGGGGGCTATCGAAGTGCAGTAGAGGCTCGCAATGCGCGGCGCGCACGGCAGAGGCCCCGCTGTGCGAACGGCTCTGGCCGACAATCCTTCCTCACCGGTTGGCGTCCACGTAATGCGTCCTCAATGTCTCGAATAGACGCTTGGTCTGGCTCGGGTCCTCGAAGCCGACGATGACGTAGTCGCGGCCTCGCTCCACGAGCAAGTAGGGGGGGTGCCCGTACTCCAAGAACAGCAGACCCTCCCCCAGGCGATCGAGCCGGAAGTGCCCCCGCAGGGTCTCGCCCAACGCATAGCCGTTGGTGCGAACTCGGATGCGAGGGAGGTCCGAGTGGAGGGAGAAGTGGGTGATTTCTCGGAGCGCGTATTCCTCACCGTACATGAAGCTGTCGACCTTGAAGCGTGACCGGTCCACGGAAACGCGCGGTGGCTGCTCCTCGGCGTAGAACAGCGCGCCGAGCCCGGCGATGAGGAGCAACCCGATCGAGGCAAAGATGATGACGGCGCGACGAGTCTGCTTGCGATCGAGGCGTTGTTCCTCGGCGGAGAACGGCTGGGGCTTGCCCACGACTCGCTCAATGGCTCGGCAGAGTGCGTTGGGCTGGTCGGTGCCGACCCGCAAGCGCTTTCCGTTGGTCAGCGATAGCTCGACGGCCTCAAATCCGGAAACGTTGTAGAGAACGCCGCCCGGGAAGAAGTGGATGCCCCAACCGTAGTACCAGGGGTTCCTCACCGGCTGGAAGTGCCGGACTTCCGCCAGCGGCACGCGCTTGCGGATCAAACCGACTCCGAACCCGAAGACGAGTTCGTGATCGTCGACCGTCACGGAGAGTCTCCAGAAGAGAGCCAGGGAGAGCGCCAGAACGACACCCAGGATCACAGCTCCGACCGCGAGTTCCAGCATCCAGAGAAACGGCGCGGTCATCAGGCCCACCACCGCCAGCGCGACGATGGTGACCCACCCAATCTGGGTGTGGCGGTAGTGGGGCGACGGCATGGGACGCGGTTTGCAGACGGTACTTTGGCGTGGGATGCGCGGCAATGTGGACCGAGGGGGGCGGGTTTTCGCGGATCGCGCGGGGTAGCAGCAGATGGGGCGCGGGTCGTTGGGCAGCAGCAAGTGGGGACGGAAGTTGAGGAGGTTGCGCCCGAGCTGCGCTCGGGCGCGAGCGGGGCGCGGGTCGTTGGGCAGCAGCAAGTGGGGACGGAAGTTGAGGAGGCTGCACCCGAGCTGCGCTCGGGCGCGAGCGGGGCGCGGACCCCACAAACTTCGTCAACCGTGCTCGGCCCCGATACGATCCCGGCCATGGCCAATCGTCTTCACACGCGCCGCCCCATCGGGATGCTCTTCAACAAGTACCTCGGTGGACATCCGTATCTCTGTCGCACCGTGGATCTAACCTGTGAAGGTGTGCGGGCGGAGTCGTTTGCGGAGCCCGAGGATACGGAGGACTCCTTCACCCTCGAGCTTCGGCTGCCCTACGACAAGGACAGCCTCTGGATCTGGGCACGACGCGTGTGGCAGCGCGATGGCGAACAAGCACTACAGTTCGTGAACATGCGCAATCGCGACCACGAGCGGCTGCAGAAGTTCCTCAACCCTTCGGGCCGCCGACCCATTCCGCTGTTTCCCGAAGAGCTTCTGGAAGCGTAGCGCGTCGAGTCGACCGCAGCCGGGGCGCAGGCTCAGGTCGGGCGCCTCACGTTCGCGTGGATTTTGGCCACGGGCGTGACGGGTCTCATGGCGGCCGTGCTGGTGCGAGTGGGTCCAGCGGCCTTGGCGGTGTTTGCAGCGGTTTCCGTCTGGCTGGTGCTCAAGAGCCGCGTGCTGCTCGCTGACGCGGTCGGGATCCCCGAGCTCCGCGCCACCTTTGGCCGCATCAACCTGTTCGCGCTGCTGGCGTGCTTGGTGCTGGCAGTGGGAAGCGCGGTGGGGTGAGACCCTCCGGGGGAGCCCACGCTCTCGGCCGCAGCGAAGGGCTATGTGTCGCGCATACGTGTCGCAACCGCAGAGGGCGAGTCGTCAGTAGACGATATTCGGATCCTCGATGCGGAACTCGCACTCCATGAGCGGCGCGACCCAGCGGATCGCGTTGTACCAGAACTGTGCGACCTGGAAGACCTTGTCGGCGGTCATCATCCAGTTGTTGGTCGCGTCATAGCAGGGATCGTAGGTGTTGATTTCCTGCATCTGGCCGGTACCCAGCCACTGGCTGGTGTAGGTGACCCACTCGTCGGCAAACGCGAAGATGCGACCGTTGCCCACCTGCTGCCCCACCGCGTAGACGACCCCCTCAGCCGTACCGATGACGGTACCGTTCGGGGCGGTGATCGAGCGTCCGTGAAACAGCGGCAGCCGCGTGATGTTGGCCGAAACCGGATGACTCGGATCCAGTCCCTGCACGGAAATCGAGTTGCCCCAGCAGTAGCACATGTTGTCGGGGCAGGTCGTGAACGGGTCGTCACGGTTGTATGAGATGTTGGCGAACTGCAACAGGTGGTTGGTCGGCTCCACCTCGTGGGCATCGGCGCCGTAGCCCATGAGTGTGATGAGACCGCCACCCGCCTCGACCCACTGCGCCAATGCGGCTGCCTCGTCGGCGGTGAACGTCCAGAGTGCCCCGTACTCGTCGACCTCGAGCGCCTGCAGGATGATGACGTCGTAGTTCAACAGGAAGTCCATGGTGAGCATGGGCTTGGTGATGTGTAGATCCACCACGGCGCTGCTGTTGTCGTTCAGCCAGTTGACGAACGCATCGGTGTTGTCCTCGCCCAAACCGTAGGTGGCGGTGCGGCCAATGGAGGCGATGTTGATACAGGTGCATTCGCCTGCATCGTTGCAGCGTGCCGGCCGCCCGCCTTCGACCAGTGGCTCTGGCTCGGTGGGCGCGGTGGCGTCGACCAGATCCGGGGAGGCGGCATCTGGGTCGTCCGGGTCACTCGGATCGTTGGGATCGTTCGGATCGTTTCTGCTGCCAGTGGGCGAGTTCTGCGCCTCTATGGCGTTGCTGCACGCGACCCCGAATGCGCCACCGAGCACCAACGAGCCTACGACTAGAGAAGCACTCAATCGCTGCATTGGTTCCATCCGTCCTGCTTCTGCCCGCAGCGGGCGTTGACCATGTCAGCAAGCCACCCTGGGGGCGGCGGCGGGTATCCTACGGATTTTCCGCTTCCGGTTCGTCACCAGGCTGGCGCGTGAGCACGGCGGACGCGGGATCGGCGCTTTCCGCTGCCGCTGTACGACGCCCGCCCCTTGACGGAGCCTACCTCGGCCCCACAAACGCTCTGCCCTACGGGAGCATGACCACCCAGGAGGGAGTGCAGAAGACAGTGTCGCTACTTCGCCGCAAGAGAGTTGGTCGATTGAGCCGTTATCGGTTGAGCCATTATTCGGTGTTGCGTTGCCCGTTCAATGGCCACCAGGTTTCCTGGTGCCGGCACCTGTGTGAGCCCAGCGACGGTGTCGGCGCGTGCGGGCGACCAGCAACGCACGGGATGTTGGGCAAGACCCAGGTTGCCATCGCCCGGTTCAAGGCGCGCGAGGCTGCGGCCGCGGCGGCCAGCGCAGCTAGCGGAGGTAGCGCGTCTTTCGACACGCTTCGCTAGCGGGAGAGGGCTTCCCAGGCGGACTGGGGTCGACTGCCGGGCGAGCGGTTGCCTGACCCATCGACGCCGTGGCCAACCGCTAGATGTGCGTCTATGATCCGGGCATGTCCGTGGGTCGTGTGCTGCCGATCGTGCTTTCGGGACTCCTGGGTGGGGCTGGCGGTGGGGCCGCCGTTTGGTTCCTGGTGAGCGCGCAAGACTCGGCTCGAGCCGGGGCCAAGGCCGAGAAATCGGTGAAGAAGTCGTCCACGTCCAGCCCCGCTGGGACCGAGGAGGTCGAGTCCAGGCTCCGCGAGTTGGAGGCGCGGTTGGCCTCGTTGCGACGCAAGACTGTGGCCAAGGACGCTCTGGCGGCCTACACGGCAGCGATGGCCAAGCCCGACCAAGACGGAGGAGAAGGTGGTGCGGGCGCGGCGCTGGGCATGGCTACCATGATTGACGAGGATGATCCGACCTTCGAGCTTGCCGTGCGCGGTGTGATGGATCGGATTCAAGCGCAGCGCGAGAAGGAGCGGGACGCGCAACGCATGATCCGTCAACAGGATCGCGCTCGCCGGTTGACCAATCTGTTTTCAGAAGAACTCCAGCTCAACGACGACCAGCGCAAGAAGGTAGAGGAGATCCTGGCCGCGCAGTTCCAGAGGTCCCGCGAGCAGTGGCGCGCGCGCGGGGACGCGGGTGCGGACCGACCGCTCACGCGACGCCAGTGGCGCGCGCGAGCGGACGAGCTTCAGAAGCAGACGGAAACCCAGCTCGGAGAGGTTCTCAGCGATTCTCAAATGCAGTTGTTCCGAGAGATCCGTGACGAAGAGGGAATCGGGTTGGGACCTGGCCCTGGCGGAGGTCGACGCAGCGGCCGTGCGCGGGCGCCGGCAGCTTCGACCCAGGAGTGACGGAGGGGCGATCCACCCTCCGTGCAGCTGGTTCGAATCTTGGTGGCGCAGCTGGAATCTGACCCCGCGCTTCTTCCGCCCAGCTCGGATTCTCGACCCTCGGCAGTCTGCCAAGGACACTCAATACTCTGATCTCTGCCCGGGCGGTCTGGCCGCTGGCGGGTGGGCGCGAATCAGGAGTGAGTGCAGTGCGAATTTTCAACTGGCGCGTGGGCAGCGCGGCGATCGCCATCTGGGCGGCTGGCGCGGCCGCTTGCAGTGGCGGCGACGACGGCGGCGGTGGCGAGGAAACGAACGATGGCATGGGCGGGTTTCCCGGATTCGGCGGGATGCAGTTCGGACCCTCGGGAGGCAGTGACGCCCCGGGCAGCGGCGGTGTTCCGTTCGGTAGCGGAGGTGGGCAACCCGGCAGTGGAGGGACGCAGACCGGTAGCGGAGGAACGCAGACCGGAAGTGGAGGGGAGCTGACCGGAAGTGGAGGGGAGCTGACCGGAAGTGGAGGCGTGACCAATCCGGCGTCAGGAACGTGCTCACTGATGCTCGACGGAGCCACCGGGAATGAGCCAGGCGGTCAGATCCCAGTGTGCTGCGAGCCGACGGTCGAAGAGCGCGCGAACGTCGACGCGATGTACGTTCTGCTCAACGACTACCGAGTCGCCAACGGTCTGAATCCACTCGCGCGCGACCCGGCGCTGGAGGCGGCCATGCAGGGTCACTGCCTGCACATGCAGCAGCACAGTTTCTTCGACCACATCGCTGACGAGGCGGCCGTCCAGGAACCCTGGGATCGTGCTGAGCTCTGCGGCACCACCGCCAACGCCGAGAACATCGCCATGAGCAGCCGCGGCGGCCCGGAAAGCATCATGCAGATGTGGATGGAAAGCTCTGGCCACAACCAGAACATGCTTTCGGCCAACGCCACGCGCGTCGGGATCTGCAACGCCGGGGAGTACTGGGGTCAGATCTTCGGAGGCGACCGGCAGTGGTGAGGCGCCCGATCGCGCGGGCGCCTCTGGCTTGCTCAATCCACTCTCAGAGGCAGCGCCACTCGCTCGCCCCGTTGCAGATGCACACTGTCATGGGGTCGGTCCCGTAGTAGCAGTCGCTGCCTGCCGGGAGCGAGCAGTCCGTTCGGTCTGTCGGCTCGGTGGCTGGACACTCGGGATCGCCTGGGCCTGCCCCGGCGTTGCCAGCGTGTCCGGTCCCACCACCCGATCCGTGGTGAGCGCCGGCCTGGCCGGCGGGGTCGCCGCCTGCACCGCCAGCGTTTTCGGCGCCGCCTGCACCGCCGGCGCCGCCCTGACCCTCGTTGCCTCCGCTGCCGCTGCAGTACCAGAGCTCATCATCCGACGGGCAGAGACAGATGCGTTGGCCGTAAATGCAGACGCTGTCACCGAGCCCGGTACATGCCGTGCTGTTCTCCGGCACGTTGGTCGGGCAGTCCGGGTCGACCAGGTCACAACGCCACACCTCCCCCAGGCACCAGCACGACGTGTCGCCGTAGACGCATTCCAGGCTGCGCGGCTCGTCGCATGCGGTGGTTGCGGGCGGCTCGGTCGTCGGGCATTCCGGGCCTGGGTCGATGGCGCCGGCATGGCCGGCAGTCCCGGTCGTGCCCCCAGTGCCGGTCGTGCCGGCGGTTCCGGTCGTGCCGGCGGTTCCAGGCTCGCCTGCGGTGCCGGTCGTGCCAGCGGTTCCGGGCTCGCCCGCGGTTCCGGTCGTGCCGGCGGTTGCGGGCTCGCCCGCGGTTCCGGTCGTGCCTGCCGTGCCCGGCGTTCCCGCGGCACCTGCCTGAGGAAGGTCGGACCCCGCGACGCCTGTCACGCCACCCTCTCCGGCCGCGGCTCCGCCCTGGCCAGGCTCGTTCCCTGCACCGCCTTCGCCGCCGGCAGGCGCTGACCCGCCGGAGCCCTGGGTCGTTCCGCCGCTGGCTTCAGTGCCACCGCTGTCGGAGCTGGTGCCGCCGCTGTTGGAGCTGGTGCCGCCGCTTCCGACCGATGCGCCTCCGGAGGAGGGCGTGCCGGCCAGACCAGCGGCGCCGCCGCTGTCGCCCGAGGAGGAGCTACTGCCTCCGCATGCGGCGAAGAGCAGGATGGGGGTGATCAACAAAGTTGCACGAATTGGCTGCTTCATAAGTCCTCCTGGCAGAGCGCATTCGACCGCCCGTGTCCCGCGGACGGGGCGAAACAGGGGGCAGTGTGGCCAAACCACGCAAACGGCTCACCTGATGCAGGGCCCTGAGCCGTCACCCCAGCGGCAGGGGTCGCAGCGAGGCCAGGGGCGGCCCACCGGCAGGCCAGCTAGTTTCCGGCGCCAAACGGGCTCCGGATGACGTGCGCCCCTGTCGGGTCGAGGGCGCACGTCATCCTCCGCAGCCCGAGCTCTCGCCGACTAGCGTTGTCATTCCGGGGTCTTTGACCAAGACCCCGCCCCACCACGCAAGCGTGGCGGGGCCCCACCCCAAAACCGTTGCGCCGCTTCCGACTCCGTTTGGCGCCGGGAACCAGCTAGTGCCCGGCGCTCAACGGGCTCCGGACGACGTGCGCCTTCGCTAGTGGTCGAAGCGTCGCACCCGCGTGTGGCAGTACGGCTGCTTGCCGGTGCGTTCGTAGTAGTCCTGGTGGTATCCCTCGGCCTTCCAGAATGGCCCGGCATTCTGGATCTCGGTGGCGACCTTCAGACCTTTGTGTTTCAGCTGCGCGATCAACTTTTCGACGACCTTTCGTTCGCGCTCCGAGTTCACGAACACGGCGGATCGATATTGTGAGCCGACGTCCGGCCCTTGACGATCCACCTGGGTGGGGTCGTGAATTTCGAAGAAGAGCTTGGCGAGTTCCTCGTAGGAGACTCTGCTCGGATCGTACGTCACCGCCACGGTCTCGGCGTGCCCGGTGCGTTTCGAGCTGACCTCTTCGTAGCTGGGATTTCTGGCCTGGCCCCCCATGTATCCGGAAGACGCCTCCAGCACCCCGGGGACCTTCTCGAAGTAATACTCGACGCCCCAGAAACACCCACCGGCGAAGTACGCCTGGGCGGTCTTGGCGGGGTTCGCCGCCTTCTGGCGCTGGTGGCCGTTCGCATCGGGTGCGTTTGGCGTGAAGTCCAGGGATACGGAGTTCACGCAATGTCGCACGCTCGTGTCGGTCAACCCCTCCCCCTTGAACACGTGCCCGAGGTGTGCGCCGCAGTGCGCGCACACGATTTCAGTGCGCGTTCCGTCCCCGTCCGGGATCTCCTTCACCGCACCTTGGATCGCATCATCGAAGCTCGGCCAACCGGTACCGGATTTGAATTTGGCGTTGGAGGGAAAGAGCGCGGCGCCGCACCGTCGGCAGGTGTACGTGCCGTTTGCCTGGTGGTCGACGAACTTGCCTGTGAAGGGTGGCTCGGTGCCTTTCTGAACGATCACCCGCTCTTCCTCGGGGGTGAGCTCACTCCAGGCACGTTGGGTTGGGGCGGTCTCGGTGGGAGCCTCGGAGGACTCGGTCTTCATCGGCGGTGAGGCAGCGTGGGGTTTCATGTTGGCATTCCGAGACTTCTCGTTGCAGGCGTAGGAGCTGGCCACGAAGAGCCCGACGGCCACGATGCCGAAGTAGGTTCTGTGCTGCGGTGTGGTCTTCATCGGTTTGAATCCCGTTTCTGAGCGGAGGTCCTTGCTCAGTGGGTATGCAGCGCAGCGCGGTTCGTTACAGCCGAAGTGCCGGCTGTGGGGCCAGGCTGTGGTGAACACATGGGGCGCGACTCGCCTGCCCGCCAGGGGGCGGGCGGCAGGGGCATTGGGGTCTTGGCCCGAGCAGCCCACCGCTGCGCCGGGCGAGGTAGCGGCACTGCGATGTGTGACAAGAGCGGTGGAAGGGCTGGCCGAGCAGCAGCGAGAAGTCATCCTCATGCACTGGGTGGATGGGCTCTCCTATGCGGAGATAGGCCAAGTGGTCGGGGCGAGTGAGGGCTCGGTTCGCCTGCGCGCTCACCGCGGTGACCTGACGTTGCACCAAGCGCTGGGGGGCAGTAACGCCGAGCCTGGTTCGAGCATAGCCAAAGACGAATGATCTGGGATTGTCACAGAACTCGCGATGCCCTGGCACGGGGTGAGCTTCCCGGCAGTCCCGAGGCTGTGGCGCATCTCGCCGCATGCGCGCAGTGCGCCGAGCTCGTCGCTGACCAGGCGCGAGTCGGGCTCGAGCTGGGCAAGCTGTCCGCGGATGCGACAGACCGCGGCCCAGAGCAATCCGCCGAACGCCTTTGGTCCGAGCTCGCTCTTCAGGTGGAACGAGAAACCGGGCCGGTGGCGTGGTTGCGTAGTCGGAGCACTCCTGTTCGCACGCTGCTGGCGCTGGCCGTGCCGGCGCTGGCCGCCGGCGTCTACTGGGCAACCAAACGTCGTGCCGACTGGGACGCATATCCGCAGCCCCGCATGCTGGTGGAGATCGGCGTGCTCGTTCTGGCGGTATGGCTGGTGGCGCGGACCGAGCTGCGCCCGCTGCAGCACGCGAGCAGGCCCGTTGCCCGTGCCAGTGTGGCCCTCGCCGCATTCGTCACACCGATTGCCATTGCTTGGTTCGCGCCCGCCCACACGTCACATGCCGCGTCCCTGCAGGGCACCGGTGCCGACTTTTGGCCGCGTGCGCTGGCATGCTTGGGTTTCGGACTGTCCATCGGGCTCCCGGTGCTGATTGTGGTGCGGCTGCTCGAGCGCAACCCAGAGGGTTCCCGGTCACTGGTGCTGCTGGCCTGTGGGCTCGGGGGGTTGGCCGGCAATCTCACGCTGCATCTGCATTGTCCGATCACCCATCTTCCGCACCTACTCGTCGGGCACGCCAGCATCGGTGTCGTGCTGCTGCCTCTGCTACTGCTCCGTCGTCGTCGTTCCCGCTCGCTTTGCTCGCGGGCGAGTCGATGAAGCTCGTTGTGGCGCGGGTGGGGGTGGAGCAGAAGGGGGGACGGAGTGGGGGTGGGGAAGCGCGCGCGCGGGGCGGGCGGGGGGGGTGGGGCGCCCCGCGCGGCGCGCGCGGAGCCCGCGCCAGTACTGCCCTGACACACGG
>CAZSVU010000177.1:0-17530 GCA_964610275.1 uncultured Polyangiaceae bacterium | reverse complement strand
GGCGCCGCTAATGCTCAACTCCCCCCCTTGTTGCTTGATGGTCACTGTGCCTGCGGGCGCACCCCCGCCTCCCGGCCTCGGACCACACGCCTGGCCCCAGTCTCCGATGTTCCAGCTGATGTGCATGGCGCTTGCGGTCCAGCGCCCGGAAAGTGTGGGTTGTTCGGCCATTGCTGCGGGCGCCGCGCACAAGGCGGCCAGCAGTGCGGTGCAGAAAGTGGAGAGGTGGAGCCACATTCGCACGTGGACGGAATACAAGGCGAACGAACTGGTGTGCACGGAAAGGGCCAATCGCATGGTTCTGCGGCGAGGAGTGGATGATGGGCCACGTTGGCTCGCGTTGACACCGCAAATTGGGCGATGCTAGCTTGCCAGAACGAAGGGATCTTAGCATTTTCGGGGACTTCGCTTCGAGTAGGGAGTGTCCAGCATGGGTGCAGACTGCGTCAGGGGTCCGAGGTGGGTTGCAGCCAGATGCGGCTTGGCGCTGCTACTGGGGCTGGGAGGTGTCTCCCACGCACAAGAGGCGCATCGGGTCGCCGAAGCGAACGGCGACGGGATGGACACCCACCTGTTTCGGCCGGCAATTGACTCCAAGGGGCTGTTCTCCGTGAACGGCACCGACATCCTCGGGGCGAATCGGTTCAGCTTCGGTCTGGTGCTCGACTACGGCAGCAACTTGATGCGCACCAACGAGGACGCCGACGTTGGCGTCAACGCCCTGGTCGAGGATTCGTTCCAGGGAACGTTCAAGGTCAACTACGGTCTGGGCAACATCGTCGTTCTGGGCATCTCCCTGCCGATCGTGCTGATGACCGGAAACGCGGCGAACGACATCGGTCCCACCGGAGCGACGTACGATTCCCAGCCGCTGGAGGCGGAGGCGCTCAGCGCACTGGTGGCGCACGCGAAGGTGCGCCTCACGCGAGTGCGGAACGGCCCTGGCATAGCCGTCATCGGTCAGGTGGGTATCCCCACGGGTGCCCAGCGGGATCTCGGATCGGACCCTGGGGTCTGGTACTGGCCCCGCCTGGTGTTGGAGAACGATTTTGGGGAGCGTCCCTGGCTCAGGATCGCCCTGGAAGGCGGCTACCGTGGCCACTCGGGCGACAATCCGAGCTTCGGGTTGAATTCCCAGAATCAGGAACAGCTCGCCGAGGGCGTGCTCGAATACGGAAACCTGGGGACATTTGGTGGCGGCATCGGCATCCGTCCCTTCGAGACGCTCGAGATCGTCGCCGAGACCTACGGCACGTATCTCCTCGACGGGGAATCGGACGAGAAGCAGAAGCTCAGCCAGGAGCTCCTGGGCGGCATCAAGCTGTTCATCGAGCGCAACAGCTACTTGATGATTGGCGCAGGCAGCCGGGCGTTCTCGACCGGGTTCGAGGCAGCGGACACACGCGGTGTGCTCGGCTTCGTGTTCGAACCCAGCATTGGCGACCGTGACGGCGACGGGATCTATGACGACGAGGACGAGTGTCCCGACGACCCTGAGGATTTCGACAACTTCCAGGACGAGGACGGGTGCCCCGAGCCCGACAACGACAACGACGGCATTCTCGACGTGGATGACGCGTGTCCAAACATCCCCGAGGACCGTGACGGCGACGAGGATGAGGACGGATGTCCCGAGGGGGACGACGGAGATCGTGACGGCGACGGCATCATGGACTCGCGGGACAAGTGTCCGGACGACCCGGAAGATCGGGACGGCTTCCAGGACGAGGACGGGTGCCCGGATCCGGACAATGACAAGGACGGGATCCCCGACGTGAAGGATTCGTGCCCGGAAGTCCCCGAAGACCTGGACGGGTTCGAGGACGAGGACGGGTGCCCTGAGTCGGACAACGACAAGGATCGTATTCCAGACGCGCGCGACAAGTGCCCGAATGACCCCGAGGTGTACAACGGGTTCGAGGACGAGGACGGGTGCCCGGACAAGTCACGCGTGATCGTGGCCGAAGACGAGATCATCATCCTGGAGAAGGTGCAGTTCGAGACCAACAGCGCCAAGATCCTGCCCGCGTCGAGTGGCATCCTGGATGAGGTGGCAGGGACCTTGAAGGGACATCCCGAGTTCCTCCTGTTGGAGGTCGCTGGACACGCTGACGAGCGCGGTTCCTACGCTCACAATAACCGCCTGACGGCGGCTCGGGCCGCTTCGGTCGTGAGCGCGCTGCTGGAGCGCGGGATTGTCCGTGGTCGCCTCCTGTCACAGGGGTACGGTGAGTACTGTCCGCTCGATGCCGCGAGCAACCCCGAGGCCTGGGAGAAGAACCGCCGCGTCGAGTTCAAGGTCATCAAGACCGAAGAGGATGGGGAGACCGACGTCGACCGTGGCTGTGAAGCCGCCAGCAAGGCCGGCGTCGAGCCACCCCCCATCCCCAAGGGCGCCCCGGCGGAGGCGGAGGCAGAGTCGGAGTAGAGCCGGCGCAGGATGGCTGGGCTCGGTGTCGCGTGCGCTCACACGCGTTCGATCGTGGCTGTGCGCCTGAAGATCCCATCCCCTGCCCAATCGTTGCGGTACGGCAGCGACCAGACCGGGCCCGCCAGCTGTGCCTGTCATCATCCGATCCTTGCTCTTCGCCGGCCTCGCGCTCTTGAAGACGCGACCGGACCCCGATAATGTCCAGCTGGATTGTGATTGCGGGAGAAATGCTCGGAGCCCCAAATGGGTGACACGTGACACGAGCGTGAAGTCACTTAGAAATCGGCGTCGGGTGTCTCTGCGGCGCAGGGAGATATGGAGATAGTGCGGCAGGTCGGCCGGATTGGGGGTGCCCTGGCAATCGCGGTACTTGGCTCCGCGTGCGGTGACGATGGTGCTTCCAAGGGTACCGCGAGCCCCGGTGGCGCCGCCGGCGCGACGATCGCCTCGCTCGGTGGGAACATGGCCCCTGGGTGCTCGACGGGACTCTCTCAGTGCGCAACGGGCTGCGTGGACCTCCGGTCCGATCCTGCCAATTGTGGTGCCTGCGGGAATGCTTGCCCCGTTGGGATGGGCTGCGTCGCCGGCGGCTGTATCTGTCCCGCCGGCACCAGCAATTGCGATGGACTGTGCGTCGAGACCCTGACCGACGAGCGCCACTGCGGCGCGTGCGGCCAGGCCTGCGCCGCAGGCCAGTCGTGCGTTTCCGGGTCGTGTCAGTGTCAGCTGGGTCTGACTTTGTGCGGTAGCGTCTGCGCGGACCTGGCGGCGGACTCCGCCAACTGCGGCAGTTGCGGCAACGTCTGCCCGACCGGACAGGTCTGCTCCCTGGGCCAATGCACGACCGGGGCCTGCCTGGCCGGAATGACCCAGTGTGCCGGTGCCTGCGTCGATCTCAATCTCAGTCTGCTGAACTGCGGCGCGTGCGGCAATGCCTGCCCTGCCGGTCAGAGTTGTGCGGCGGGAGTCTGCGTTTGCCCAAGCGGCGAGCCCGTGTGCGACGGTCAGTGCACCGATACATCCACCGACGCACGGCATTGCGGGGCATGTGGCCTGGCGTGCGGCGTGGGACAGAGTTGTGTCGCTGGGGTGTGCACTTGTCCTGCCGGCCAGAGCCTGTGCTCCGGGGACTGTGTCGATGTTGGGGTCGACGCGAGCAACTGCGGCAGCTGCGGTGCCGTCTGTGCTGCGGGTGAGGGGTGCGTCGCTGGCGCCTGCACTGGAGGTGGAAGCGGCGGAATCCCCGGCGCCGGAGGGACTGGCACCGGCGGATCTGGCACTGGCGGCATGGCGACCGGCGGCACGTCGTCAACCGGTGGCGCGCTGCCCGTCACGGGTGGGTCCGGTGGCGAGCCGGCAGCCGGTGGCGCGGGCGCGGCGAACACTGGCGGAGCCGCCCCCACCGGCGGTTCCGGCGGTGCGACCGGTGGCACCGGCGCCTCGGGCGGGAGCGGGGGTGGAACGAACGACTGCGGTGTGCCGGTCACCGAGACCTTCAACGACAGTGTCAGCCAAGGCGAGACCCTCGACTACGGCCCCTTCGACCTCGAAGGCAGCACCGCCTTCGAGGCCGTGATGACGGGTCAGGACGACGCCGACCTGTACGTCCGCTTCGGCGCTCCGCCGTCGGCTAGCGCCTATGACTGTCGCCCCTACGACGCCGACGCAAACGAGACGTGCAGCCTCACGGTGCCTGCATCCGGCGGGCTGACGTACGTTTCTGTGACCGGTTACCAAACGGCAGAGTACCAGCTCATCCTGAGCTACACCCGGCGCTGCTGTTCTACCGCCACCGATTGTGAGGACGCGAACGATTGCACCACCGACACTTGCGCCAACGGCGTGTGCGCACACTCACTGAGTACCGGGTCTTGCGACGACGGGAACGCCTGCACGGAGAACGACACCTGTGCCGAGGGGATCTGCGAGGGAACGCCAGTCCAATGCCCCGTTGGCGAAATCTGTGAAGAAGGCGTCTGCGTGACCGCCCCGGAGCTCACCTTCTACACGACCTCGGTGCAGGACGATCTGGACTCCGGCGACCGGGACGTCATGGCGCAGGAGTTGCTCGAGCTCAGCTATGCGGAGATGGGTTCGAACACGAATGTCTCCGCCACTGAGCTCAACACCTTGCTCGGCCGCACGGACATCACCACGCTCTACCACACGGGTCACGGCTTCGAGGGCGGCATCGCGACGGCGAATGGATCGCTCAGCTGCGTCCAAGTGACAGCGGTGAACGTTCAGAATGCCATCTTCGCCACCTGCCTGACGCTCACGGAGACCGCGTGGCAGGACAAGATGGCTGCGACGTCGCAAAGCATTCTCGGGTACACCGACTTGTCCTATGACGGCACGGACAACGAGGTCGCAGAGGACTTCGGTGCCGCGCTCGCACAGGGCGACACGTACATCCGGGCCTGGTACTCCGCCAACGTCGTTCAGTCACTGCTGAGTGATCGCTGGTGCGGCTACGTTCGGGAAGGCGGCACCATCGTGGAGTACTCCGCCCGGATCGGTGCCGTACCTGCCGCCTCCCTGCGGATGGATCTCGAGGACGTACGCCCCAACGTCCGCGTCGCGCGAGCGCTGCTGGCAGATCAGCGCACCTTCTCCCGTGAGCTCGGTGCGACTGCGGATCATCAGTACGTGGTCAGTGGCGACGATGGGCACTTCCTGGAATACTATGGCGATCCGGGCGAGTTCCTTCAGAAGTCTCCCGTGTCCATCGATCAGGCGATCGCTCTTGCGGACGCGTTCCTGGGCGCTTCGCTGCCACCCGACGCGGTGCTGGACGACGCCTACCCGGTTGAGGCCACGGTGGGTGGGTCTGCTGCCGGAGTCGTCGCCTACCGCGTGCGCTACATGCGCATGGTCGATGGCATGCCGCTCCGCACCAACGGCCGGGAGCACCACATCGAGGTCCTCGTGGATGCAGGGAACGTCACTGCCACCTCGATGCTCTGGCCGACGCTGGACGTGATCCAATCCCCCTGGTCGACAGCCCTGCTCGGTGTCAGCGAGGCGCTACGCCGAGCTTTCGATGAGCTCAGTCGCCTGGTCAAGAGCCCGATCATTCTCGTCGATGTAGCCCCTTGCTTCGGCAGCACCGCTCAGGGGGAGATCGTTCCGGCGTATGCGTTCACGGACACCGAGGGTGGCAGAATCGTCGTGGACGCTCGCACCGGCGCTTTGGTCTTGTGAAGCCTCTCGTGGCTCGTCACTCCGGAAGGGGGTGATGGCCAGGTTCGGCTTACCCGCTGCTGGTCGTGGCTGTGCTCAACGAGCCGGCAACTGACGGCATGCATGGACGGCGGCAGTCTGTGCCAGACCTGGCACGGATTGTGCTAGCTGCGGCGCAGAACGTACGGGAAACAACCGAGTGGCACACGTTCGACGAGGCTGGTCGCTAGTGCGCTAGAGAGGAATCAAGGATGACGGGCACGAGATGGGGCAGAGCGTTCATCCCCGCCTGGGCAGCCGTTGCCGCGGCAACGGCCGGCGGATGCGGCGGCGACAGCAGTCGGGACACGGGTCATCCCGGCACAGGCGGGAGCGCCGGCACCATCAGTGGGACCGGCAGCCTCAGTGGGAATGGCGGCACCAGTGAGGGCAGCGGTGGCGCAGTTGGCGGAGCCGGTGGCACGACCGGCGGAACCGGGGGCTCCCCCGACTGTCTCGGCCCCGACACCCCGGGCACCGGCGGATACGCTGGCGGCGCGTGTGAGGGGGTCTTCTCCACCTGGTGCATGGACCGTGGGTCGGAGGCCTATCTTACTTGCGAAAGGTTGATGTACGCCGCGCGGCAGAGTGTCTTCGAAGCTGTCCGCTCGTGTCTCGTGAACACGCCGGATCCCTGTTCCGGCGACTCGACGGCCGCCCTCACCGCATGCACTGACGACATCTACGCCCAAGCGTGTCTCGCGCCGGGCACGACGGTGGATGGTCAGGAAGTGGACTGCGCCGTGGTCAGCTCCATTTGTCCTGACGTCACCGAATCAGAGTGCGACCGGCTCATGAGCATCCTGAAGGAGTCTCGCCGCCAACAAGCGTACGAGTGTTACTTCCGGGACGAATCCGCCGAGACCGACTGCGCCACCGCGTTCAACGACTGCGTGGGCGGGAACGAGTAGGTGGGGTTTCGAAGACCTTCCCCCGCGAGGGCGAGGGGGACACCCACTGCAGTGGGCCGACCGCCAGTCGGTCGGCACTGCCATCGCCACCTATGGCCACGAGGACGCTGCCAGTGGTGGTCACGGCAAGGGGACGTTGCTCGACCTGGCCGAGCAACCTCCCCTTGCCCACATCCACGACCAGAGGACTCACTACCGCCACGGGACCGCTGCGCACGAGGTAGGGATGCAGGGCGGTCGTCCCAGCCAGGGACTGCCACCTGCCCGTGCCAGCGTCGAAGAGGTGCAGCGAGCGACCCCGGCGCACCAGCGCCCGCGCTCCACTGGTCGATACGACCCCGTCACCCGGGGATAGGGGGACGGTGCTGCGGCGGTCCATGTCCACGAGTAGGGCGCCGGCACCCGGGTAGACTGCTACCAGACGCGGCGTCTCACCGGGCCAGCGGTCGTGGCTCTGAGGCGCAACCTCTTGGTCCAGGGACACGTTCTTGGCCAAGCTCAGGAGCGTCAGCGGCGGACGCCCTTCGGCGCTGCCACAGGCAGCCAACACCAGGCCGCGAAGCGGATCCGCATGGATGATCCTGGCGCCGCACTTGGCGTCCGCCATCTGCTTGGTCGTGCGGTTGGGCAAACGCAGGAGGAGCCTGCCGCCCGGCTCGCGGAGCAGCAGCGACCTGCCGAACGGCGCGACGAAGCCGGCCTCGGTCCTCGCCTTGCCGCCCCGGCTACTGACGACGCGAACGATGGGCGTGTCGCCGCGGTCGACCCAGGCGTCGAAGTGCGGCATAGGGCCCGTGCAGCGCGGGGGGTCAGCTGAGGCTTTGGGCACGGGCCAGTTCAGGCGGCCGTTTCCGTTCGTATCCTCTACCAGCACGCGCAAGATCACCCACTCGCCGCTCCAGTCCAGGTCGACGCGCCAGACGGCACCCGGTCCCGGATCGACCTCCGTTTCTGCGCCCGAGTCCAAGCTCCGGACGATCACGCGAGTCTTGCCCTGCTGGCGGCGCAGGTAGGCGAGGCGCGTCCCACTCCCATCGAACGAGAGCGCCCGATGCGGGGCGTAGGCCAGGCGATCCGCCCGGTCGTCGAACCCAGCCCCCGTGAGATCGGTGCTCGAACCGCCCCGGGTGTCGAGTAGCCACACCCGATCGCTGCGGCGCACCACCAGCCAACGCCCCGCGGGATCCTCTGCCAGGAGCCCCTGAAGCGGCTGGTCCGGACCGTTCCCGATCACCAAGTACTGCTGCAGGCGGTCGCCCACGAGTCTACCGTCCGGGCCCACCTGCACCGAGACTTCTCCGCTGGCGTCGGTGTCCTCACGCGCTTGACAGAAGGCCAACCAACCTCCGTCCGGCGCGCTGGCTGCAACCGTGACCGGGTGAGCGGACCCGATCCCGTCCACCCTTGGGGCGATGGGCGAGGGACCGACGTCAGCGGAACCGTTGCTCGCTGCGGCTGACGCCGAGACCGCCGGAGCCGAGCTTCCGCCGGCAGTTGGGCTCGGCCGGCCTGGGACGGGAGCCGGAGTCGCTGCCGCACAGGCGGCGGCGCCGATCAGGAGCGCTGCGAACCAGAGGCGGCGACACATCTCCTGAGGTTTCGCGCGGCTCGCCCCGCAGCGCAACGGTTCTGCGGCAGGATCGACCCAAATGGCGCGGACGGCGCTATGCTGGGCGCATGTTTGACCGGGTGGGCGTTTGGGCGTTGCTGGTGGTTTCGGGTTGGGCGTGCGGCTGCGGCGGCAAGGAGCGCATTGCCGTCAGTGCATCGGTGCACGACGTCCAGCTGTCCGTCGAAGAAGGCACGCTGGGTACCTTTCTGGGTGGAGAGTTTCAGTTGCTGGTGACCTTGGGGGGGAACGCTTCCCGGTCGACGACGGTAACCTTGGAGAGTTTTTCACTCGTCAGGGCAAGCGACCAGACTGAGCTCATCGCCACGCTGCCGGTGGTCACGTCAGAAAGCACGTTCGAGCTCGCGCCCGGCGACGAAGAGACGCTGGAGCTGACGTTGGACACCACTGACCCCATCGGTCAGGGGGTGCGGGATGAGCTTTGCGCCGAGCCCGTGCAGATTCGGGGAACAGTGAGCGACACCGCATCCGAGGAACGCTCCACCCCCGTTCAGAGCGGCGCGGTCACGGTAGACGGGTGCTCGTAGCGGTCACCCTGATGCGCGCTCGAGCTCTTCTCGGACCCGTTCAGCAACGGTCTGGGCCGCCTCGTCGAGCACGATGAGCTTCGCCCGCTTGGGGTCTGCCTCCTGGCGCGGCTTGAGCTCGACGCCGCCGCGCGCGAGCGACTTCGCGCCCACCGTGATGCGCCAGGGAATGCCAATCAGGTCCGCGTCCTTGAACTTCACACCAGGACGCTCTACTCGATCGTCGACCAGTACCTCCAGGCCCAGCTTTTCGAGTTCTGCCTCCAGACGATCGACGGCATCCAGGACGCCGGCCTCGCTCCCGAGCTGGGTCAAGTGCACCTGATAGGGAGCGATGGCGATGGGCCACTTGATTCCGTTGTCGTCGTGATGCTGCTCGACGGCGGCGGCCATCAGCCGTGAAACCCCGATCCCGTAGCAGCCCATGACCAGCGGGTGGCTCTGTCCCGCGTCGTCCAGATAGGTTGCGGACATCTTGGCGCTATAGTGCGTGCCGAGCAGGAAGATGTGGCCGGCTTCGATACCGCGATACAAGCCGAGAGACGCACCGCATTCGGGGCAGGCATCCCCATCTCGCACGCTGCGGATCTCCGCGACTTCGCCCGCGTAGTCCCGCCCCCGCACCACGTGCAGCAGGTGGTACCCGGTGGCATTGGCTCCGGTCACGGCGTCGACCACGCTCGCGGCGTCGCGGTCCACGAGTACTCGGCCCCGGAACCCGACCGGCCCGGCAAACCCGACCTCCGCGCCCGTGGCTTGCTCGATGTCCGCGGCGCTGGCCAGGAAGACCTCGCTCACCCCGAGCGCTCGGGCCAGCTTCACCTCGTTGAGCTCGTGATCACCGCGTACCACGGCCATGACCACATCATCCCCCGCCACGAACAGCAGGCTCTTGAGGAATCGGTCGGGCGTCGACTCGAGGAAGGTGCTGACGTCTTCGATGGTGCGCTGGTCGGGCGTGGAGACCTTCTCCACCGGTGGCACTTCCTCGGGTTGGGGGCCGCGAGGGGCAAAGGGTGTGCTGGTCGCAACTTCCAGGTTGGCGGCGTAGTCACACTGCAGGCACGCGGCGATGATGTCTTCGCCGCTCTGCACCAGAACCTGGAATTCGGCGCTACCACTGCCACCCATGGCGCCCGAGTCGGCTGCGACCATGCGGTAGTTGAAGCCCATCTGGTTGAAAACTCGCGTGTAGGCGACGCGCATGGCCTCGTAGCTCTTGCGGGCAGCGGTTTCGTCGACGTCAAACGAGTAGGCGTCCTTCATCGAGAACTCGCGACAGCGGAGCAGTCCGCCACGGGGCCTTGGCTCGTCCCGGAACTTGGTTTGGATCTGGTAGAGGTTCTTGGGCAGGTCGCGGTAGCTTTTGATCTCCCGGCGTGCCAGGTCCGTGATGATCTCCTCATGCGTGGGACCGAGGTGGTAGTCGGTGCCCTTGCGGTCCTTGAGCCTGAGCAACGCGTCGCCGAAAAGATCCCAACGTCCGGTTTCGCGAAAGTAGTCCGCTGGCAGCAGCGCCGGCAGCAGGACTTCCTCGGCGCCGGCGCGGTTCATCTCACGCCGGATGATGTCCTCCAGCTTGTGCAGCACCCGGATACCCAGCGGCAGGAAGCTGTACAGGCCCGCCCCCACACGACGCACGTAGCCGGCGCGCGACAGCAGAATGTGACTGACGCTGGATGCATCGGAGGGGGCTTCTTTCAGGGTGGGCAACAAGGCGCGTTGGTATCGCATGGCAGTGCCGTGCCTCGTACCACGAGCTGCAGCGCCAGTTCGAAACAAAAAAGTCGAGGCGGGCGCTGGTGCGCCCGCCTCGGGCCCGCAGGTGAGGGGGAGGTGACTCACCAGACAGGCGGAGGATCGGCGTATCGACCCGGGAAGGGATCCGCGTCGTGTCGGCGGTCGATCTCCTCGCTGCTCCAGGGCCAGCGCGATCCGGATTCGTGGAAGAACGCCACCCCAATCACCCCGACGTTGCGCGCATTGCCCTTGCTGGCGGCATAGGAGTCTCGCACGGAGCCGAAGCGGAAGGTGGCCACGCCGTCCTCGCTGCGACGGAACCCTTCGATCTCGACGCTGGAGAACGGACCGACGATGTAGCCCCGCTTGCGGTAGGAACCCGCGCGGCCGTCGATCACGTCCAGGCCGTCCACGGTGGCGACGGCTTCGACGCGATTCCCAGTATGGTTGCGGATCTGGATGATGTAGCGAGTCCCGTGCTCGCCGACCACGTAGCTGCGTCCGCCGGCGCGGGCGCTCGGCAGCGCGGAGCCGCTGCCGTCGAGGATGCGCACGGACAGCTGGCGACTGGCTGCGCTGAACAGATTGTCGTCGTAGTCCGAGACGCTGCTGCGCGCTGCCATGGCGCGAACGCCGGTGACGTCGTTGTAGAAGACCCGCAGGTTGGCAAAGGGTCGATCGGCGTCGGCGCGGTAGAACGGTGCCGTGGTCACATGGCTCTCGCGGTACTCACCCCATCGCGTTGCGAGCCCGGGTCGCTCCTCGGGCATCTGGGGGCGCGCGCGGTGAGCGCGTGACGACGAACCGGAGTCACCGTCCGCCATCTCGTCGGCGCCGGCGGTGGGTGCGGACTGAGGCGGGGCCGGCGCAGGAGAACCCATCTCCTCGGCAGCGGCGGCTGGTGCCGCGTCATCGTACGTCGCGGCTTCCGGCGCTGCGGTCCGGTGGCGCTCCCCGGCGGGCTGCGCCGAGTCATTCGGGTAGGCGGCCGAATGGCCGGGTGCCCCGCCGCCGCAGGCAGACAGGAGCAGGGCGACCAGGGTGAGAAGCAGGAGCTTGATGCGAGTCATGGCTTTCCTCCACGTGATTTCGGGCCGATACCCTCACAACGGGGATCGCTGCGGCTGCTTACAGGCGAGAGTCGGCCGTTTGCGCGGAGTCGGCGATTCTGGCACTTCGCGTAGGCAACGAACGGAGGAAGTCGAGCATGGCCGCTTCACGACAATGGCGCTTTCGGGTGGCACTTCTCACCGCGGCGGTGAGTTTTCCAGTGCGGACGGCAATCGCGCAGCCGGCGGAAGCTGCGCGCCCCGAGGCCGCCGTCCAGCCGACGCCCCCGCAACCGACGCCGCCCGCACCGCCTGCGAAAGAGGAGGGCCAGGACCTCCAGGCTCGACTGCGCGCCCAATCCGCGCGACCGGGAGGTCTCACCTCCGAGGAAGTGGGGAAGCGCGCCGCGGCGACCAGTCTGCGCGCGCGGGCCCGCGAACAGGAGGTCCTGGCTGCCGCCGCCGCGGTCGACAAGGCCCTGATCGCGACTTTTCCCCGTCTGACTCTGATAGGGCGCTACACGCGGCTGTCCCCCATCGACGAACCCTCGTTCGGTCCGGGTCAGGGGTCGTTCGTGGTGACCGACGACGGTACGGAAGGCCCACTCCCTCCGGGTCAGGGACTCATCGGGGTGCCGCTGTCCGCCTTCTCTTTCCCGACCATCCTGAATCAGTATCACCTGCAGGCCAACCTCAGCGTGCCGCTGTCGGACTATCTGCTCCGCACCCGTCAGGGAATCGCGGCCGCACGACACTCACGCGCCTCCGCCGAAGTCACGGCCCGTGCGGCTCGGCTGCAGGATGCGGCGGACGCGAAGACCATCTACTACGGCTGGGTGCGAGCGCGGCTGCAGCAGATCGTGGCCGAGCAGTCGCTCGAGCAGGCGCGCGCTCACTGGTCGGCGACCAAGGTGGCCTTCCAAGCGGGCTGGACGTCGCAGGCAGACATTCTGGGCGCGGAATCGCGGGTGGCCACCGCCGAGTTGTTGGTCGATCGGGCCCGAAACCTCGTCGTCCTCATCGAGGAACAGCTGCGTACCGTCACGCATGACACGCGCTCGGCGCCGTATCAGATCGGCGAGGACATCAACAGTCGTGCCCGCCGTGCGGATCGCAACGAGAGCTTCGAGCAGCTGTTCGCCGAGGCGTGTCGTCGACGGTTGGAGCTCCGCGCGCTCGACGAGAACCTGCGTTCGTTGCGCAACCAACGTAGCGTGGTCGCGGCAGGGGAATGGCCACGCCTGGAGGCGTTCGGCAACGCGTACTACGCGAACCCCAATCCGCGGTACCAGCCGCAGGAGGAACGCTGGCGCGCCACCTGGGACGTCGGAGTGCAGGTCACCTGGTCTCCCAACGACTACGGCTCGACGGCTGCAGACGCCCGCGGCTATGGCGCGCAGGTCGCCCGATTGGAGGCCGAGCGAAGAGCGATGGAGGACGGGCTCCGCGCCGAAGTGTTGCAGGCTCACCAGTCTCGTCAGGAAGCCCGGTCTGCCCTCCGAACGACCGCGCGAGGTCTCGCTGCGGCCGAGGAGGCGTATCGAGTTCGGTGCCTGTTGTTCGAGCACGGTCGTGCCACCAGTGTGGAGGTGATCGACGCGGAAACGAACCTGCTGGGGGCACGCCTGGAGCAAGTGAACGCGCAGGTCAATCTGCTAGTGGCACGGGTGCGTCTGGACCATGCGGTCGGTCGCGATGCGGCGGCCACGTCGCCCTGAGCCGACGCCCCGCCCTACTTTTCGACGGTTGGGACGGCCCACACCACCGAGGCCTGCGAGGTATCCTCACTGAGTTCGAACCGAGCGCCGATCGCAGATGCGGCAGCCTGGGCGCACGCCAACAGTGGGCCCGCGTCGCCAGGCGTGAGCACTGCCACGGTGTCGCCGCCGCTTGGGCCGGGAGTCACTGTGACCGCCAGCGTCCCATCGTTGCGGCGCTCTGTCGCCACGGTCGTCGTGCCCCCCGACTGCTGCGAGGCCACCAGTCGGATTGCGGCTGCTATCAACCACACGGCGACTCGTGGGTTGGCGAGTACTTCTCCGTCTTGCCGACATTCCAGCCGAGCACTCACCGGACGGGGAGGCCCGCCGTCCCGACACTCGCCGCTCTTGAAGGTTTCTCGCGCGAGTTCCAGCACGGCAACCCGGGTGAAGGAACCAGAGACTGCGTTCGACAGGAGCTCCGCCTGGGCGCGAGCCTCGTCCAACTCCGAAGCCACGCGAGTCACCACGCGTTCGAGCGTCAGGCGTTCCTTTGCGTTCATCGGGACACGTCGTCCGCGACCCAGGGCGCGCTCGAGTTCGTCGATGCGGGGGCTGACGTAGTCGTTCACGGCCTGTGCAACTTCCGGCAGGCGCACGCGCACTGCTTCGAGCAGGACGGCAAACGAAGTCTTGAGCGGACCACACGACTCGTGCACGTCCGGAATCACCGACGCGATCGCCTTGGGCCCGACTCGAATCGACATCAGCAGCTTTTCGAGATTCCGAACCGCGCCGAGCGTGTCGCGCACGGAACCGCGCGCCGCTTCCACCCGACCGGAATTGGGGCCACCGGAGCGCGTCGGCGGTGGGGTGCCGTTGAGCATCCTTCTCCCCCACCTAGCCGATCAACTCGCACCCCGGGAAGAAGTAGGTGCACTCGGCGATGCCGTTCTCCACCGAGTCGGAGCCATGCACGGCGTTCTGGCAGACATCGGTGCCGTAGCGCTTTCGAATGGTGCGGTCCGCAGCTTGTTCCGGATTCGTGGCACCAATCACGTCCCGATAGTGCTGCACTGCGTTCTCACGCTTCAGTGCGACTACCGTTACCGCCCCGCTGGTCATGAAGTCGCAGAGGCCCTCGAAGAATGGCTTGCCTTGGTGCACCGCGTAGAAGCCCTCGGCCTGCGCCCGAGTGAGGGAGGTCTGTCGCAGTGCCAGAACCTGAAACCCCTCGTCGAGAAGTCGCTGCAGGATGGCTCCTTGCTGGCGCTGGGCCATGGCATCCGGCTTGATGATGCACAAAGTACGTTCGGTGGCCATTGGGGTTCTCCAGCCGTGGTTGCCGGCTGTTTAGGGCACATCGGCCCAGTTTACAACAGACTTTGGAGCGTGGCGCCCATCTCTGCCGGAGTGGGTGCCACCTTGATCCCGGCGCTCTCGAGCGCCGTGATCTTGTCTGCGGCGGTGCCTTTTCCACCGGAGATGATGGCTCCCGCGTGGCCCATCCGTTTGCCGGGCGGCGCGGTCCGTCCTGCGATGAATGCTGCCACGGGTTTGGTCATGTTCTCTCGAATCCACGCGGCAGCCTTCTCCTCGGCATTGCCCCCAATCTCCCCAATCATCAGCACTCCGACCGTATCCGGGTCCTGGTTGAAGAGCGTGAGTACGTCGATGAAATCCATGCCGCCCACCGGGTCGCCGCCAATGCCAATCGCGGTGGACTGTCCGAGCCCGAGTCCAGTCAGCTGGCCCACCGCTTCGTAGGTCAGCGTTCCCGAACGGGACACGACACCGATGTTGCCGGGGCGATGAACGTGGCCGGGCATGATTCCCAGCTTGCACTGCCCCGGTGTGATGATCCCGGGACAGTTGGGCCCGATCAGACGCACGTTCTTGCCCTCCAGGGCGCGGCGTACCCGAACCATGTCCATCACCGGAATGCCCTCGGTGATGGCAACCACCAGGCTGCAGCCTGCGTCCACTGCCTCCAGCACCGCGTCTGCCGCGCCGAGCGCGGGTACGAAGATGCAGGACGTGTCTGCACCGGTTGTCGCCACGGCCTGACTCACCGTGTCGAACACCGGTACTACGACCTTCTCCCCGTTCGGGCCTACGGCCTCGAAGGATTCTCCACCCCGTCCGGGCGTACAGCCCGCGACCACCTGGGTGCCGTATGCAATGCATTGCGTGGTGTGGAACGAACCCGCGGAACCAGTAATCCCTTGAACCACGACGCGCGTGTTCCGGTCGACGAGAATTGCCATATCGACTCACTCACCTCTCAGCTTTGGTGCAATGGGTCCAGGACCCATCCTCACGCTTTCACCGCAGCGACGATCTTCTGCGCGCCATCCGCCATGCTGTCGGCAGCCTGAATTTCCAGACCGCTGGCCTGCAGGATTTGTTTGCCTTCGTCCACCTTGGTCCCCTCGAGACGCACGACCAACGGTACCTTCAATCCGAGTTCCTTGGTGGCCGCGACGATGCCTTCTGCGATCACGTCACATCGCATGATGCCGCCGAAGATGTTCACGAAGATGCCTTTCACCTTCTGGCTGCTCAGGATCATGCTGAACGCCTTGGTGACCTGCTCCTTGGTCGCGCCGCCTCCGACGTCGAGGAAGTTCGCAGGCTCTCCGCCGTAGTGCTGGATGATGTCCATCGTGGACATCGCCAGGCCTGCGCCGTTGACCAGGCAGCCGATGTCCCCGTCCAAAGACACGTAGCTGAGGCCGGCGCCCTTGGCCTCGAGTTCGACCGGATCTTCTTCGTCGACGTCCTGTAGCTCGGCCCACTCACGGTGTCGGTCTGCAGCGTTGTCGTCGAAGTTGATTTTCGAGTCCAGCGCGACCACATCGCCGCTCTTGGTGATCACCAAGGGGTTGATCTCGCAGAGCGAGCAGTCCTCCTGCTCGAAGAGCTTTGCGAGGCTGATGGTGAGCTTGACGAACTGCTGGAGGGTGGCCTTGGCGTTCGGATTGTCCTTTCCGAGCTCGAGCCCGAATGCCAGCTTGCGCGCTTGGTACGGCGTGAGCCCCAGCAGTGGGTCCACGAATTCGGTCAGGATCTTCTCAGGCGTCTCCGCAGCGACTTTCTCGATCTCCACGCCGCCCTCGGTGGAGGCCATGATCGCGACCCGACGCGACTCTCGGTCCACCACCATTCCGAGGTAGAGCTCGCGAGCGATGTCCAGCCCTTGCTCGACGTAGAGGCGACGCACCTTCTGGCCTTGGGGGCCAGTCTGGTGCGTCACCAACTGCATCCCGAGCAGCTTGGCGGCCACCTCGCGGGCTTCTCTCGCACCGCCCTTGACGACCTTTACGCCGCCACCCTTGCCGCGCCCGCCAGCGTGTATCTGTGCCTTGACGACCACCACTGGGATGCCCGTTTCGTCAGACACGCGCTGGGCGGCTGCCTCGGCCTCCTCGATCGAGAAACACGGGATCCCCTTGGGAATGGGGATCCCGTACTTGGCGAAGACCTGCTTGCCCTGGTACTCGTGAATTTTCATCCGGCGCTCTTCTTTACGACGTCGACCACTGACTGCACCGCACCGGCGCTCTTCTGGAGCATCGCCTTTTCGTCGGCGGTGAGCTCGATCTCCACGACCTTCTCGATCCCACCGGCACCGATGATCACCGGCACGCCGAGGTACAGGTCATTGAAGCCGTATTCCCCTTGCAGGAACGCGGCGGCCGGGACCAGGCGCTTCTGATCCTTCAGGTACGCCTCCGCCATGGCGATGGCTGCGGCGGCCGGAGCGTAGTACGCGCTGGTCCCCATCAGCTTGACGATTTCTCCGCCGCCCATCGCGGTGCGCTTCACGATCGCGTCGAGCTTGTCCTTCGCGACCAGCTGCGGGATGGGAACTCCGTTGACCGTGCAGTAGCTGAGCAGCGGCACCATGGTGTCGCCGTGTCCGCCGAGGACCATCGTGCGAACGTCCTTGATGCTCACGCCCAACTCGCGGGCCAAGAACAGGGAGAACCGCGAGGTGTCGAGCATGCCGGCCATCCCCACGACCTTCGCCCGGGGCGCACCGGTCACGGTCTTGAACTCATAGACCATCGCGTCCAAGGGGTTGCTGACGATGATGGTGAAGGCGTCCGGGCAGTGCTGCTTGGCGTTGTTGGCGACGTCGCGAATGATGGGGAGATTGGCCCCGACCAGGTCGTCGCGTGACTGACCCGGCTTGCGCGGAATACCAGCGGTAATGATCAGCACGTCCGCCCCGGCCAAGTCGGCCCAGTTCGATGTGCCGGTGACGCTCGCGTCGCATCCACTCAGGGCGGTGCTCTGCTCCAGATCGAGCGCCTT
>CAZSVU010000176.1:0-17559 GCA_964610275.1 uncultured Polyangiaceae bacterium | reverse complement strand
CGATCACTACCAGCACCGACGCCAGGACGATGGACGCCATGGCAGCCACTTCCCACGGACCGACGCGCGGATCGTCCAGGCGCAGCTCGACCGAGGCGAAACGACGCGCCTCGTGTCGGCGTCGATTCGACAGGGCCAGGTTGGCCGCGCGCAGGGCCGTGTCCAGAGGCTGCTCAGGATCGGGCATGAGCTTCCGCCTTTGCCACATCTTCGGGTGGCTGTCGACGTCTTCGCCGCGCTTTCAACGATAGTGGAAGCGGCCAGTGCCAGGGTCGGTGCGCGGCACTACCGGAACAGCGGCTTGCCTTTGGTATCCCACCAATGGCGGTAGCGTTTCTGAACGCGAGCCCGCTCCTTGCGCGGCAGGTCGTCGTAGTAGCCGAAGTACTCTTTGCTGACTCTCTTCAGCTCCTCACCGGCCGGCTTTCTGATCTCCGCCAACTCATGGGTCAGGGAGTCGATGAGCCACTCGATTCGGTGCCGTGCCTGGTTTCGCTTCCACCAGTCTCGCCAGCGACGTGCGTCGCGACCGAAATCTTGGCGTGTGATCACAAATAGCGCCCCATGCACGCTCCCGGCGATCTCGTCGGTTCCTTCTTCGAGCAGGCGGATCAGCAGTGGCACCGCCTGCGGTTCGCGCAGGCTCGCCAGCGCCTCCACCGCACGCCGGCGCACTGGGATGGGCTCGCCCGAATTGCTCGCCAGATCTCCCAGTCCTTGATAGAGCGCACGTCGGGAGTCCTCGTCTGCCTGGAGCAGGCGGCCGGCGTCCAACGCGGCGTTGCGGACCTCGCTGTCCTGGTCCAAGAGCCCTGGAAGCACCGCCGCCGCGCTGGCAGGTCCGGGGATCTCGCCCAAGAGCCGCAGTGCCCACACGCGCGATTCGGAGGCTCGGTCCTGAGCACGTGTGGCAAGCTCCTTCACTGCCATTGGACCCATACGGGCCAGGGCATGCAGCACCGGACCGAGCGACGATGCCTTGAGCGGAGCGCTAGCGCGATCGGATTTCGGTGCCGGTTGCATCGGGCCCGGGAACTTCATCATTAGCGTGAGCACACCCGCGGTCCCCGCGCCGAGCAAATCGGTCTCGGCCTTCGTATCCCCGGCCAAGAGGCGCGCGACCAGCGTCTGCGCATCCGTTCCTGGATCGACGATGACGCTCGGGAGCGCGAGCTCTTTCGACACATCGTGAGGAGGACGGGGTCGGCGCGGAGCGTAGGACAGCGACTTCGACGCAGGCGCATACTCGTCTTGCGTGCTCTCCTCGACGGCCCAACCGGCGTCCAGTTCAGCCGTTCCCACAGAGATGTCCGGCGCATCGTCTTCCTGCTCGGTTTCTTGCAGCACGATCTCGGGACCGTCGTCGGAGTTTGCTGGGGGCGCAGCTGGCTTGACCTGCCTCGACTCCGCGTGGGGTGGGGGAGGGGGCGTCGGGGCACGGGGAACGAACGCACCCATCCCGGGATCTGTGAGTCGGTCCGTGAACGAAGCGTCCGGCGCTCCAGGCGGGAGCGAATCCCAACCTTCTTCGGGTGGCTCTGCCTCTCCGACCACCGGCACAGATCTGCGCGTGAGGGGAAAGACCGCCGTACCGTCGTCCCGATCCGCGTCGGCTCCGGTTCTCGACTTTGGCTCCGGGATGTCGTCGCGGGACGCGGCAATCGCCCGCGCCATGACGTCCGCGGGAGCGGGCTGCGTCTCTTCGTCGCCCTCGATCGGCACCGTTGGCCGTGCCGTCACCGCCGGCGTCGGGCGTGGCTGCTGCGCAGCGGACTGAGCCCAGGGTAAGGAAGGCACCACTTCCGCTCGCGCGGGCCGTGGCGTCGGTACGGCCGGACTCGGCGCCAGCGCGGCCGGCGGCTCGATCGGAGAGACCGGCGCCACGATGGGCGACGGCGGGGTTGGTGGTGGCCCTGGCGGCTGGGAAAGCGGTGGCGCCAGCGACTCAGGGTGCCCATGGCTTGGCGGCGGCTCACTGGGATCGGCGCTCGCGCGGCGCTCCTCCTCGGGTTGCACCGCATGGGCGAGAGCCGAAGCCCGATCGGATGCCATTTGCGCTTCTGTCCGCGCGGGGTGCTGCGACTGCGGCGCCGCGCGATGCGGCTGCCCCGGATCCTGCGGCTGTTGAACCGGCTGGGCGAGTTGCGCCAACACGGCGCGCTTCCGCTCCAAGATGATGCGTTCCAGCGCTCGAGACACCAGGGGCGCGAACTCGATGACGTCGGCGACCTCCTCAGCGGCCACGTTTGATTCACCGTGGTCGCCATAGAAGATCAGCACGCAGCGCTTCCGTACGAGCACGGGCAGCAGCAGCGCTGCGCCACGGCCGGTGCGGCGCAAGTCTTTGTTCAGGCTGCCGTCCAGCCCGGAGGTTCCCAGCCGAAGGATCTTGTGGCTGCCCTCCAACTGCACCGTCCTCAGAGCGCCGGGCAGGTCCAAGGGGACTCCGATCGAGCGGATCTGTCGACGATCCGCCCCGGGTCCGCGAGCTTCGCGTCCTTCCGCGATTTCGCCATGCACGGCGAACAGTGCCGAGTATTCGAAGTACTGCGCTGCATAATCGAAGAAGGCCCGCATGACGGAGTCACGCGACCTGGCCGAAGCGAGGTCGTGCTCGGCTAGCGCGCCCAGATAGGGGCCCCGCCGCGGTGGTACCCGCATGCTCGGCGGTTGGCTGGGTCTGTCGGACACCGCCACGACCGGTGCGACGGGGCTCGGCTCAGCCGCCGCTGAGGGGGGCACTGGCGCGGGTCGTTCCTGGGGGGCCACGCTGGGTGGCGCCACTCCAGTCAGTGTGGACTTCCTGTTCTCCGAGGTCTCGCCGGGCGCGGGCGTGGGTGGCGTGACCGCTTCGGCGGGGGGTTGGGCCTGGCTGGGTGGAGCAACGCCGGTGAGAGTGGACGATCGCCGCCCCGATGGTCGATCGGGCACCGCTCGGTTCGGTGAATGGGCCTCGCCGGTCGTCGGACTTGCGGCGGCAGTAGGATAGCCAAACGGCGGAACGCTTTCCGGTCTCGGAAGCGATCCGAGCTCTTGGGCTGCGGTGGTTGGGGCAGGAAGGGAGCTCGGACTGGGATCGGGTCTGCCTTCCAGCTTGGCGAGCAGGCGTAGCATCCGCCGTTCGAGGGGCAAACCGTAGTCGCGAGCGATGGCTTGTCGAATTCGGACCAGTGGGGCTGTGCGTTGTTCGATCCGCACGCCCAAGGCGAAGCTCAGATCCTGCTCCACTTCGCCCGCGAGCGGCTCGCTCACTGCGATCAGAAGAGTTCCTTCGCGTTCCTCCAGTGGGTAGATGCCTTGACGCTGGGTCAGATCACCTGGCACCAGTCGCAGCACATCGTCCCGCGCCCGCGGGAGTTCACCCACGCTGGCTGCCGGTGCGCCGTGCACCTCCGACAGCACCTCGGCCAACCGCGCCTCGCTGACCGACGTGATCTCCAGCAAGTTGGTGGCTAGGTCGCCGCCGTACAGCGTCTGACGTGCGAGGGCCTGCTCCACGTCGCTCACGGACGCCACCCCTTGCTTGACGATGGCCGAGCTCAGTGTCGGCATGGCGTCCTCACGGGTTCTCCACGAACTCTGAATTGTCGCGGCAGGGTCGAAATGTCAACGCACAGTGCGTTTGGGCCTCACGGCCGATGCGCAGCGGCGGGATCCGTCAGGTCGTTCCCGCGGCGCCAGCGACGAAATCCAGCAGGAGCCACTGCGCCAGCGCCAGGTAGATGACGATGCCCAGTACGTCGACCAGCGAGGCGATGAATGGGGTGGAGCTCGTCGCCGGGTCGATCCCGAGCCGGTGCAGAAGCAGGGGCATCATCGCGCCAACGACGCATCCCATCACCACGATCGCGATGATGGTGACTCCGATCAACAGGGCGAGCTCGACGCTTTCCCCAAACACGAGCAACCTGGCCACGCCGGCGACCGCGAGCAGTGCGCCCAGAGCTATGCCCTGCGCGAGCTCCTTGAGCAGCACTCGCCACCAGTCGATCGAATGAATGTCGCCCACTGCCAGGCCACGTATGATGAGTGTCGATGACTGTGACCCCGAGTTGCCACCGGCCGAGATGAGGAGCGGGAGATAGAAGCTGAGCTGTGCCACGGTCGCCAGCACACTGTCGTAGTGCTCCATGGCGAACGTGGTTACGAATCCACCCAGGAAGAGTACGAACAGCCACGGGGCTCGCTTGCGGATGAACACCCCGAAGGAGACGTCGAAGTAGCCATCCTCGAACGGTGCGATGGCGCCCATCTTCTGCACGTCTTCGTCTTGCTCTTCTTGGATGACGTCGAGGATGTCGTCTGAGGTGATGATGCCCAGCATGGTGCCGTTGCTGTCGACCACTGGAAGAGCATTCAGGTCGTATTTTGCCAGTTTTCGCGCAACGTCCTCCTGGTCCATCTCGGGCGGAACCGAGATGATATTGCGCTGCATCACGGTTTCGATTGCGGTGCTGGCCTCGCTGAGCACCAGGTCGCGCAACGTGAGCACACCGGTCAGGCGCTTGTCTTGATCCACCACGTACACCGAGTCGATGACCTCGGACTCGTCGGCACCTTTGCGAATGACCTGGACTGCGTCGGCAACGCTTCCGGTGAGGTCGACCGACCAGTAGTCGGTGGTCATCAGACCGCCGGCCGAGGTTTCGGGCCAACGGGTCAGCTCTTCGATGTCCTCGGCGACTTCGGGGTCGACTCGCTCGATGCTAGCGAGCAGCTTCTCGACCTGATCGGGCGCGAGGTCCGCGAAGAAGTCGGCGCGTTCGTCTGCCGCCATCTCGGCCACGATCAAGGTCGCCGACGCGACGCCCATGCGTTCGGCCAGTGCTTGCTGCCGATCCTCCTCTAGCCGTTCGAACACCTCGGCGGCGTAGTCGGCAGGAAGCTCCGTCAGCAGCTCGGAGGCTTGAAGGTCACCGAAATCGTCGATGATGTCGGCGATGTCCTCGGGGTGGATCTCATCCAGCAGCTCCCGGACCTCACTCGGGTTCTCCCGCAGCAAGGTTTCGAGCTCCGGGCCGATGAGTCGAGCCAGGCGCATGAGGGGGGCGCTTAGCAGAAGTGCTGGTGCGCTGGAACGCGCTGCCGGACGGCGCCGCTGTCGGCCAGCCCGGTGGGATCCGCCAGGAGCAGCGGGTCGGCCGTAAGGTCAGGGTCAGTTCACCAAGAACCACAGCACCTTGGGCTTGATCTCCAAGTGCAGATGGTCCGCGTGCGCCTGATCGAAGTGCGGGGTCAACATGTAGTGGAAGATGCGCTGGTCGCTCGCTTCGCACACGATGCTCATGAGCTCTCGTCCCTTGCGGCCGTCGAGCTTGCGGGCGCCCGCCCCGCACGTCTTGGACTGCAGGGCAGTCGGCCAGTGAGGGCCCACTGCGAGCCACTGGCCGTTGCGCTTCCGGAGAGCACCGACGTCGATGGCCAGTCCGCCTGGATGTCGCGTCTGTGGCCCGTTGCGGTCCTTGGGAGTCTTCGTGGGCGGCCGGTACATGGTGAAATGGACGACTTCGACGATGTCGTGTGCTGCCAGGATTCGGCAGAAGTCGTCCAGCGCAAGCGCGAGCCGTGCGTCCAGGATCTCGAATGGCGAGTCTTTGCGCTCCTGCTCCGGGAGCACCGAGCGGATGGTGACGCCGTGCAGGGGGCCTCTCAGCCGGATGGGGAAGCGCACGCCGGGGAGGGGAGGAGTGGCCCTTTCGTACCGGATCCCTCGAGCCTCGATGGCAGCTCTGGCCTGCTCGTCGGTGAGATTGGCATAGAGGAAGGCGCGGGAAGCCCGTGCTTCCGTCTGTGGGGGGATCTCGAGGTACTTGTTGTCCGCGCTCGCGGGGACCGCCACCAGCATCATGCTCGCGAGCACGAAGGCGAGGCAGAGCCCGAGGACTGGATGAGCGCGAGTCACGATTCGTCGGTTTACATGTAGCGACGAGATGCGAAAAGCAAAGTTTCCAGCAGGGTCCCTACCGGCCCGCGCGTTGGTCGGCAGGTCCGGGCAGGGCGCGTGAAGTCTGGCGCTACTGGCCCGGCTTCCGCATCGGGCGCTCGTCTCGCGTGAGGTTCTCGTTGGTCCAGCTGCCGCGGGCATCATCCGAGAAGTCGACAGAGGGGACGACCACTTCGATGAAGCGAGTTCCCGTCGCCAGCTCAGGCTTGGGCTTTCCGGTTTCCACCCGGACGGAAGCGCCGGCCGCGAGAGTCTCGGTTCGACGGTCGACTTCGCGTTCCAGTTCCTCGCCGTCTTCTGCGTAGTAGAAGGTCCAGATCGCCTTGGTCATCAAGGCTCGTCCGCTGATGTTGGCAAGCAGGAAGACGGGGCGCTGGCTCTGGCCGTATTCACCAGTCCATTTGCCCACGACCTTCTCTCCCTCGAGCTTCATCAATTCGGCGTCGGTCAGCCCGCCCCGCTTTCGCACTTTGATGCGTTCGAGGTTCTCGTTGCTCCACTTCGTTCCGTCGTCCCACTCCACCGCCGAGATCTCACAATCGGCCGTCTTGGTTCCCTCCGGAATCTTGTCGCCAGCGTACCCGAGCTCCTTCTCGACGGTTGCTCCCGGAGCGATCGCAGGTTCGAACGAATGAGGAAACCGATCCAAGTACCGGTCGTCCTCACCGTAGTAGAAGACCCAGGCTTGGGCCCACGCCAGAGGCTTCTTCCCCTGGTTGGTGATGCGGAACTTGGCGCGCTTCTGCTCACCAACACCGCCGAACGCAATGAAGCTCGTCTGGGCGATTCGAGGTCTTCGTGACTTCAACCGTTCCGAGATCTCGCGCTTCCGCGCGGCGATCTCGGCCTTCCAGGTCGCGTCGGCAACCGCCGCAGCGGACGGTGCTGACGACGCGGATGGTGCACCGCTTGGCGCCGCCGTTCCCTGATCCTTTTCACAGGCGACAGCGGTGGCACTGGCCAGCAGGATCGGCACGAGTCTGCGGACACATCTGCAAGAGCTCGATTGGTGCATGGTGATCTCCTACCGCGGGCAAGACGCTGGCGGCGGCTCAGCCTCCGGCCAAACCCGCCCGCGGGCCGCCCGAGCCTGTCACCAAAGCGGCCGGTCAGCAACCGCCCGACGGGCGACGAATTCGCGGATGTCGTGCATCTGACGTCGATCGCTGGGTGGCCAAGCCGCCCGCGGGTTTCAGCCCGATGAGTGTGCCGGGCAAGGTCGTCAAGGTCACCAAGGGCACCAGCCACGCCGACCTGATGCAGAAGAACCAGCTCTGGCCCAAGCCAGAAGTGGCGCGGCTCATGCTGGAGCGGACGATGACCGAGTTCACGGGCGCACCGAACCTCGTGGCCGCCATTACGCGGCCACGGATCCGGTGGCCATGGAAACGATTGGCTGGAAGGTGATCGACGAGGCGCGTGCGGCGAACCGTCTGAAGTCCCTGGCGCAGTCGCGCCGCGAGCCCAGCTACATCCGGACGGCGGCTGGCCTCGGACTCGGGGTCCACGACCTGAATACCATCCGGCTGAAGACGGTACACATCTAATCAGGTGTCTCGTCCTCGTGCGCCGGCCAGGGGCCCGCGTCGACGGCACGCAAGGCGGCTCGAATCGCGAGCCCGAGGAGGGGCGCGGGTGGTGACGGGCGCGCGGCAGCGAATCCTGGGCGCCGCGTCGCCGTGAGCCGGGTTGCAGATCCGCAATGGTCTGGGGCCAAATCGGCAATTGCAGGGAGGAATCCGCCCCGTTGCGCGTGACGCGCCGCGCCGCTCTGCCCCCAAGACAGGGCTGATTTGTGGTGGACGTCGATGGCAGCGTCGGGGGAGTATCAGCGCCCTGCTCGCGGAAGGCGGCACCCAACGCACGCCGTGTTCGGGCGCTTCCGCTGGACCCAGCAGCACCCATCAACCCGCTCTCAAATGAGGCCCCGGTAATGGTCGCCGAGCTTCGAATCTCCGGTCTGCAACGTGTGAATCCGTTCTCACCGACCCGTTGGACGCTCGGAATTTCCTAACCCGCTCCGAAGAAAGAAGGCAATCGCATGGCGCGCAAGGTCATCTATCGCTTTGCATCCGGCAACGCTGAAGGCAACACGAATCAAAAGGCCCTGCTTGGTGGCAAGGGCGCCAACCTGGCGGAGATGGCCGGGCTGAAGATTCCGGTTCCCCCTGGTTTCACGATCACCACCGAGATGTGCACCGAGTACATGAACACGGGCGGGATGCCCGACGGCCTCATCGACGAGGTCAAGCAGGCCATGACCTGGCTCGAGGAGACCACGGGGAAGAAGTTTGGCGACGCCAGCAACCCTCTACTCGTCAGCGTGCGCTCGGGCGCTCGGGCGTCGATGCCCGGGATGATGGATACCGTGCTCAATCTCGGGCTCAACGACACCTCCGTGCAGGGCATGGCCAAGCTGACCGGCAACGAGCGTTTCGTGTACGACGCGTATCGGCGCCTCCTGACCATGTACGGCGACGTGGTGCTTGGCGTGGACAAGGAGCACTTCGAAGATGCCATGAACGTGGTCAAGCGGCAGATGGCCAAGGAGAAGGGCATTGCGGTACCCGACGACGACGAAGAGCTCGGCCGCGTGATTCCCGACTCCAAGCTCGAGGCGGCGCAGTGGAAGACCATCTCGCAGGAGTTCAGGAAGATCTTGGCCGCGAAGACCGAGCATGGCTTCCCGATGGATCCACTCGATCAGCTGGTCGGCGCCATCAAGGCCGTTTTCGACAGCTGGAACAACAAGCGTGCCCAGACCTACCGCAAGATGCACAACATCCCCGCCAGCTGGGGCACGGCGGTCAACGTCCAGTCCATGGTCTTCGGCAACATGGGCGACACCAGCGCGACCGGCGTTGCCTTCACCCGGGACCCGAGCACCGGTGAGAAGAAGTTCTTCGGTGAGTGGCTGCCCAACGCTCAGGGCGAGGATGTGGTGGCGGGTATCCGCACCCCGCAGCCGATCAAGAAGGGCCCGGACACCGCCGGCAAGTCGCTCGAGGAAGCGATGCCGGAGAACTACAAGGAGCTGGATGCCATCCAGCAGAAGCTCGAGAAGCACTACAAGGACATGCAGGACCTCGAGTTCACCATCGAGCAGGGCAAGCTCTTCATGCTCCAGACGCGCAACGGCAAGCGGACGGCGCCGGCCAGCGTGAAGATCGCCGTCGACATGTGCAAGGAAGGCCTCATCTCGGAAGAGGACGCCGTGATGCGCGTCGAGCCCGATCGCATCAACGAGCTGCTCTTCCCGATGATCGACCCCAAGGCGCCGAACAAGGTGGTGGCCACGGGCATCAAGGCCTCTCCGGGTGCAGTGACCGGCAAGGCGGTATTCAGCGCCGACGACGCCGTGGCGGTGGCCGAGAAGGGTGACAAGCCCATCCTGGTTCGCATCGAGACCTCCCCCGAGGACATTCACGGCATGAAGGCGGCCGTGGGCATCCTGACCGCTCGCGGCGGCGCGACCAGCCATGCCGCCGTGGTGGCACGCGGCATGGGCAAGAGCTGTGTGGCTGGCTGCTCCGGCATCTCCATCGACTACGGTCCCGAGAAGGCGGTCAAGCAGAACAACGACTACAGCCAGGCCAAGTTCACTGCCAGTGGGCAGGTGGTCAAGGTCGGCGACATCATCACCATCGACGGCACCGGTGGCCGCGTGTACGTCGGCGACGTGCCGAAGATCCCGCCGAAGATCGGTGGCGAGTTCGAGGAGTTGCTCAAGTTCGCGGACAAGTACGCGCGTATGAAGGTCCGCGCCAACGCCGAGACCCCCGAGGCGGCCAAGGCCCGGGAAATGGGCGCTCAGGGCATCGGCCTCTGCCGCACCGAGCACATGTTCTTCACGCCCGAAGGCATCCTCGCCATTCGTGAGATGATCGTGGCCAACGACCTCGCGGCTCGTGAGAAGGCGCTGGCCAAGGTCCTGCCCATTCAGGCGGCTGACTTTGCTCAGCTGTTCGAGATCATGGACGGCTTCCCGGTCAACATTCGCCTCCTCGATCCGCCGCTGCACGAGTTCCTCCCCCACGAGCCCGACCAGCAGGCGGAAGTGGCCAAGTCCGTGGGCGTGACCCCCGAGGAGATCAAGGCCAAGGTCGCCGATTTGCACGAGTTCAACCCCATGCTCGGGCATCGTGGCGTGCGGCTCGCCGTGGCCTATCCCGAGATCGCTGCCACCCAGGTGCGGGCTATCCTCACGGCCGCGTGCCAGGTGCAGAAGAAGGGTAAGAAGGTCGCCCCCGAAATCATGATCCCGCTCTCTCTGAGCAAGAAGGAGCTGGAAATCATGAAGGAAATCGTGGACCGGGTTTCGAAGGAAGTGTTCGAAGCCGAGAAGACCGAGGTCAAGTTCAAGTTCGGGACCATGATCGAGCTGCCGCGTGCGGCGCTGCTCGCCCACGAGCTGGCCGAGGTGGCCGAGTTCTTTTCCTTCGGCACCAACGATCTGACCCAGACCACCATGGGCTTGTCTCGCGATGACGCTGGCAAGTTCCTGCCGCCGTACGTCGATCAGGGTGTCTTCGAGAAGGATCCGTTCGTGTCGCTGGACACCGCGGGCGTGGGCGAGCTCGTCCAGATGGCCGCGGATCGCGGCCGCAAGACCCGCCCGGCGATCTCGCTGGGCATCTGCGGCGAGCACGGTGGTGATCCGGCCTCCATCGAGTTCTGCGACAAGGTGGGGCTGGGCTACGTGTCCTGTTCACCCTTCCGCGTGCCGGTCGCGCGCGTGGCCGCGGCTCAGGCGAGCATCGTGGCCAAGAAGGGCGACGCCGAGAAGACGCGGACCATCTGAGGAGGCGGACTCCTCGGTTGGCACCCCCACGCGGGAGCGCTCGATTCGGGCGCTCCCGCGCCGTGTTTTGTGCCCATCACTCAGATGGAAATGGGGAACTGGCCGGCGGCGACCAGCATGTAGAGCACTCTGAGCGTGGCCTGGTAGTAGGCGTTGTCCTCGGAGCTGTTGGCGAGCCAAGCGGAGACGTTGGCGTCGAGCTCGGCTTGAGTGGCTGAGACTCCCGTCAGCGCGAAGCCGCCCCGGTAGCAGCTGTTCGCAGGCCGATCCACGCCGGCAATGCCGCCATTGGAGTCCACCCAGGCGTCCAGGCCCTGCAGGAAGGTTGCTGCGCGTGCGTCTCCGGTCCACCCGTAGTCCGTGGCGACGCGCCAGGGCACACGGCACGCTTCCCACCAGTACTCCGAGCCGTACCAGTCGGTCCCGTCGGTTGCGCTCCAATCCGGAACCAGTCCGCCCATGCGCGCCTGCATGATTTCGTACAACTCATAGGTATCGTCGACCATGTCGTTCCAGTGCTGGGCCTGCGCCGGAACGAACTGCGCAAAAGCTCGGTAGTACGCGGGCGCGAAATACGACGGGTTGATCTGGCCGTTGTCACTGCAACCACCCCAGGCATCCCCGGGCCGCAGGATGATCCTACCGTTGCAGGTTTCGGTTTCGTGGTCCCGGATAGCCGTGATGAGAGTGGTGGCATCGGTGGCGTAGCCGCCCCAGCGGGCCTCGGCCTGGATCAGGGCCATGGCCGAGTCGAGCTCGGCGTCGGAAGCGCCGTTCTGCCCCCACACTTCGCCGCATGTGGCTGTCTCCCAGTTCATTACGCCATTACCGTTGAGGTGGGCGTTGTAGTACGCCCACAGGCGGTCGAGCGTGTCCTGGTCGTTCATGTTCACGGCCAGCAGCATCCCGTAGCCGATGCCCTCGGAAACGCATCGGCCGTTGAACGTATCCTCGATGCACGCGGTGCCGTTGCCACAGTCCCGGTAGTAGCTGCTCTTCCAGGAGTTGTACTCGGATTGCAGCGACGACTGGATAGTCGCCGACGTGTATCCATTCCAGGTGCCTGTGACCGGCGGGCTGCCGCCCGCTCCGGTTCCACCGGAGCCAGTGCCCCCAGTGCCCGCGGCGCAGTTCACTTCGTCGCTGCCGTCCGCGCAGTTCGGCGTACCGTCACAGTAGTTGCCTGCGGGGATGCATTCCCCGCTCCCGCAGGCGACTTGCCCGGCGACGCAGCCCGGAGCCGGGCAATTGGCTTCGTCGCTGCTGTCTGGGCAGTTTGGAGTCCCGTCGCACTGCGCGGCCAAGGGGAGGCACTCGCCGCTGACGCACGCGAACTGATCCGCGCCGCACGCGCAGTTGGTTTCGTCACTACCGTCGGCGCAATTCGGGGTTCCGTCGCAGCGGATGGTCAACGCAATACATTCACCGCTGGCGCACTGGAACTCCTCGGCCGTGCACTGCACTCCGCAGCTCGTCTCGTCGCTGCCGTCGGCGCAGTTGGGCGTGCCGTCGCAGAAGTTGATGGCGGGGATGCATTCTCCGCTGGCGCAAGCGGCCTGATCCGCGCCGCACGCGGTCGGTTCGGCGGTCGAAGGGGAGCTGGCCTCGTCGGAGCAGGCCACCAGGACAGTCGTCGTCAGGCAGAGGGTCGAGCCAAGTAAGCGCAATCGCATCGGTTGCTCCTGGGTGGTGCCGAGCGTGGCAGGTTGCTCAAGCCTGGCCGCGGGCAAGATGAGAGGGTCCTTCCGACGGAATACTAAATCAGCGAGCATGATCCCCGAACGGTTTTGCGAGCCCCCAGCGGGGTGAGGGCTCGCAAAACCTCAACGGGCCACAAATTTGCTCGAATCAGATTCCCGTTGCCTTTTCGGGGTCTTTCCAAGACCCCGCCCCACGAGTGGGGCCCCACCCCAAAAAGGTCAGCTCGAAGAGAGTTGCAGGAAGACGCTGATCGGGATTCGTGCTCCCTGATTTGGCGCACCGCACCGCATGCGGAAGACGCCCGGCGGGGAAAACGCCTGCAGGCACTCTGGTCGCACACCTGACTACACGGATCGGTCAGCCGGCGAGGTCGCAGCGCATCAGGGACCGAAGGCAGCCAGCGCGTAGAGCAGCCCACTGCTGTAGTCGATGGCGACCTCGTTGACCGTGTACGCGCCCGCGTCGTCTTCCCAGTTCGTGGCACCGGGTTGCGCACCTCCGATCAGCATCCCGGGCCACGGCTGTGGGTCGTCGTCCGCCTCTGAGGGGCGGTGGTGCGGGTGCACGGGTGGGAAGTGGCCGATGCCGGTCGCCATTGACCGCCCGTCGAAGTTACGGCCGAGAATGTGATCGATTTGCTGCACGAGTGCATCGCGGTAGCGGTCGTCACCGGTGAGTATGTAGGCCACTTGAAGGTTCACCGTGCTTCGCGCGACCTGGCCGAGTTGGCCCCAGTAGTAGTTGTTCGAACCGAGCCCGCGTCCATACCGCGTCCGGGTCGCGTTGTTCACGAGCTCGTCCGCACCTGACGTGATATTGGACTCCACCGCAGCGACGGTGCTCTCGTTGCGTCCCTCGCGGCTGGACAGCGCATAGGTGAAGGCAGCCAGGTTGCCGGGATCGTTCCAGCCCCAATTGATACGGCTCCCGTAGCGAGTGACTCGGTTCTCACAGTCGGTCAGCGCTTCGGCGCTACCGGTCGTTTCCCAGAGCTCACACGCGGCCCAGGCGCGATGATCGGAGTCACCCCAAGAGTTGTACTGCGCATTGCTGTAGTCGCTCAGATCGGCTTGCACCGTACTCGGCTCATCCTGCAGGACCTGGTAGGAGAGCTCCGCCGCCTCGAGCAGGGTGCTGGCGAAGTCCGCGTCGTAGGGCTCGTAGATCCTTGCCGCCTGAGCAATGGCGCCGACGAATGCCCCGGTCGCTGGAGTGCCCCAGGGTGACACGTACCGGCGGTTGTTGTCGTTCTCCGGCATCACCGTCCCCGCGAATCCGACCGGGGTGACCTTGTGAGACACCGTGCCGTCTTCGAACTGCATGCGGAGCAGCCAGTCCAACTGCCACTTGGCTTCCGCGAGGAAGTCCGGCAGCGACGCGCCGTGCTCGGGAACGTCGAAATCGCGCTGCTCGAGGCGATCGGTGAAATGCTCCCAGGCTTTGAGCACCACCGCCACCGTGTGGGCTCCGTTGGTCGTGTACTTTCCGTAGTCGCCCGCGTCGTGCCAGCCCCGGGTCGTGTCCTTGATGTCGCTCGACCCGTCGACGAACTCCATCGATCCGTCTTCGAGGTGGCAGGCTCCGTGGTGGAAGGACCGCCCGTTGTGCACGAACTCGACTTCCATGCCGCAACGCTGGCCGGTGAGCCCCAGCATCATCGTGTGCAGCGCTTCGTCGAAGGCGTCCTCACCGATGACGAAATTGGGTGAACGCCCAATCCCCTCGACGTCCAGGTAGTACTCGCCAGCTTCCGCGAAGTCCGTGAAATCGGCTGGCCACAAGAGCTCGCCCGTGTCGTTTTCGGTGAGCGGAGTTTCCGCCACACCTTCGTAGGCCACGGCGTCGTCCGCCACGTGGCGGATCGAGAACGGGGGCGGGTCGATGCTGAGGGTTCCTCCTGTGATCGCGGCCAGCTTGACTCGGTCCGGGATGAAACCCACTGAGTTCAGGCGCACCACCATGGGGGTGACGTCGAACTCCGTCTGGCACATCCCGTCGACGAGCTCCGTGTCATCTTCACAGGGAGCCATGCAGGCGTTGCCCACGTACTCCTGTCCGTCCGGGCACTCCGGTCGACAGGTTCCGTTGATCCAGACCTCGTTGCCCTCGCACTCCGGGACGCATTGCCCGCCGACCATTTCCTCACCCGGGCCACAGCTCGACTCGTCCCCGCAGCCGGACAGCAGCAGCAGGGCCAGCAGAGCGCCGGGAAGGCGCCAAGCTGCGGCCGGGGTCGAAGGGGACAGGTACGCTCTAGGAACTACTGACCAGCGCTGGATTCGCATTCACCGAGCCTCGGGAAGAAAGCCCACGTTTACGCCAATTTACCTCTGATCCAGAGGGACGCCACAGGTAAACGTCACACTGGGCGCCTCCCTATAGTCACGGATCGCATGGAAAAGGGGTCGGGACGAGCGCTGATCCGGGAGCGTTTGACGTGGCCGTTCGGGTCGGTCGCGGACTCGCGCCTGAACCGTGACCCGTGCCGCTCGAGCCACGTTTCGCTGACGAACGCGGCTATCGTCAGGGCTACGAGGATGGCGACCGCGGGTCTGACAACGGGGCGTGCGCGCCGCGTACCACCTGATGCGCAGCTGATTGGGGCGGATATCCATTCGCGCCTCTTGCCTTTTCTGGCTGACACGTCTCAGCAACAAGGAGAGACAGGATGCCAATGAAGCAAGCGAGCCCCGAGAAACCAACGGGCAAATCAGGCAAGACAAAGCAGGGGCCAGCGGCGAGACACGTCTACCGGAAGGCGGGTCAGCCGTACCCGCTCGAGTTCCAGCTCAAGGCGATCAAGGAGGTGGTGGGGCGAACTCGCAAGGTTTCCTAGAAGCTCGCCCCCCATCGTCTCTTGTGTGGCAGATCTCGAGCGGCGACTGCTTCGAGCCCTACGGCGCCGGAAGCAACGAAGTGTTGCAGTGCCGATTGAGCTCGATGCGAGAAGCCGAGCAAGAACGTCGCTTCGGTCACCACCGCCAGAGAAGTGACCAGCCGCGTTGCTGGCCGACGAGGGCTCCCCATTCGCCGGGTTGGCGCTACTCGAACTGCACGCCGGTGTCGATGTAGTAGGTCTCCCGCATCGCGGGGTCCGCCGGTTCCCAGCTCATGATCACGCTCTCTGCCACGATGGCTTCTCCGGAAGGCGAGGTGAGGCGGAGGGACACGGGCAATTCAAACGGACCCGCGCTCTGCGGCGTCATCCAGGCGCCGTAGCGCTCCTGGGGGCGCGAGCTGGTGTAGTTCCCGTCCCGCTCGAGATGGATCCACTCTCCCGAGGGGAGTTGGGCCTCTACCGAAACGATCGACCCGAGCCCCGCGCTGTTGACGACACTCAACGAGAACCAGTAGGGCTCTCCCGCAGGGTGCAACCAGATATAGGTGTTGCCGACGACGGGGCAACGAACGCGGCGGTACCGGATGGGAATGACGCCATCGGAAATGGCACCCATCGGCTCCCCGCTTTGCAGGCGAGCCATGGCGATCGACGATAGATCCAGGTGGATGCTCTCGTCCGGGAGCGGATCGCGATCCGGGGCAGGATCGGGGACCCCCGCAGGCAGCGGGCAGCCATAGGCGTAGTCCGAAACCTCTCCGCAGTGGTTGCGCCCGGCACCGCAGCACCACTTCGAATTCGGCGCGCAGGGGCAGGAGTCCACGACCTGGAGCACGATCGGGGGCGTGTGGCCCTCTTCTCCTGGTTGATACTCACTGCCATCGGGCCGCGTGCGGACTACTTCGAAGCATTCCCCGCAGGCGAGATAGTTGTCCAGATCTCCGGGCAGGCTCGGCCAGAACTGGGTGTAGTAGTTGCCCTGCGGCGCGGCGTAGTTGCCGCGTAGCGTGACGCCCTGCGGATCGGCGCAGAGGTCGGGGTAGGCCGTGCAGAAAGCGCTGCAGCGCTCTTGGAACTCGGAGCCGAGATCGATGGCCGACGAGCAGAGGCTGTACAGACCGTAGGCGCAGGCGCCGGCGGCCGTCAGCCCGAAGTGCGTGGAGCGCGAATCGTGCCAGGGCTCGTCGTCTGAAACAGCGTGGGTCTCCGGCCATTTACCGGACTTGCATGCTTTGGCATCGACCGCGATGCACGACTCCGATTCGTTTCCGCCGCACTCCGTGCATGACTCGGACCGGTCGTCGTCGGCGCAGTACTGCGCGCAACACACATTGTCGACCAACCTCCAAGACCCACCACAATCGCTCGGATCGGCCTCGGGATAGGGCGCTTGTTCGCGATCGATGATCCCGCCCGTCGCGGCCCCCGCGGTCGAGCCCGTGGCCCCGGTACCGCCACTACCTGCCGCTCCCACTCCCCCGGTGGGCCCAACGCCACCGGTCCCGCCAGCGCCGACGCCTCCCGTGGCCAGATCGCCACCGGTGCCTCCCGGGACGCCACCGGTGCTGGTTCCGCCAGTCGCGCCTCCTGAGCCTGCCGCCCCCACGCCCCCGGTGGGCCCAACGCCACCGGTCCCGCCAGCGCCGACGCCTCCCGTGGCCAGATCGCCACCGGTGCCTTCCGGGACGCCACCGGTGCTGGTTCCGCCCGTCGCGCCTCCGGGGCTGGATCCACCCAGTGGTCCTTGAGCGTCGCTCGCAGTGCCTCCAAGCGGTGTGCCCCCGTCTGTGGGCCCGGAGCTCGCCGTGCAGGCAAGAGTCAGCGAGAAGCCTGGCAGCAGCAGGCGGCAGAAATGCACAGGCGGAAAGCGACGCATGACAAGGACTCCGCGCGAAGTCAGCTCATGATACGTGACTTGCTTCTACTGGCTGCTTCACGAGTCCGCTACAGAATCGTTCAGGAAATCGCAGACAGCAACCGGTGGTCCGCGAAAACCCTATCCGTCGGGAAATCGAGGCCATTTCCGGCTGCGGTAGGATCGCCACGCCATGCGTCTCTTCCTTGCCCTCCTTCTGTGGATCCTTCGCGCCACCCTGGTCGCCCGCAGCTCCCTGGTTCTGGAGAACCTGACTCTCCGGCAGCAACTCGCTAGCTAGTTCTCGGATCAAAACGCGCAAGGGCGCGGATACAAACGAGAATCTGCGGAGGCTGAGGGTTGTTTGTTCGGGGTGCTCGGCGCAGATTGCCGCAGGAAGTCGCAGCAGCACGCTGAAA
>CAZSVU010000175.1:0-17587 GCA_964610275.1 uncultured Polyangiaceae bacterium | reverse complement strand
CCGACTTCCCCCCGATCAACGTTCCTGGCAGTGGAAACCTCTACGCGCGACTGCACACGACCCAAGGCACGATCGTCATCCAGCTGTTCGAGGAGCAGACTCCCACGACCGTTGCCAACTGGGTGGGGCTGGCTGCCGGCACCATCGACTGGAAGGATCCCCTGACCGGCCAGAGCATGCAGGGGACGCCCATGTACGACGGCGTGCGCTTCCACCGTGTCATCCCCGGGTTCATGGTGCAGGTGGGCGACCCGCTCAGCCGCAGTACCGATCCGACCGCCAAGGCGCGCTGGGGTACGGGCAGCCCCGGCTACCGCTTCGAGGACGAGTTCCACCCCGGCCTCAAGCACGACCGCCCGGGGATCCTCTCGATGGCCAACTCCGGACCCGGCACGAACGGCGCCCAGTTCTTCATCACCGAGGGGCCCACTCCTCACCTGGACGGGAAGCACTCGGTGTTCGGAGCGGTCGTCGTCGGTCAGAACGTCGTGAACCAGATCGCCAACGTGCCCCGCGGCCCGCGCGATTGCCCGAATCAGGATCAAGTCATCGAGCGGGTCGAGCTGTTTCGCAGCGACAGCACCCCAACGGCATAGCCGATCCGGTCCTCACCGCTCGGGCGCGCGCAGCGTGCGCGCCTGAGCGCCACGGAGCTCGAGGACCTCGAGTCGACCGCCGTAGTACTCGGCCAACCCGACGTCGATACGCCAGACCTGCTTCTGGCAACCCGAGCTGATGCCGTCCTTCTGAACGGTATGACCGATGACCATGCGTGCGGCTCGGAGCTGGGAGAGTGTTTCTTTGAGCATGCCGCAAGCGCCGGTTCCAGGGTCGCCGTCCGAATACACGCGACTCCAGATGGGGGAGCTGTCACCCATTACGCTGGAGGGAGGGCGCGCGTTCGTGCTCCGCATCCAGGCACTGATCTCCCCGTTGATCCGCTCCAGCCCATAACTCACGTGGCTCGGCAACAGGCCACCGTGGACGAACACCGTATCTCCGACGATCACGACCACGTTGCGCTGGGCCAAACGCTGGGCGTAAACGCCACCGGGGAGGAACGCCGCCGCACGCCCACGCTGCTCCGCTGGAAAGCGCGTGAGTGTCACCCCGACGCTTCCACCCGTCGCGAACTCGGCGAAGTCGGCATACGTCTTCTTCCAGACGTAGCGAAAGTCCCCCAGAACGTTCAGGACCTCGTGGTTGCCATTGAGGACGTGCAGCGCCCCTCCGGATGCGCGGGCCTGGCTGACGAGCACCTCGAACCAATCCAAGATCGCGCGGTCGTCGTTCCCACGGTCCATCTGGTCCCCGGTCTGCACCACCACCAACTTCCCCCCAATCCAGTCCCCTTGCTGGTTGACCGCGCCGGCCAACCTCAGCGCCGCTCGCGTAGCCTCCAGGTCACCGTGCACGTCACCGATGGCGACGATCCGTTCAGCAGCCGGATGGCGCAACTGCGTGTGGTGAGCCTCACTCGAGGCCGCGGTCTTGGGTAACGGCGGAGTCGGTCGAGCGGAGCTGGCGGTCTGGGTGCGCTGCGACGGTGGGTCGGGGGACCGATCGCACCCGCCGAGCACGAGCAGCGTCCCAACGGCTGCCGCGAACCAGCCCCTCCACCAGGCGGCCACCGTGGCGCCAGCGTGCGTGTCTTGCCGGCCCCCCCTTCCCGCGCTCATGGATCGTCCGTCGATGCGCTCACTGCGACGTGCACTTGTACCACCGGGCGGCAACCGCAGAGGTCGAAAAGTCGGCGGCGGGCAGCACGCCGGATCTCGTGAGTCAGCATGCTCTCGTCGCTGCGCCGACGCGAGCGGGAGCAGGCGTGGACCACCTCGCGGGTCACCTGTCTGAGGGCAGCCCCATCCCCATCCACCGAGGGAACGCCGTATGCGCTCACGGTGGGGTCGGTCAGGATTCGACCCTGTGCGTCCACGGTCAGGGCAATGGCCACGACTCCGGTCCTGCCGAGCTCGGCGCGCCGGCAGAGCGTCTCCGGATCGATCGGCTCGCCGCCGCAGGCAATCGGCACCCGGCCGTGGCGAACCGGCGCCTCGGGGCTGAGCTGCCCGTCTTCGATGCAGAAGGGCGTTCCGTTCTCCACGGTCACCACCGGCTCGACCCCCAGCGACCGAGCGAGCTCGGCATGCCGGAAGAGGTGGTGCAAGGAGCCGTGCACCGGAACGAACGCCCGGGGGCGAAGCAGCTCCAGCATCCGCTGCTGCTCCTCTCTGACCGCGTGCCCGCTGGTATGGACGCCGGGCTCGGTGACACGAGTGTGCAACACCGCGCCCTTGCGCAGGAGCGTGCTCATCAGCGTGTACACCACCCGCTCGTTGCCCGGGATGATCCGAGCAGACAGGATGACGGTGTCCCCGGCTTCGATCGCCAGATGATTGTGGGTGTCGGCCCCCAACCGAGCCAGTGCGGAATTGCGTTCCGCCTGGCTCCCACCAGCCAGAACCAGGAGGTTGTCGCGCGGCCAGGAGCGCGCCCGCTCCGGCGGTATGATCAGGTTGCTCGGCCAGTGGAGCCGCCCAATCTCGTGGGCCACCTCGATCTGAGTGTTCAGGCTCCGTCCCAACACACAGACCTTGCGCTCCACGCGTTGTGCAATGTCGCCGAGCATCCTCAGCCGCTGGATGTTGCTGGCAAACATCGCCACGATCGCCCGTGCGGGGGCCACGCTGATCAACCGTTCCAGGGTGACCCCGACGTCACGCTCGGTTCCGCCTGGACCGTTCACATCGATGTTGGTGCTGTCGCTCAGCATCAAGTCGACGCCCTCGCGCGCGACCTCGCACAGCCGCTCCTCGTCCGTAGGTTCTCCGTCGGGAGGATCGGGATCAAAGTTGAAATCGCCGGTGTGCAGCACCACTCCGGCGCGCGTGAGGATGCGCAGAGCCGTGGCCTCGACAATCGAGTGCGCGACCCGGATCGGCTCGACCTCGAACGGACCGACCTCGTAGTGCTGGCGGGGTACGGCCTCACGGAGCCGGTACTCGTGCGGCCTGAAGTCGTGCTCGGTGAGCCGGCGGCGAACCAGAGCGAGGGCATGCCGTGGGCCCCAAACAGGAACGTCCAACTCCTCCAACAAGTAAGGGACCGCTCCAATGTGGTCCTCGTGGCCATGCGTGAGGAACACTCCCTTCACTCGGTTCGCGCGCTCCCGGAGCCAGGTGAAGTCCGGGTGGATGACATCGATGCCGAGGTCATCCTGGGGGAACGAGTTGCCACAGTCGATGACCAGGATGCCGTCTTCCTGTTCGACGGCCAGGCAGTTCATGCCGATTTCGCCGAGCCCTCCGAGAGGGACGAAGCGGACGGTGCGGGGGCCGAGCGGTCTGGACATCTTAAGTCACGGACCGGCCGCTCGCCGGAGCGGGCGAGGACGAGCGTCGCGGTGCCGATGAGGTGGGGCCGACATGCCACCACCCCTCTGAACAAGGGGAATGAGCTTTGGTAGCGCAGTACGCCCCAACTTGGTAGCGTTCTGGCGCCGTCGGGCATGCCGGCTCTGCGCTCCCCTCAGCCGGCCTCGGGCCGTGCGCCAAGGGGCTCGATTCCGGCGAAAATCCTGACGTGCCGGGTCTCATTCGCGGACTTGCCGGCAGGCCGAGTCCGCGCTCGCCCTGAACCGCGCGATCGAGGTAGGACTCGGAGCGTGAAGCGCCGTCGAGCCATCTCCCTGGTGGTCGGAGCCGTTGTGCTCGTTCCGACACTCTGGTTCGCGTGGGCGTGGCTCACGTTCCCCAGTGATCGGACGCCCGAGGGTGCGTACTTGCGGGTGATCAGCGCCGTCAACCGCGGCCGGCCAGAGCTCTTCTTCGCCTACCTGGAAGAGGCCGCCCAACACGCCTGCTACACCATACGAGACTATCGACGGACGGCGCGCGACCGAGTGCTCGGGGCGTACCCGGAACCCGATCGGTCCCGACTGGCACAGAGCTACGAGCAGGAGGCCAGTGCACCGGACGGGTCCGACGTCTTCGCTCTGTACGCCCACCGCCACGGCTGGCTGGACCGGCTGCGCCGGGACATGTCCGGGGTGAAAAGCGTGCAAACCGAGGGGGAACGGGCCACGGTGGAAACCGTGCGCGGGACCCGGTATCCATTTCGTCGTCGCCCGAATGGGATCTGGGGGCTGACGCTGTTCACCGCCACTCTCACTGCCGAAGCCGAGAAGGCGGCACGGGACGCAGACCTCATCGAAAAGGCAGCCCAAGACTACGAGCGCGCTCGCCGTTGAGCCGCCGAGCTTTCAGCGACGGGCGGCTCTCCCCTTGCCCCCGCCAGCCTGCATCGTTAGAGCTCTCGAGGCATGTGGCACGGCGCGCGGATCGCAGTCATCGTTCCGGCCTACTGTGAGGCACGCCTCATCGGCAGGACACTGAGGGGCATCCCCGACTGGGTGGATCTCGTGATCGTGGTCGACGATGCCAGCCCCGACCGCACCAGCGAGGCGGCTCAGTCGGTTGGTGACCCGCGCGTACGGTGTGTGCGACATCCGACCAATCGCGGTGTCGGCGCTGCCATCGTGACCGGATATCAGTGTGCACTGCAGGCGGACGCGGACGTGCTGGCGGTGATGGCTGGCGACCACCAGATGGATGCGAACGACCTGCCTCGGATCATCGAGCCGGCAATTCGCGGTGACGCCGACTACGTCAAGGGCAACCGCTTCGTGCATCCGGAAGCCCACCGTATGCCACTGGGGCGCCGGCTGGCAGGACGGTGGCTCGCTCGCATCACCCGGCTGGCCACGGGCCTGCAGGTGGACGACACCCAGTGCGGCTACACCGCGCTCTGTGCTCGCGCCGCGCGGCGCCTGGAGCTCGACAGGCTCTGGCCGCGGTTCGGGTACCCCAATGATCTGCTGGGAATGCTCGCAGCGCAGAATCTCCGCGTGGTCGAGGTCGCCGTGCGTCCCGTGTACGCCGAGGAGCAGAGTGGAATCCGCCCCTGGCACGCCCTGACCGTGGTCGGAGTGATCACGCGGCGATGGTGGCTCTCGCGACACGTGCCGATGGCGCCAGAGGCGGAAGGACTGGAGGGCCGACAGCGTGGCTATCCAGCCTGATGACCGCTGCTTGCGCTGGGGCGAGATTGGCACAAGATTCCCGGAAGCAAACGCCATGAGAGCCTGGACCTTCTCCCTCGCCTGCCTCGTTCTCACTCCCTCGTTGGGGTGTGAGCCGGAACCCACCAGCCGCGCCGCACCAGAGGCCGTCGCGCATGAGCACGCTGACGATGAACGTACCGAGCCAACACCAACCCCAGGTCCCGACGAATGCGGATCGGGCAGCGCCGAGTGTGGTCGGAAAGGCGTCGCCCAGAACGCCGGCGGACCTCGGGCAGAGGCGCAAGGTTGCGGCTCCGCCGAGGACCCGAGTGGTTGCGGCTGTGGCCAGGAGGCCCCCAAAGGGGGCGACCCGGCGCGTACCCGCACGGATCCGGACACTGGCGCGACGGTCACGGCGGTAGGAGGAGATCTCAAAGGGGCCGAGGCGGTGAGCGTCTCCGATTTGGTGAATCAGCCCGAACGGTTCGCGGGCAAGACCGTGCAGGTGAGCGGTGACGTCACTGCGATGTGCACCCATCGGCGCGCTTGGTTCGCAGTGCGCGAGCAGCCCAGCGATGCGCACTACGTCCGCGTGCTCACGGCACCCAGCTTCTTGGTGCCACCACACGCGGTGGGGCGGAAGGCTCGGGCCGAGGGTCGCGTGGACGTGATCGAAGTACCCGAACGCGCTGCTCAGCACTACGCGCGCGGCCACCGGCTGGGAGATCCCAGCGAAGTGCGCGGTAGTCGCAAGTCCGTGGTGATCCGAGCGACCGGGGCCGAGTTCCGCTGACCGTCGGCTTCAGTACTTCCGGCGCACGCGCGTTCCCGGCAGCTTGTACACGGCCGCCGGCACGCGCACGCTCGGGTCGAACCGACAACTCATGGGCCGGTACTCGATGCGTCCCGGGAAGCCGTCGTCGTCTCCCATCCGCCGGAAGAGCCAGGATCGGTCCAGCTCCGGGAGCGACAGGATGGCGACTTCGCCTTGTGCCTCCGGCCCTCCATCGACGGGGACGATCTGGGCGTCGAATGCGGCCGTGCAGGGTGACTCGGGGGTTCCGTGCATCACCGACTGTCCCGTCAGCATGATGCGCATCGGTTCTTCCACATCCAGCACGACGATCGGATGGCGAGTTCCGGGCTGGAACGGCACGACGACGCGCGGGGTGTCGGAACGCTGCGCTGAGCTGCAACTGCGAGGCTGTTCACCGGTGTCTATCTGCATCGGCACTTTGACGGGCGGATCGGTCACCGCACCGGTCGCTCGGAACGGGAAGATCACGCTGCGGTGAACCTCGCCCGTGACGTCGTAGAGCATCACATGGCGGCCGGCGCGCCCCGAGGCGTAGGCGATGGTGCTGTTCTGAATCAAGCCGAAGCTGCTCGGATCGCGCAGACCGGTGGCGAAAGCATCGAACACCCAGCCTGCGTCGCTGCGTCGTGCCCGCAAGTGTGCCGTACCGCTGTCGAGCAGCATGAGCGGTACGAAGTCGCCATCGATGTTCGCCATCTCGCGATGGGGATTCGTGAGCGCTACCGTCGGCCAGGTGAGATCTGGTACCCGCCGAACCGACCGCCCATCCACGAAGAGCGTGGCCTGTCCATTGCGCTGGAACTTGTGGACGCGCACGAACACGCCGCCGGCGCCAATGCTCAGCAGGTCCGGATTTGCCCGTTGTGCCCGGCCGTCGCTGCTCGCGGTGTCACCGGGTCGATAGGCGCCCGCGTCGGCAATGCGGGCCCGACCGACACGATCTTCGAGCAGGTTGTCCCAGGCAACGTCGACGTGCGCGAGGTCGGTACTGCGAGCATCAGGTCGAGGCAGCGCGTAGCGCATGGCGACGGCGCCTTCGATCTGGTTGATCACGGTGTAGGCGTACTCCTCCGCGCTCTTGACTGGCTGGAGGAGCGGGACCCGGTCCAAGCGCGGCTTCGGTCCGCCCATGGCGTGGATCACGGCGGCGGAAGCGTCATCGTCGTTGGAGGTGGGCAGGTACCACGCCGCCCGACCGATGGCAGCCTGGTCCGCTGACGGCGCAGACTTCACTCCGTCCAGCGGCTTCCAAGCTGCCTCGTCCAAGTTGCAGCTGATGGGAACACGCAGCGCCAGGTCGTACAGGTCCGGAGCGTGCCGCGACGGTGGGGGCAGAAGTCCCTGGTCGTCTTCGGCCTGTCCGTTCCAGCCAATCCGGGAAAGCTGGTCACCCAGCACGCACCCGCCCAAGTGGCAGTAGATCCGCAGGTCACAGTCACTATCCGCGTCGCACGCACCCTGGGGCAACCTCCCCACGGTGTCCCAACTCGCGCCACCGTCCAGGGACTCCCAGGCCTGTCCGGACTGCGGGTGGACGGCCAGCGCGCGCGTCCCCACGGCTCCCAGTCGCGTTCCTTCGCCTGGTCCGGTCGATACGCTCAGCGCGCGACCGCGGTCATCCGTCACGACCAGGACTTGGCGTCGTTGGCTCTCGATGACCAGTGCCAGTGACCCATCTTCCGCGGCACCTGCGGATCGCAGCTGGGGGCCATAGCGGTCGTCCCTCCGGTCCCACCTCACTTCTTCGTCGGACTCGGACCACTGCCCCTGCAGTTGCTCGATCTCTTGTGCTTCGAAGGACTTGCCGCCATCCCGTGACACGAACACCGCGTGAATGCCGTTCTTGGTCCTGCGGCCCACGGCGTAGGCAACGCTCCCGTCCGTCGAGAACACGACGGTATCGGCACGACCGGCCAGGGCCGGCGTCGCGGCAAGCCCGAGCTCGTACTCGGGGCCAGCCTCGTGTCGCTCGGCGCCGGATGCCCCGCTGTCTTCGGCGTCCTCGTCATCCGAGTCGTCATCGTCCTCGGTGTCCGACACCCCAGCATCGACCGGCACCACTCGACGGAGCAGCACACCCGACGCTCGACAGCCTCGACCGGCACCGTGCGGTGGACACGCGCCGGTCACCAACAGCGCACCCTGCCCCCCCATCGCCAACACCAACTCGTCTGCCTTGGCTTCGACTGCGAAGTCCTCCTGCGCGAAAGTCTTGCCGCGGTCCGCGCTGCGGTAGAAGCGAAAGCGCTGGGTAGAGTTGGAACGAGAAAGCTTGGCGCACGCCACCGTCACCCAGCGGTCGAACGCGGCCAGCTTCACATCGCGACAGCCATCCAGCTTGGGGACGTGCTTGAAGCGAAGCGCCTCGCCGGGTTTGCCACGCCACAGTCGCCACTTCTGCGCCCGTTTCGGGTCGCGCTCCAACTCCAGGTAGCGATTGGCAACGAAGACGGCTCGCCGTTCCTCGAGGGCACTCACCCTGGGACCGCGCGGCGGCACGGCTCCCAGCTCGTGTCGCTCTTGGATGAGATTGCGGCGAAGCGGCTGGAGCTGGGGCGGATCCACGGTCACGCCGTACAGGTCAAAGGCCCCCTCCATCACCAGTCCCTCGCGTCGGTCGCGTGCGAACCGAGTCGCGCCCACCGTGTCCACGTCGAGCGGCTCCCAGGTAGCGCCGGCATCCGACGTGCGCCAGACGCGTTCGGGCACGGTGAGCGCGAGACCGGCCCCCCCCTCGCCGAGCGCCACGTCCACGAACCGCTCGCCTGGCGGGCCCACCCTCTGCCAGGCGACTCCGGCGTCTTGGCTCCGCACCAGGGCACCGTCAACCCGAACGGCGGCCATGGCGCCGCCGCCAGCAGACACGCGGACCAGCGGGTCCAGCGGTGCACTGGACCTCACGAATGGCCCGAGCGGCTCGCGTGCCTCGTAGCTCGTACCGCTCTGTCCCACGAACAGCCAGCCGCCGTCGCGCAGGCGCAGAATGGCGATCAGCGTCTCGGGGGCCAGAAGCGCGGCGGCACGGGCCACCTTCCGGCCCTTCTTCTCTTCGACCAACCAGCGTTCGCCCCGCCGCCCCGCCAGGAGCTCGCTCCCACCGTCGAGCTTCATCCGGCTCAACAGCGTCGCCTGCCGCGGCGGGTGGTAGCGCCACGTCGCGGGTGACTGGTACACCGGCGCCACGGCGGCGGTCGAGATGAGCGAGGGGCGTGAGCGAGCCGGAGCTCGGGGACTGCCGCACCCGCTACCCGTCGCCCAGGCTCCCAACGCTGCCACGATGGCCGACGCGATCACGGAGCGCTGAAGGGGGCGAACCCGGCTGGCGAGGTTCATGGGGTCGCCATGTTACCCGGTCGGGAGCGCAACACCAGCAGGCCGATTTCAGGCGTCACTCCCAGCCTCAAAGGCGGGCCCGTGGTCCCCAGTCCGGAGCTGATGTGGTGCCGCGTGGCGCCGAGCTCGTGCATCCCACTGCGGGGTTGTCGCATCAGCAGCGTCAGGCTGACGAACTCCGCAATCCAGGGCACGCCGACCTGCCCCCCGTGAGTGTGGCCACTCAGCACCAGCTGGATGCCGCGCCGCGCCGCTGCCTCGCCGATATACGGGTCGTGAGCGAGAAGGATGGTGGGGGCATCTGGTGGACGGCCGGAAAGGGTCCGATCCAGATCGGCCTTGCCGGTATAGCGGTCGTCGAGCCCCGCCACCACCAACTCGACCGAGCCCCGTCGAATGCTCTGCCACCGGTTGCGCAGCACCTGGACTCCGCGCTCTTCGAGCAAAGTGGTCAGCGCGTCGTTGTCAACCTGGTCGTGATTGCCCATGCAGGCAAAGACCCCGTCCGGAGCTCGCAAGCGGCCCACCACCTCGGCCGCATCGGCGTAGAAGCGGGTCCCACTCGTCACGAAGTCGCCCGTGACGACGCACAGGTCGGGCTCGCAAGCGTTGGCGCGTTCGGCCCAACGCAGCCCGCGAGCGCGCGGGTCGAATCCGCCAATGTGAAGGTCGCTCAGGTGCACCACGCGATAGCCTTCCAGCGCGGCTGGCAGTCCGGGCACCCCGACTTCGACTCTACGGACGCGTAGACGGCGTCGAATGCCCCAAATGCCCCAAGCGCAAACGGGAGCTGCTGCGACGTACGCAAGCAGCCCCGCCTCTCCGACTGATCGGTCGCGCGGGCCTGCGGGCACTCCCATCATCTCGAGCGGCGACCAACCCGAGAAGTGAAGGAGGGCAAAGCTCAGCGGCAGCAGGAGCAGTCCGAGCACGCAATTGCCCCAGTGCCAAAATAGTGGTTCGTCCACCAGGCGCACCGTAATGCGTGATCGCGGCGACTCTTCCACCAAGAACCCCAGGCGCTGCGCCAGGACCAGCCAAATCACCGCAGTCCCGGCCAGTGCGAACGCCCACGGCAGCACTGCAGACAGGGCCAGTGCAACCACCGAATGGGCCGCGAAGCTCAGCAGCTGAACACGCTGAACGTAGTGGGCGCTCGGGTGGGGCCAGAACGGAAGCCAGGGGCTGGGCGCGGCCACGGGCGCCGATCTGGGACTGGAGTCTACCTGGCGAGAGTCAACGTTTGAATCACCAGTCACGACTCTCGATCAGGTCAACCGCCCCGCGGTCCGCCCCGCTGACCGCGTTGCTCGCGGGGCGTCCGTCTGCTGCGGAATCACGCTGCCTCGTTCAGAGTTCGATGAGCTCCAAGAGGCGCGCCTTGGTCGTCAACCCGACGTGCTGTTCGACCCGCTCGCCGTTCTTGAACACCATGATCGTGGGCACGCCCCGCACCCCGTACTTCCCGGCGGTGGCCGGTGAATCGTCGACGTCAAGCCTGCCGACGGCAACCTTGCCTTCGAGCTCGCCGGCGAGCTGGTCGATGATGGGAGCCAGCGCTCTACAGGGCCCACACCAACTGGCTGTGAAATCCACTAGAACGGGCAGCTCAGCTCGGAGAACCGCCTGCTCGAAGTTCGAATCATTGAAAACCTTTACTTTGTCATCGGATGCCATACGTCGTCCTGCGGCCCGCTGCTGTGTGGGCCGCCAACATAATGCCTGGCGGACCACGGGGGAAGCCCTAGCCTCCAGACCGCCCATTCAGCATGTTTTTCGGGGGTGTGGGAATAGTCGCTCATGCTAGAAACATCCCTCCTGGCAGCGTCGACACGCCTGGCGCGGTCAAACCAAGAGCTAGACGGTGCAACGCGACTCTGAAGGCATCATCCCCGAGTCCAACATCAGCACCCCCCTGCTGCCCTGGGACACGCAGCGCTGGACGCCAGCGCAAGTGATTGACCTGCTGGAGCCCTTGGTCGGAGAGCCGCGAAGAGCCCGACTAAGTACGGTGTTGCGGCAGCGCCTCGGAAGCGTGGCGGTCATGATGGACGCCCCGCACGATCCGCACAACGCTGCCGCAGTGCTCCGCTCCTGCGATGCGTTTGGGGTGCAACAGCTGCACGTGGTGCCGCGGGAGGAAGAGTTTCAGGCCGGAGCCGCGGTGTCCAAGGGTACGGAACGCTGGGTCGATGTGGTACGGCACCGCGATCCCGCGGCTGCCATCGCGGCCATGAGGCAACGGCGCTTCGAGGTCGTGGCCGCTCACCCCGAAGGTGAGCTACTTCCTGAGCAGCTGGCAGAAATGCCGCGCCTGGCCCTGCTTCTGGGCAACGAGTACGACGGGATCCGCTCCGAGTTGCTGGAAGCTGCGACGGCCACCGTCCGCATTCCCATGCGCGGGTTCGTGGAGAGCCTCAATCTCAGCGTCTCTGCCGGCATCCTGCTGGCTGCCGCGACCGCGGGCCGCTCGGGCGATCTCGACCCCGAAGCGTTCCGCCTCCAGTACGCTCGTGGTTTGTTCAGGTCGGTGGTACGCGCCGGTGAGATCCTCGCTGCTTCCCGAACGCCGGATCCTCCGTCCGGGTAGGCTCACGATCCCAGGTGCGACTGGGCCTCCGACCGAGCGGCCTGCAACTGGGCTCCCACACCGCAGCCCTCACCTGGGCGCCTCGAGGGCGGTGCGGGGCTTGCTGGAGGCAGGATCCGGGGCGCCACCCCTGCGCATCTCTGGGCGGACTGGACGGCCCCCCGGTGACACCGCGCCCGGCCTGTATTAGCGTGCGCCGCGGTCCAAACGTCAGCAGCCTGAACGTCGACACTCTGCAGCCACGAACCAGGAGAGCCGGCCGGGCGGGCGGCACCCGTTGAACCCACCTTCGAGGACCAGTACTGCTAGGAAGAGGCGATATGGCAGGCACGATGATTGCGGAAGGGCTCACCATCGAGGGTGAGGTAACGAGTGAAGAGGAAGTGGTCATCCACGGCACGGTCCGCGGAACCTTGACCAGCAATGATGCCGTGGCCGTCGGCACCGGGGGTGTCGTCGAAGCCGACATCGCTGCCGCCGCCCTCAGCATCGCCGGCCACGTCACCGGAAACGTGTCCACCTCGGACCGCGTGGACATCCAAGCGGGCGGACGCCTGATCGGCGACGTCAAGGCCGCGCGGCTCACCATTGCGGACGGTGCCTCGTTCAAGGGCAACGTCGACATGGATCTGTAGCGGAGGCGCCATGGCCCAGACATCGGTTATCGGACAGACGACGGTCATCCGCGGCAACGTGCGCGGCGAGGGATCCATCGAGGTAATGGGACGCGTCGATGGGGACGTGATCACCGGCGGCGACGTCGTGATCGGCGAGAGCGCCTCGGTGCAGGGCAACGTCAGCGGAGCATCCGTGCGAATCGCTGGTGTCGTGAGTGGGGACATGACCGGCTCGGAGTCGGTCGTCCTGGGCGACACCGCACGCACCGTGGGCGATCTCCGAGCTCCGCGCATCGGGATCGCCGAGGGCGCGATCGTTCGCGGCACCGTTCAGACGGACGGCGACGCCCCAGCGCCCCGCGCGAGCTCGCGCGCCGCAGCCGAGCCGGAACGCCCCCGGGCAGCACCGGCGCGCCTCGAGCGGCTGGCACCGCCCCCCGCAAAACCCGCGGCGACGCCAGCCCCCAACCGCGTCAGGAGCGCGACCAAGTCGAGCCGCAAGTCTCCGCCCGCTCCGGTCGTCCCGGCGATCGCCAAGGGTGCCCGCGGTCGGAAGAAGAAGGCCCGCAGACGCTGATGGACGAGACCAAGCGGCAGCGGCTCATCGAGCTGCTCAAAGAGCGCAGCTACAAGCGCGGGCGAGTGATCCTCGCCTCGGGCAAGGAGAGCGACTTCTTCATCGACTGCAAGCAGACCGTGCTGACGGCCGAGGGTCACGCACTGGTGGGGGAGTTGATGTTCGAGATGCTCGACGAGCTGCCCGCCTGTGATGCCGTCGGGGGCGTGGCGCTGGGCGGTTGCCCCTTGGCCAGCGCGGTGGCCTTGGTGAGCCACCAGCACGGCAAGGACCTGCCGGCGCTCTACGTGCGCAAGGCCCCGAAGGACCATGGTACCGCCAAGTTGGTCGAGGGCGACAAGGCGATGTTCCCGGGGATCAAGGTCGCTCTGTTGGAGGACGTCGTCACCACTGGCGGCTCGAGCCTTCGCGCAGTGGAATCCCTGCGCGAAGCCGGCGCCGACGTGATCGGAATCCTGGCACTGGTGGACCGCAAAGAAGGCGGCGCCAAGACCATCCGCGACGCGGGGCTCCCCTTCGTCGCCCTCAGCACACGCAGCGACTACGTCGACTGAAGGCGGTCGGGTGCGGCCTTTTTCGGACGCGCGTCGTCCGGCGCCGACTCCTGTACCCGGGAGCCGGCTTCCCAACCAAGGGCAATGCCATGGCCTCGAGACGCCCGGTCAGAAGACTTTCGCCTGCGCACGTCCGAGATGAGGGACGCGACGATTCAGTGGATGCCGCGTGGTTCGTGAATCATCCGCAGAATGCAGGTCAGCGCTCATCCTGTCGGGGGCGCTTCGACTTGGACAGCAACTTCCGAAGCTGAGACAAGGTGACGGCTCTGAAGGCCAGCAACAAGCCTAGATAGACGGCGCACCCTCCCGCATACACGAGCGGCAGCAACAGCAGGGGAAACTGGTCGAGGCAAATCAGAGCAGCAGCCACCGGGGCGATGGCGAACCCCGACTTGGCCAATCGTCGAAAATCATAGACACTGCCAAACAAGCGCGTCGATGCGACGCTGGCCACCAAAGTTCCAAATAGCACTGTTGCGAGGTTGGCGAGTGCAGCGCCCACCATTCCGAAGCGCGGCACCAAGTAGACGGCCAGGCAAGCTTGCACTGGCAGGCACATCACCACGACCGCCATGGCGAGCCGGGGCCGCGCGGCCGAAGTCATGGCCGCGTTCAGCAGACCCAGCAGCGCCAGACCGCACATCGACACGATCAGCACCGCGAGCGTCGGGGCGCCAACGACGAAATCCGCGGGGTACACGAAGTCCATCAGTCGGTCTGCGGTCAAGGCCACGATCACAGCCACAGGCACGCTTACCATCCAAAGGTAGGAAACGCTGGTTCGCACCAGTCGCCTCGCCGCTTCCTTCCCCTCGTGCTTCAACACATTGGACACCGCCGGCAGAAGCGTCGTAGAAACCGCCGCGAATACGAAGTACGGCGTCTTCCCAAGGTTCATCGCGGCGTTGTAGTAGCCAACACTCGGGCTCATCGGGAAGAAGCTCTTGAGCACCAGGATGTCGAAGTTCAGCAGCACCGAGGTGCCAATGGCCACCAGCACGAGTGGCGCGGAGAAAGACACGAGCGGGCGCCACTCCTGGTGCAATGACGTGTCGCCACGCGGCACCGCCGAGTAGCTGCCAACAGCAACGATAGCAATGGCGAGGACGAGTCCGGCCAGTGCTCCATACACGGCAAACCCCACAGCCACGAGGGCCACGACCAACGTCGCGCGCGCCACCGAGTAGATGAACACGAACTTGGCCTGGCTCCGAAACCAGAGACGCCCATTGAAGTAGGCAAGATTGATTTGATACCACGCCATGAGTGGAATGATGGGCGCAGAAACGGCAATGTATTTCACCAGTGAGCGGTCGCCAACCGCCCCTGACCAGAGCCAAGCCACTCCCAGGTAGAGCAGCATCACCGCTAGCGAACCGAGAACCTGTACTTTCGATGCAACTCGCCAGATCACGTACGCACGCTGCTCGTCCGCTGCCATGTGATGCGCCACCGACTGCGGCAACCCGAGCGAGAAAAACACGCGGGCCAGCGTCACCAGACTGACGACCACACCCAGCGTCCCGTATTCTTGCGGCGAGGCCAGCAGGTAGGCCGTGCTGAAGTGAATGACATAGCCGCTGAGCAGAAATGCTACCCGAGCCAGCGCATTGTAGACGGTCCCCCTGCCAATCGCGCTGCGGCTGGCGCCGCGGGCAGCGGCGGTCATACGCTGCTCCTCGACCGAATCTCGGGACCACTCGCCCCGAAGCGCGCATCTTCACGGCGCTTCAGGGCAGTCTGATGCCGCGTCACCACCCACGCTGCGCGCCACGCCTGCATTACAGCCTCGAATCGCCCACGACTACCTTCACCACCAAATACGTGGTCTCGCATCCTACACTACGCTGCCGATCTGCGCTTCGCTCCAAGTCGGGGACTCTGGGCGAACCGAATGATCCGAACCGGGCGAGGAACCTTCGCTTCCCCCTTAGTGACGAACAGCGCAGAGGGCACGACACTGTCTCCCGTATGCAGTGGACCGAAGCCGCGCGGAGCCAGCCAGGTTCGCCAGATTCTGTGGGGTCAACGACGCGGCACCCATCGCAGAACTGATTGCGTCAGCCACTGAGGTCGGTGGATCGATCTGACCTAACGTTCGATTCAAAGTCAGCGACGGTTCTGTGTCAGATTTGTCGCGTGTGGCAGTATGCCCCAGTGAGGGAAGCGCACGGCCCACGACGCCGTGTGCGCGCGCGCCACCGACGACCGCAGAATCGATGCTGCTTGAGTGGTTTGGACTGCTCTCGGCACGCGTCGTGCAAGGTGCCCCTCGTTCACCGCAGACTCGTGACGACGCTCATCGTGACAAACCATCGACATCTGTTTCGAATGAGTGTGTGTGAAACAATACCGACTTGACGAGACGTGAGATTGAGAAGCGCGCCGCACAGCGCTACCTCGAAAGGAGTCGCTCTCCAGGGTGATACTCATGAAGCAGCCCAGTTTCTTTCAAGTCGGTCAACCCAAGTCGGGCACGTCGGCGTTGCACGCGTTTCTCGACCAGCATCCCAACATCTGCATGAGCACAAGAAAGGAGCCCCTCTACTTCTGCACCGACTTCCGTGACGAGGCAGACCGTACTTCCCGGGCATTTCGCTACAAGTTCTCCATCCGCGGCGAGTCCGACTATCGCGCATGCTTCAAGCCGGACGAGCGCGCGAGTCTCTGGGGTGAGTCCACCACCCACTACTTGTACTCGACGACGGCGGCAGCCAGGATCCAAGCCTTCAACCCCGACGCGAAGATTCTCATCCTGCTACGCGAGCCCGTGAGCTTCCTGTACTCGTACCACGCGCAGTGCGTGGTGCAGAGTCTCGAGGATGAAACGGACTTCGAGCGCGCGCTGGAATTGGAGGATCGGCGCAAGCACGGCGAATGCGTCCCACGCAACGCATTCTGTCCGTCGTTTCTCCACTACTCGGAGCGAACGCGGTACGCTCGCCACATCGAACGCTTCCTGGACGCGTTCGGTGAGCGCCAGGTAAAGGTCTTGATCCACGAGGATTTCAGGCGAGACAACCTGGCGGTATTTCGCAGCGTCCTCGAGTTTCTGGAGGTAGACCCGGACTACATGCCCCGCACCGAGACCGTCAATCCGAACCAAGTGCCTCGCAATCCGGCGCTCAATCGACTTCTCTTCCAACCCCACTTCCGGGCAGCGCTCCACGCGGTCCTGCCGCCCAATGTCCTGGCCAGTCACTGCGTCAGGCGACTGGTGAAGCGAGTGGCCTGGGAGCCGAAGCAGCGCCCGCGACTGGACAACGATTTGTGTCAGCGCCTCATGCGTCGGTTCGAGCCCGAAGTGCACGCGGTCTCCCGCCTGTTAGGGCGAGATCTGGTCCGGCGCTGGGGGTACGACAAACTGCGGAGTGCGCCGCGACTGCGCACGCAACCGCGACCAGATTCCACGGCCCCCATACCCTGAGATGTTTCACGGCTTCGGGAGGGTCTCACGGGCGAGGTCGCACCAGTCGCCGTGGAGGCCGCCCGGGCAGCACCGGCGCGCCTCGAGCGGCTGGCACCGCCCCCCGCAAACCCGCGGCGACGCCAGCCCCCAACCGCGTCAGGACCGCGACCAAGTCGAGCCGCAAGTCTCCGCCCGCTCCGGTCGTCCCGGCGATCGCCAAGGGTGCCCGTGGTCGGAAGAAGAAGGCCCGCAGGCACTGGTGAACCGCAAAGAAGGCGGCGCCGAGACCATCCGCGACGCGGGGCTCCCCTTCGTCGCCCTCAGCACACGCAGCGACTACGTCGACTGAGGGTGGGCCCCCACCCCACCCTCGGGACTGCCAGCGACCGCTGGCTAGTTCGCGGATCAAAACGCGCAAGGGCGCACTACAAACGAGAATCTGCGGAGGCTGAGGGTTGTTTGTTCGGGGTGCTCGGCGCAGATTGTCGCGAGAAGTCGCAGCAGCGTACCGAAGAAGGGTGAAGGGCAAGGGCAGGGGCAAGGGCAAGGGCAAGGGCAAGGGCAAGGGCAAAGATGCAATGTAGGCGGGGCGAGATCCCGGATACCTTGGAATTGTACCAACCAA
>CAZSVU010000174.1:0-17588 GCA_964610275.1 uncultured Polyangiaceae bacterium | reverse complement strand
ACCCAGGCTCGCGGCCGCGTTGCGGCCGCGTCAACGTGCCCAGCGACCCTCGACGCCGCCGAGCGGCCGCGGTAGCCTCCGTCAATCGTGGCATCTAGCGCCGCGAACTAGCGCTCGTTCATGCGGACCGAGCGGCAGGCATCTCCGCCGGTGCCCAATTGGAAAGAGCCGCCTCGACGGCCTGTTCCAACTCAGCCAAGTCGAAGGGCTTGTCGAGGAGTCTGGCTCCGAGCCGCTCGGCCGCCTGATGCTTCTCGGAATCGCCAAACGCAGTGATGAGAATCACGGGGATGCCCACACACGCGTCGCGGATGCCATCGAGCACCTCCAGGCCGGTGTATCCGGGCATTTCGATGTCTGAAACGATCAAGTCGAACGACCGTTTGGCCTGCCCGCCCATCAGTCCGAAAGCGACGAAGTCGAGCAACTCGGCACCGTTGCCAGCCTCCAGGACCTCGTAGCCATCCGCCCGGAGCACCGTGGCCAGTAGCAGGCGGAAGGCCTGGTCGTCCTCTGCCAGCAGGACGCGGGGGGCGGTGGGGCTCGCATCGGTGGAGGTGGTGGCGGTGGACATCGAACACCTTCACCACTCGCAATCCTCGTGCCGACCAACCCGGACCCGGCGCGAGGCATCCGAGCAGGACCGGTGTTGGCTGAAATTGGCAAGCGATCCGCGCAGTTGCGGAGTTACTGAGCGCGTGCGCGCACGGACGCCGGACGCCGGTCGGGTGGCGCCCAATGGGACAGCCTCGGAGGCGTACTGGGCGCTCAGACCGCGTTCGGACGGAACAACCGGCCGCTTTGCAGGCATTCTGCGAGCTGTGCGTACACTGCTCGAATACGAGCGCGGGACATGTCCGAGCCGACCACGCGTAGGATACGCCGCGCCAAGCACCCTTCCTCGAGGATGAGCTGCAGCGGGGCGCGGGCCGGCGTATCGGCTTCCAGCAGGCGGTGGACGAGCGCTTGCCACAGCCGTCTGGCCGTGCAGTGTTGGTTCGCTTCCTGGCCAAACAGCCGCCAGTACTCCTGGTCCCAGATCAATGCGTCGCCCCCGACGGCACTCGTGAGCTTCAAGATGTGGTCGAGTGCTTCCGTGCTCCAGCGCTTCTGCGTGGCGTACGAGCACCAACGCTCCTCGACCAGTGCCCGGATGCACTCCGTCGCGGCCAGCGCAACGGCGACGTCGGCGGCCGGGCATTCCTGGGTGTCGAGCAGACGGATCTCGACGCTCCCGCGGCTGAAGCGGGGGATCGCGGCCCGCGCATTGACCCATTCAGGGTCGAGAACGTCGGCCGCCCCGGTCGCTCGCAGGTCGTGGGCAATGGGCTCCAATACGGCGGTTCGATATTCCTGCTCGGTGAAGATCGGCTCGGGAATCAGTGGACCAGTGATACCCGGAGCTCGCGGCGCGTTCGTACGATAGTGCCGAAGGCGGCTGTCGAGCATGCCGGTCCGGGAGCCCTCCACGACAGGCGAGCTGGCCGCGAGTACCGGGAGAATCGGCAGGACGATCCGAATGGCCGCATGCAGACGTCCAAACTCCTCGTCACCGCAGTACGACAAGTTCAGGTGGGTGCTCTGAATGTTCGACCATCCGTGTTGCCAGCAGTCGAAAAGGCGATCGAATTCCCGGTAGATCTGCGCGTCTTCTCCGGCCCACAGGCGGGTTTCCGCCACCGGATCGAAGAGTGGGTGCATCCCCGTAGGCAGGAGCATGGCGTCCAGATCCGCCGCAGCTTGGTTGACCCGTTGCACGCCGCGCTGAAAGCGCTGCGCCACGCCCTCGAACGACGTGACCGGCTCTGGCACCTTGAGCTCGACGACGTGCAACGCCAGCTCGTTCGAAGCGCAGAGCGATCCCACCTCGACTTCGGAGTCTCGGGATCCGCTGATCCGCCGCAGTAGCTGGTCGACAGCCTGTAGTGCCTTGAGGGTGCCTCGGTCGACCAGCGCGTACTCGATCTCCACCCCCACCGCCTCGAACAGGTGAAGTGGGCTGGAAACGTCAGCCAATGGTGCCCGGTCGCCCGCGAGCCGCGCCGATTCCGAGCCCGAGATGGCGGACCAGAGCGCCGGATTTGCCCCGCGCTTCAGTGCGCGCGGCTCCGATGACGGGGACGGTTGGATGCGATCGTCTGGACTGGTTCCCATGTCCCGTGACACCAACTCGAAGCGGAAACGGTGCGCCTCGGTGCAGACGCCTGCGGCGAATCGTGGAAGCAGGAGCCGTGCCACTCGCCCCTCGAAGCGGCGCTTGGGTCAGCACGCCGACGCGGCCTGACTCCCTTTGTGCGCACGCAGGTCGATGAATGGCCGCGCTGCGCTCCATCATCACTGCTTGGGAGGAGGAACCGTGGCGACTTCAGGACGACTGCGATCGATCAGCCAACGAAATCACGCTCGATCATTTCCTGTTGCTCTTTGCAGCCGGCGCAGAGCATGGCCACCGGACGCGCCTCGAGGCGACCGATCGGTATCGGCTCACCGCATTCGGTGCAGGTTCCGAAGGAACCGTCGCGAATACGCTCCAGCGCGAGCTCGATCTTGCGCAGGTAGTAGCCCTCGCGGTCACGAAGCCTGAGCGCCATGGCCTGGACGTACTCCGCCGAAGCCTGATCAATCTCGTCGAACAGCTCGTTCTGGTCGAAGCGCGTATCCTCGGCGAAGCTTCGGCGAGCCTTCTCCAGCAGGGCTGCACGCTCCGCCAAGAGCCCGGCCTCGAAACTGCTCAGCTCGTCCGCGCTGAGCCCGCTCGCCTGGCGGCTCGCACGCCACCCCGCGGTCTCGTCCCCCTCGGAGTTGCTGGCAGTAGGTGAATGGGCGGGTTCGACTTCTTTGGCAGCGCTCATAGCATTCTTTCCAGCTGATTCTCCGGCAAAACCACAGCAATGTCCATGCCATCCACGACGCTGAAGGTCAGAACGACCCGGATGGGTCGCGTGCCCCTTCCGTGCTGCTGACTCGTGTGGTCCACCACCGGCACCTCTAGGGGTCGACCCACCGAACAGTGGGGCATTTGGGGACAATTGGGAAGATTTGGGACTCTCTCTTCCGAGCGCCGAGCGCTGCTGCAAACCGCGCGGCATTCAAGATTCGGACCCCGCTCCCTGCTGGGGGCTCGCGAAACCGTGATCAGGATTGCGCTCGCTGATTTAGAGCGTTGCCATCTCGGCGTTGACGAAGTTGCGCTTGTAGTGGCTCATGTACTCGACCTTGCGCTCGAGGCTCTGAATCACCGCCTGGCTGAAGTTCACGCCCTCGAACTTCTGCGCGGTCCCCAGTCCGCCCGGACTGAACACGTTGATCTCCATCAGCTTGTCGCCCACGATGTCGAGCCCCACCAGGAACATCCCGTCTTGCACCAGCTTGGGCCGCACGATTTCCGCCAAGTTGAGGATACAGGAGTCCACCTCGGCCTGAGCCACGCTCCCGCCGGCGTGGACGTTGCTGCGCAGGTCACCGCCGCTGCGCTGGCGCCGGAACGCAGCCCATTTGCCCTTATACCTGAGGGGGCGGCCGTTCATCATAAAGAGACGGGTGTCGCCCTCGGCCGCGGCCGCCAGGTACTCTTGAACGATCACATAGCCATCCCGACTGACCGCGTCGATCATCTGATTCAGATTCGACTCGTCTTCCGGTCGTGCCAAGAACACGCTCTGCCCGCCGGAGCCCTCCAGCGGCTTGAGAACCACGCTGCCCCCCTGCTCCTGGGCGAAAGCTCTGATCTGAGCGTTGTTGCGAGTGATCAGGGTCCTGGGCCGCACCTCCTCGGGGAAGTGCTCCAGGTAGTGCTTGTTTTCGGCCTTGGTCAGTCCATCCGGGTCGTTGAGCACCAGGACACCGCGACGCATGGCCAGACGCCCGAACATGATGCCCGCTCGCTTGGCCCAAGGCCGAGCCAGATCGGCGGCCGGGTCGTTGCGGAGCAGTAGGACGTCCAGGTCATCGACACTGATACGATCAAGAGTCGCCTTCGCTCCCGTCAACTGGGCGAGGTAGTTTTCGGGGTACTTGTACTTGCCGCCAGGCGCACGCCGTGCCCGGGCAGACACCCGACCACTGGCGTCGTGATCGAAGTCGGCCACGCTCACCGTCCAGACCTCATGCCCCCGATTCACGGCGGCCATGCCCAGTCGTGTGGTGGTGTAGGTCGTCTTCTCGGCTGCGAGGTCGTTGACTACTAGGCACAGCCTCATGCGCGATATCCTCAAGTTCGCGGAGATTCTAAATCAGCGAGCGCGATCCTGATCGCGGTTTTGCGAGCCCCCAGCAGGATGAGGGCTCGCAAAACCTCAGAGGGCCGCGATTGTGCTCGAAACAGATTCCACTTGCTTCTGCGGGGTCTTCTCCAGACCCCGCCCCGCACGTCGGCACCGGAGGTGCCGCCCAAGACAACCAGGGACTCCGCGCAGACCGCAAGGGAGCGGTCCTCCGCTGGGCCGCCACCCTCGGTCCGGTCCAGCGGAGGACCCGCACGGCGACTCCTAGTGCGGAGCGCCAAACGGGCCCCACCCCAAACGGGGTGCGTGCGGCGCAAAACCCACCAGTGATCGACATTTGCGCTCCGCCATTTAGCACGCTTCTTGGGCGGCACTGGCAGCGGAAGGACGCTGAGGCCACGGCTTCACTGGTCGCCGCCCACCCGATGTTCCCTCTGGATTGACCGGAGCGATCACGTGCTGCGGGGCAAACGCCTGGCGGGCGTCTTGCCAGCTCGGGAGAACGCGGCCGCCACGGCCAGCTCGAGCTCGGTCATGTCGAATGGCTTGTCGAGCACTCGGGCACCGAGCTCATAGGCGATTCGATGGGTCTCGGCGTCGCCAAAGGCCGTGATGAGAATCACGGGTACGGCCAAGTTGGCGCTGCGCATGCCGTTCAGTATCTCCAGACCCGTGTGGCGGGGCATCCGGATGTCCGACACGATCAGGTCGAACGTGCGGTACTTCTCACCACGCATCAGTCCGAAGGCGACATGATCGAGCAACTCTTCGCCATTGGACGCTTCGAGCACCTCGTAGCCGTTCCCGCGAAGCACTGAGGCGAGCAACTCACGAAACGCCGCGTCGTCCTCTGCCAGCAGCACCCGAAGCGGCGGAGGCTCGACCCGGGTGGAAGCTCGTTCCGAGGCGTGATCCGAGGGCTGCTGGTTGCTGCGGGTGTGGGCCATGGCAGAGAGGGGCAACTCGACTTTCCTCCGTTCGGACAATAGAAGCGCTGGCCAGCCCACCATCCCGGTAGGGGAGCTGATCGCTCGATCAGCTGGTTTCGCGAACCGCGGACGCGCAGCGCCGCACTGGTCGCCTTCACCACGCAGAAGTCGTGCCAAGGCGGAACTGCCATAAGATGACGCGGCTCTGGCGCATCACCCCGTGTCCCATTCTGCCTCACTGTTGCCTGCTGGGACAGAAGGGAAGTGGGCCCATGATTCGCAGCGCACCGTTGCCGCATTGTCCTCACATTTCGGCACGTTTCATGCTTCGAAGTGCGTAGCAGAGATTGTCGATGGAAGAAGCCACCTCACCTCAGGGCTGCCTCGTACTGATGGAGCGGGGGGCGAGCTGGCCAGTGGAAGCGACTCGCGAGCTTCGAGGAAGCGCGGGGGTCGTGGTCGTCACTCAGGCAGCGGCTGAGCACCACAGCCGCTTGTGGAAGCGCGTTGCGGCACGCTGCAACGAGCTATCGTCCGCAGGCGTGACTCTGACGGTGATGTTGTTCGTATGTGCGAGTGACTCGCCACGCCATCGCACGGAGTCCCGCGTGAGGAATGCGATGCGATTGCTCGCCCTGTTGCCGCGCAGCGACTCAGCTCGCTTGGTGCTGACCGCCGATCGTCCGGGCAGGAGCACGACGGACCGGCTCCTGCAGCTGGCTGCCGCGCTGGTCGAGCGACCTGGCGGGACCCCGGTGACCATCCAGGTCGTGACACCGTCCTGGTGCGGCGCCGACGCCGCAGCCAGCCAGGCCGAGCCGGCAACTGCTCGCGTTTCCGGGCGCTCTCGCGGGGGCGCCATGGTCCAATGACGGCTGCCCAGCTTTGGGCTAGCGTCGTCTTGCCGTCATGAGATCAGGAAGGAACGACGCTTGAGGCTCGCCAAACGGCTCGGCATTGCGCTGATCCTGGGCGTGTTCCTGGTCCTGGCCGCTTTCGCGTACGTGCGGCTGGAGCGTGAGGTCCAACTGTTCGACAGCGACATGCGGCGCGATCACCGCACGCTGGGAGAAACGCTGGCCGTCGCGGTCGCTCAGACCTGGGAGTCCGAAGGGGAGGATGCGGCGCTGGCACTGGTGAGCCGGGTCAGTGCGGCGCGCGCCGATGTTACCGCACGCTGGGTCTCGCTGAGGCCAGACGCGCCCGCGCGCCAGCGACCCGCGGTCGATTTGCAGAGGCTCGCTGGACTGAACGCTGCAGGGTTTGCGCACGCCGTTCAAGTAGCCCAGCCCAACAGCGGGGCCGAGAGCCAACACGATCACCTCTACACCTATGTCGCGGCCCCCATGGCGGGCTCTCCCAGAGGAGCGATAGAGATCCGCGAATCGCTCGCGGCGAGGGACAGCTACCTGGACAGCACGGTGCGCAATACGATCTTCGCCAGCCTGGTCCTGGCACTGGTCTGTGGCGTGGTGGCAGTCGCGTTGGGGGCTCACTTCGTCGGGCGTCCCGTCAGTCAGCTCATCGACAAGGCGCGTCGCATCGGAGCTGGCGAGCTCGCCGACCCGGTCCGCATGCCGAAGAAGGATGAGTTGGGAGAGCTGGCAGCCGAGCTGGATCTGATGAGTGAGCGGCTGGCGGAGGCCCGTCGCGAAACCGAAGCCGAAACGACGGCCCGGATCGCAACGCTCGAACAGTTGCGGCATGCCGAACGTCTCACGACCGTGGGGCGGCTGGCTTCGGCACTGGCGCACGAGGTCGGAACACCTCTGAACGTCGTAGCGGGTCATGCGCAAATGATCGCCAAGGGTCGAGTGACGGGCGACGCCGTGACCGACAGCGCCACGGTGATTGGGGCCCAGTGCGAGCGTATGACCAAGATCGTTCGGCAGGTGCTGGACTATGCGCGCCGTCGCCCACCCAAGACGCTGCATGCGGATCTCAGAGACGTAGCGCAGGGAACGGTCGAGCTGCTGGAACCCATGGCACGGGCTCGGACAGTCGAGATCAAGTCAAAGCTCGAGCCGCGGGCGCTCGCCGAGGTGGATGCGTCGCAGATCCAGCAGGCCCTGATCAACCTCATCATGAACGCCGTGCAGGCGAGCGATCCCGGCAGCCAAGTCGAGGTGAGCTTGACCCGAACGCGGGCGCGTCCGAATGGGGACGCAGCTGCCGGGAAGATCTGCTGCTACCAGCTATCGGTCAAAGACGCAGGGTGTGGGATACCCGAGGGCAGTCTGGCGCGACTGTTCGAGCCGTTCTTCACGACCAAGCCGTCTGGTGAGGGGACTGGTCTCGGGCTGAGCATCACCAACGACATCGTGACCGAGCACGGTGGATGGCTGTCGGTCGAGTCGAAGGTCGGCAAGGGCAGCCGCTTCGATCTGTACTTCCCCGCCCCGCAAGACCCGTGCAAGGGCAACGCTCCGACATCGGACGCGAGCGACGGGTGAAGCGACCCCAGACGGGGACGCTCAAGTGCGTTCACGGCCGCTGGAATCGCTGAAGACACGGCTACTGGACCGCGGACGTGGGCGCCCACAGGATTGGTACTGCGACTGAGACGACGGAACTCACGACATCGGGCGCTCGGGCGCGCTCGCGCGGAGCTGGTGAAGCAGCCTGTCTGTGCTCGCTGACGCGCCTCAGATTGGGACGCCGCCCAGGGCCGGCCCGTCTGGCATGGCGGGCTCCGCCCCGTACCGCACACGCAACCACAGCAGTGGCCAGTGTGTGTCGCAGTCGTGCGAGCGCTCGCCTCACCGTATCGCTGGCCATCCAGATTCACGGTGCACTTCGTGGCAGGGCACACCGGTGAGTCTCCGTGCAAACGCGACGAGTATCGTCAGTGGTAGTCGTGCACGCACGCTCGATGCCAGAAGCTTGCACGAGAAGCCAATCGCGTCGTGGCGTCGAGTCCCGTTCCGTCAGGCGTTCGCAGCCCTGGCCCGCGCACGCCCAGGCTCGTGCGCTTGCATCATCCACTTCGCGAGATGCCGCGCGGCGGTGGCAGCGATCACACGAGCGCTCCGTCGGGTCACGTCACGCCAACACACGACCACCATTCCCGATTGCTGAGATTGGGTATGCCGGAGCACCACACGCTTCACCCGAACCCGGTTGATCAGCGCGCGCGGGCGGCGTATCAAGGGAAGTTGGCGTAAAGGCAGAAATTCGAAGACAGGCGTCGGCATGCTCTGGGTACGGGCCACCCGGCGAGGTGCGCCGCAAACCCGGCCAAGCGACTGGGGATCCCGCACGGATCACCCACCGCACACAGACGCGAGGATCCTTATTCGGGCCGTCCGGCGTCCGTTGGAATCGTCTGCCTCCACTCCGAACTGTCTCACCTGCAGCACCTGGCAGGATTCATCCACAGAAAGGGCGTTCACCATGAGTCTCATTTGCGGCGTTGGTCACAGCGATCACCGAAATCCTGCAGAAGCCGGACGGGCGGCTGCAGAGAAGGCCATGCAAGAGGCCGGAACCGACAAGCCGGATTTCGTATTCCTGTTTGGCACCGTGGGCTACCGCCAGGAGACCCTGCTCAAGGCCGTACGGCAGGCAACCGGGAACGCTCCACTGAGTGGATGCTCCGGAGAAGCCGTCATCGCGCAGGGGGTTACGCACGAGACGAACTTCGGGGTCATCGTGTGCGTGGTGAAGTCGGATGAGATCCGATTCAGAAACGCCTGGGCCAAAGGCATGAAGGAGAACGCGACCGGGATGGGAAAGCAGATCGGCTCGACCCTCGGACTGCACGAGGCCGAAGACCCCTTGGCTCTGGTGACGCTTGCCGATGGGTTGACCCTGAACTTCGACGCCATGCTCAAGGGGCTCATGTCCAACTGCGAGTCCCAGGATGCGATCCCGGTGGTGGGCGGCACGGCCAGCGACGACTGGAGCTTCAGCGCGACCTACCAGTACTGCAACGACGAGGTGTTCTCGGACGGCGCCGTGGCCACGTTGATCCAGGGCAAGAACAAGGTCGTCACCTCGGCCAAGCACGGCTGCGTACCCGTCGGCGAGGAGTTGACCATCACCAAGAGCCAGGAGAACCGGATCCTCGAGTTCAATGGGAAGAAGGCGTCGGACGTGGTCGACGAGTACCTCACAGTCGAGGAAAAGGGCAGAGACTGGAAGAAGACGAGCGTCTATCTCGCCATCGGGGTCAAGGCGCCGGAATACATGAAGCATTACGACGACTACCTGATCCGCTTCATGCCCATGCGCGACGAAAAGGACGGCTCGGTGTACATTCCGACCGAGCTGCCCGCCGGGACCACCTGCTTCATGACCCGACGCGATCACGACAAGATTGCCAGCGGCAACGAACGCTTGGCCGAAGAGATTCGGGCGGGCTTGGGTGGTGCCGACCCACGCTTCATACTGCATATCGAGTGCATCGGCCGCGGGCAAGTGATCTTCGAGGACAATGAGAAGCAGAAGCTGCTGCGCGAGATGCAGAATCGGATCACGCCCGGCAAGGCGCCCTGGTTCGGCGTCTACACCTACGGAGAATTTGGCCCAGTAGGAGGCGTCAACTGTTTCCACAACTACAGCCTGATCGTGACGGCGATCGCCTGAGCACGATCGTCTCCCCATTGACTTGAATCGACCACCTCTGTCCCGGGGTCTCGCCGACGAGCGCGGCCCCGGACGGAAACCGACGAGTGTGACAGCTCATGCCAGAAGACAGTGGCAACCAGCACCCTCCGGCGTCCGACTCTGAGTCGTCGGACGGGCTCGCGAAGAAGGCCGCGGCGCTAGAAGCCGAAAACCAACGTTTGAGCGAACAGGTCAGGCGCTTGCTGGCAGCAGAGAACAAGCTGTACGTGCTGCAGGACCACCTGAACTCGCAGCAGCGCGTGTATGTGCGCCTGGCCGAGCTGGGGCGCGAGCTCAACGCGTTGCTGGATGTCGACAAGATCGTCGAGACCGTCGCCCGGTTCGTGGTCTACTCGTTCAACTATGAGCGCTGCGCCGCGTTCCTGCGTGACACCTCCGACGGCACGTCGAGCGCGCACACGATGGCTACTACGATGACGCTGCGGCGGAGCACATTGTCCAGGCGACGCTGACCGGAGACGAGCCGGCTCTGTCAGGAGCGTACTCCGAGCTGGGCTTCGTCTGCCACGCGGTGGAATCGCCGTCGTCGGAGACGCAGGCGCTGTGTGACCTGTTCCTGGTGGACGAGTACTTCGTGTTTGCGCTGCCGCGGAAGGGCGGAGGTCTCGCCGGCTTTCTGGTCGCTGGCAACACCAAGGAGCAGGCTCGCTTCCAGACCCAGGTCGACTCCGAGGGTGAAATGCTCGTTGCTTTCACCAACCTGGCTGGGCAAACCGCCACGGTCATCAGCAACGTGGCCGCGTATCGAGCGTTGGAGCGTGAGCGACAGATGCTCGACGAAATGGTTGCGGACCGCACCCGCGAGCTCTCCGAGGCCCTCGAGACGGCGCACGAAGCCGTCCGCGTGAAGGCCGAATTCCTGGCCAATGTGTCCCACGAGCTGCGCACGCCCCTGAACTCCATCGTCAACGTGCCCGCGGCCTTGATCAAGGAGTACACTGAAATCGAGCTCTACCAGTGTGACTCCTGTGGTGCTCAGTTTCAGGCAGAAGGCGAAGCCGGCGACGAGGATTGCCCCGACTGCGGCGCCGCGCTCAAGCGGGCGCGGAGTGTGGCCTGTATGGGCGATCCAGCCGAGCACAAGCGCTTCCTCAAACTGCTCCTCCAGCAGGGTGCGCACCTCCTGGGACTCGTCGAAGACGTCCTCGACTTCTCGAGAATCGAGTCCGGCCGGGTCGAGTTGGCCATCACCGAAGTCGACCTGGGCGACCTGGTGACGGACATTCGCACCACGCTGGAGTCCGCGAACCAGGGGACCACGCGTTCGCTCGCCTATCCCGCCTTCGAAGGCAGGCACAAGGTCTGCGCGGATCGCATGAAGCTCAAGCAGGTTCTGCTGAACCTGTTGGGCAACGCCATCAAGTTCACCGACGAAAGCGGAACCATTACCCTTTCCATCCTGGAAACCCACAACGGGTCCCCCCGCGTCGAGTTCGCCGTCACCGACGACGGCATCGGCATTCCGGCGGACCACATCGAGTCGATCTTCGAAAGCTTCCACCAAGTGGACGCATCGCACACTCGCGCCTACGGCGGGGCCGGGCTGGGGCTGGCCATCTGCCGCCAATTGGTGGAGCTGCACGGGGGCGAGATCTCGGTCGAAAGCGAAATCGGGCGCGGCAGCAGCTTCCGCTTCTGGCTCCCCAAAGAAGCCAGCCTGGGGCGCCGCGTGTCGGACCTGCCCCCACGGCCGGAGAGCTTGCAGCCCACCCCGGCAGCCGCCGCGGCGCACGGCCGAGTGGTGGTCGTGGACGACGAGCCCGCGCAGCTGTCCATGGCGCGCAAGCTGCTGGAGCGAGAGGGGTATGAGGTCCAGCTCGTGTCCAAACCGCAGCACGCCGTGGAGATCATCCGCCAGGCGCAACCCCGCTTCGTTTTGCTGGACATCATGATGCCCGAGGTGAACGGATTCTGGGTGCTCGACCAGCTCAAGCACGACGACGCCACTCGCCGCATACCCGTGATCGTGTCGACCGCGTACCACTACAACAAGAAGAAGGCGAAGGAAGTCGGCGGTATCTGGCTGCCCAAACCCTGGAGCGCCGAGCGGATGTCCGCGCGCAATCTCGAGAGCCTGTTGGAGGAAGCTGAAGAGAATGCCCGGGGCAATGCCGGTGAGGTGCACCACAAGAAGAAGAAGCTGTCCGAGTTGGTCTCTCGGGTCCTGTACGTCGAAGACGAGGATGCCAATTGGGATGTCACTGCGCTCTCGCTGCGAGGCAAGTATCAACTCACCCGCGCACGCGATAGCCGAGAGACCTACGAGCTGCTGTCCAAGAACACCTATGATCTCATCCTGATGGACGTGCAGCTAGCCGGCTCCGATCTGAATGGAATCGAGATGTGTGAAGCCCTCACCGGCAAGCGTGTGAATAACGTACCAGAGTATGCCAAGGGCGTGAGGTGCGACACTCCCATCGTCATCGTCACGGCGTACGCGTCGCTGTACAGCAAGGAGGAACTGCTGCAGAGCGGCGCCCGGGATTTTGTCACCAAGCCGGTGGATTTCACCCACCTACTGATCGTTCTATCGCGCCTCATGGTGAAGGGCGCCATATCGGAGCTTCGAGATGAATAGCCGTGAGGTGCTGAGCCGGAAAACACGCGAGAGCGCAGCCGAGGATAGAAAATGGCGCTGAAACGGATCGAACGACTGGAGCGGCCGCCCTCGTTCAACGGCGAACCCCTCGCGAGAATCCTCTACGTGGAGGACGAGGATCCAAACTGGGAAGTGACCGAGCTCCACCTGCGGGGCAAGTATGCGCTCAAGCGGGCGCGCAACAGCACCGAGGCATTCACGCTCCTGGCCAAGGAAGACTTCGACCTGATCTTGCTCGATATCCAGCTCGGTGGGTCCGAGTACAACGGCATCGAGATGTGCAAGATCATCAAGCGCCGTCCAGGAACCAAGCTGCCGCCCGGCACCATAGCGCTGCGCTGCGGCGACATCCCGGTAGTCTTCGTAACGGCGTATGCGTCTCGCTACGACAAGGCGACCCTGCTACAGGCCGGCGCGGACGAAGTCGTGACCAAACCCGTCGACTACACCCGGCTCTTGCTGGTCTCGTCGCGGCTCGCCGTGAAGAACCTGAATCGGCCGTAGCCACGAGCAGCGGCTACGGCACACTCCGCGCGCAGCGGAAGCCGATGCCGTTGCCCTCGGACAGAGGATCGAATCCGCTACGCTGGGACGCTCGACTCCAGCGCGCCTGGTCCCAGAACCACGCAGCGCCTCGTGCGCTGCGCTGGTCAGTGGCGTCCGGACCGGTGGGGTTGCTGTCCGGACTGACCCAGTAGTAGCTGTAGTCGTACCAGTCAGCGACCCACTCCACCACGTTGCCGACCAGGTCGTGAGCTCCGTACGGAGACACCCCGGCAGGACGAGACCCCACGGGCAGCGTGCCGTTCGCCCCGCAGCCGTCCTCGCCGCCGTCGTTGATGACGGCATATTCGCAGCTCGCGGGCACGTCGCCCCACGGGTGGAGGCGGCCGTCGGCCCCACGAGCCGCCTTCTCCCACTCTGCCTCGGAGGGAAGCCGCTTTCCGGCCCAAGCGCAGTACGCACTGGCCTGGTCCCAGTTGATGCAGTTGACGGGGTGGTACTCACGCCCAGTCGTGGGGTAGTTGCAGTGGTCGTTGTCCGGTGGCACCGAGCACGGCCCCTGCTCCACGCACTCCTGATACTGCAAAACGGTAACCTCGTAGCGGTCGATGTCGAACGCTTCGAGAAAGACTTCATGGTACGGGAACTCCGAGCCCCCGCAGTACGGATCGACGGTGTAGTCGCACCCCATCCAGAAAGAGCCCGCGGGAACATCCACGAGCGCATCACACTCGGGCGGGCAGGCGCCGGCACCCCCCGCACCCTCGGACGAGAGCCCGCTCACCGCGCAGCGGAAGCCGGTGTCGATCGTGCGGGAGGCGGGGTCCGCAGCGTTGCGGTGCGAGGCCCGAGTGTACCGGACGGGATCCGAGCTTCGGAAGGAACCACCGCGTAGCGAACGGTAGGTTCCAGTTTCCGCTCCCTGGGGATCGGTAGCCGGGGACGCGGGGTAGTAGCTGAACTCGTACCAATCCGAGACCCATTCCCAGACGTTTCCGGCCATGTCGAGCGCGCCGTAGGGCGACGCACCTGCCGGGCGCGCTCCCACCTCCGAAGTGGTGTTGGGGCCGCATCCGTACTCACCGGCCTCCAGAATGGTCGCGGTGTCGCAACTGGGCAGGTCGTCTCCCCAGGGATACAGCTGCCCGCTCGTGCCCCGAGCTGCCTTCTCCCACTCGGCCTCGGTGGGCAAGCGCCGGCCCACCCAAGCGCAGAAGGTGGTCGCCTGCTCATGGTCCACGCAGTTGACGGGGTGCTGCTCGCGTCCGGCCACGCTCCAGTTGCAGGAACCGCCCGTGTCCGGTTCGGTGCAGGTGCCGTCGAGAACGCAAGCCTCGTAGCGCGCAACCGTCACCTCGTACTTCTCCAGGCTGAAATCGCTCAAATCGGGCGAGTGTTGGGGAAACTCGGGGCTCGGGCACTCGGGATCGACGGAGGGGTCACACCCCATGAAAAACTCCCCGGCTGGCACTCGATCCATCGCGTCGCAATCCGGATCGCACGGGCCAACCGGAACGGCCGGCGATCCACCCGAGCCGACGGGCCCACAGGTGGCCGCGAGCGGCGTGCACTGAAGACTGTTGCCGCTGTGCACACACTCGAACCCCGCGGGACAGTCGGCGGACGTGTCGCAACGCCTCCCGCAGACCGGGGTGCCCACGGGGGTGTCGGGCAGACACTCGTCCTCCTGACCGCCGCACTCCTCGTGGGTAACGCACGGCTCACACAGATCGGCCCCCAGCTGACCGTCAGCGCCGCCGCTCGCGGTCGAGCCACCAGTGCTGCCCAAGCCGCGTGTGGACTTGGACGAGCTGCCACAGCCCGAAGTGAGGGCGAAAGCCCCCGCCAGAACCCATGCGATCGCCTGGTGCCTGTTCGTCATTGTCCGTCTTGCCCCCCGGGAACGTGAGCGGCCAGCCAACGAGGCTACCGGAACGACGGTGGTTCGACCATCCCGTCCGGTGAGTGTGGTCAGAGTGCCCTTTTCCGGAGCACCTTTCACCCCGAAGCGCGGTGCCCTCGAGCCTAGCCGTGAGGCGAGCGGAGGCGGCCTCGCGGGTGTTTTCGGATTGTGACTTTCCGGACGCAGCACTAGCTTCCCGGCGCCCGATTGCCGCGGAAGCCGCCCCCTCGGCTCTGCGCTTCAGCCCCCACATCGGGACAGGAGTGCTCATGGTTGCCAACACCACCGACAGCCCATCCCCAGCTCAGACCCTTGCCGTTGGTCCGCTGACCTGCCGCACAGCACGCGCGGCCTCGAACGTGGCAGACGCCGATCCGTTCGCGACGGGTGCGGGCGGTGAGGTCGACGCCATTGCGACCACCTTCGCCCGACCCATTTTCGTGCATTCGGTTTCCTGGCGCGAGTTTGCGAAGGATCCGAACCGCTATGCAGCCCAGTTCTTCATCGGCAACGGCAACTACTGCGAGACCGGGATCACGGCCAGCGCGCCACCCATGAAAGACCACTCTCGCCCCGGCTATGACGACGTCTACGTGCAGGTCGAGTACGCCGCGACGTTCAAGGCTGGCGTGTCGGTCTTTCGGACCACTGACGTCGAAGGTGGACGGACGGTTGCCAACAGCTGCTGCCCCCACTTGCCCTATCTCTGCTACCACCGGGTGCGCGAGCCTGGACAGCCGTACTTCCACAACTCCCTGGAGGATCGGGAGCGGTTCGAAGTCGTTGACCCAGACCAGGCCGATGCCATCCAGAACCGTGTCGAGGAGGGCAGTGTCGCCTACACCCTCGCGCTCCGCGATCGCGAATCTGGCCACACACTCGCCCAGCGCCTGGAAAAACTCGCGAGCTTCGACGACCCGACGCTGGCCTGCGCACGTCTGGAGCTCGAGGCTGATTTTGCCGGCGATCTCATCATCGTGTCGGGCTTCGACGGGACTCTCATCAACAACCTCTACGCCGGCTACAATCCATTTCAGCAGGCCCACACCGAACGCGGCCCCCAGGGCGCACAGCAGTTCGATACCCGGACCGTCGGCGTGTCGCTACAGACCGTCCAGGAGAGCGAGTCGAATCTGGTCAAGCTCGAAGCCTGCGAGTACGAGGTCAATCCGGATTCGACCACACCGGCGGAAGTCAGAAACCAGACTCAGTATCAATTCGGGGTCGCCAAGCGAGTGCGCTACTTCGTCGTAGACGACGGCGGGGGCGAACGAGAGGTCGAGCCCGAGTTCGTGAACGCGGAGCAGGCAGGAGACGTTCCCTCCGATTCTCAGCGCGAGGTGTACGTGTACGCGCAGCTCCACGTTCAGCCAGGGCAGCGCATCGTCATCGAAGACCGCACCGCGCTGGTCACGTCCATCGACGCGGGGCTGAATGGTCAGGCACCGCTCGACGCAGCCCAAGCGAAGGTGAGCAGCGACGAACGTTTTGCCGCGGCGAAGCAGCGACACCTCGCCGCGTGGCAACAGCAGTTCTCCCAGGCGCGGATCGTGCTCTTCGGCGGGCCCCGGGCGATGGAATTTCAGGCGCCGCTCGACCTGTGTCGAGCCGCTCTGCTCAAGACCGTATCCGGACACAATTGCGACATCGCCGCCGACATGGGCGCCAAGGGCCTACACGACGGGCGCTACCGCACTCACAACTTCTGGGAGATGGCGATCCTGTTCTGGAAGGTGAAGGCGCTGCAAGATCCTGCGGCGGCCAAGGGATTGGCCCGGCTCTACATTCAAAACATCAATTCGGCACGCGCCTACGCCAAGGCCATGGGACGGGGCCGCGGTGCACAGTTCGGCTGGCAGACCACGGCAGACGGCAAGCCCGACACGCAGGTGGTGAAGTGGAACCCAGTGGCACAACAGCTGGACCCGGACTTCAGCAAGTTCCAGCCGCACAACAACTGGGCGTTCTTCTACGGCATCGATCAGATCTATCGCGTGAGCGGCGACCGCGAGTTCCTGAAGGAGGCGATGCCGCTGCTCATCGAGCTCGTACGGTTCGGGGCGGAGTGTTGTGAGAAGCAGGCCGATGGCAAGTACCACACCGTGGGGCTGATGGATCCCAACGAGTTCAACGAGAAGTTGCCGGGGTCGACGCTCCCGAATCTTCCGGACACTTTCTACAACAACTTCATGATTGCCAAGATGGCGGCGCGCCTCGGCGAGTTGCTCGACGATCTCGGTGACGGTGACCGCGGGCGAATCTTGGCGGAGCTCCAGGTGTCCAGCGTAGAGCTGGAGCAGATCCAGTCCCTGGCCACCAACATGTTCTTCCCCGTCACCACCGAGGCGAAGCTGGTGCCCATCGTCGACCTGGATGGCAAGCGGCACGGGACGTTCGAAGTCCCGGCGGGGACCATCGAGAACTACGCCGGATTCACCGAGATGCCGATGGTCTACTGGCCGACCATGCGAGCCTGGTTGGATCGGGAGAACGAGCAGCGTGTCGCGCGGGGCGCCAAGCCCATCAAGCCTCACTTCGCTCCGAGTGGCGTGGTTCCGCGCGCCGATCAGGTGCTCAAGGCCGTCGAGCTGCGGGCGGGACTCGCCAGTGTGGTAGCGGACATCCTGGTGCAGAGAGGCCTCTGGACCAAGGAGACGGATTCCTCCGACCCGAAGCTCACCATCGTGCGATCCCGAGACGGTGGCGACGTGGTGTGGAAGCTGGATGCCCGCAGCGATCGGGTCTTCGGAGCGACGGTCTCTGATGCCGATGTTCGCGCCTATGCGGACGCCACCCTGCCG
>CAZSVU010000173.1:0-17631 GCA_964610275.1 uncultured Polyangiaceae bacterium | reverse complement strand
CATCCGCCTGGCCCCGCAGAAGGACTGGGAAGGGAATGAGCCAACCCGTCTCGCCCGGGTGCTCGGCGTGCTCGGGCCCATCGCCGCTGACACCGGCGCGAGCCTCGCGGACGTGATTGTCCTCGCGGGCAACGTCGGCGTCGAGCAGGCTGCCAAAGCCGCAGGCTTCGACATCAAGGTGCCATTCTCGCCTGGCCGCGGCGACGCAACCGAAACGATGACGGACGCGGCTTCCTTCGCGGTGCTCGAGCCCATCCATGACGGCTACCGCAACTGGCTCAAGAAGGACTACGTCGTCAGCGCCGAAGAGCTGATGCTCGACCGCACCGCGCTCATGGGCCTGACCGCCCCGGAGATGACCGTGCTCGTGGGTGGCATGCGTGTCCTCGGTACCAATCACGGTGGAACGAAGCACGGCGTATTCACGGATCGTGTCGGTGCCCTCACGAATGACTTCTTCGTGAACCTGACCGACATGCGCTACGCCTGGGCGCCCACCGACGACGGTCTCTACGAGGTTCGAGAGCGCAGCACCGGCGCCGTGAAGTGGACCGCCACGCGTGTTGATCTGGTCTTCGGATCCAACTCGATCCTTCGCGCGTACGCCGAGCTCTATGCGCAGGACGACAACCGGGAGAAGTTCGTGCGCGACTTCGTGGCAGCGTGGACCAAGGTGATGAACCTCGACCGCTTCGACCTGACCGACGGGGCGTAGTCCACACCGGGGTAACGACGATTCGAACGCAGCTCTCGCGGGGGGGCGGCGGCGATGTCGCCTCCCCGAGCGATGCTGTGGTCGGGATCACGACCCGTCCCAGCGTTCGTCGCGGCGACCGAACCAGCAGGAGTCCGGCAACCCCCTGTGCCAAGTGCTCCGCTGAGGGATCTGCCGCGAGCGACGCCCCGTGACTGTTGGATGCCCCCGGTAGAAGCCGGTGATCTCCTTGCTCCCGGTTCCCAAGACCATTGCGGCAGGCCCCTCCCGGGAGGCCACCCGTTTCCAGACATTGGCAACCGCTGAGCCAGTGGGCCCGAGCGATTGGCATGCAGGACGGAGTGGCCTATCTTCGCGCCAGCTCGGAGCCAGGCGTGTGAGCCATGGATGACTTCACCCTCATGCGAAGTCTGGCCGAAGGCGACCGTGAGGCGCTTCGGGTGCTCTACGAGCGGCATGCCGACTTCGTGTATCGGGTCGCTTACCGGTTTCTGGGGAACGCAGAAGACGCCCGAGACATCACCCAGTCGATCTTCGTGACGATGGCGGAGTCCGCCCCTGAGTACCGGCCCGAGGCCAAGCTTACGACATGGATCTATCGCATCGTGGTCAACCGGTGTCTCAGTCACCGGGTCAAGGCGAGTCGGCGATTGCGTGCGTACTTGAGTGATCGCGACTTCGAGGAGCTCCCCGCATCTGAAGCAGACCGACCCGACCGAATCGCGGGCCGGACCGAAAGGAGAGCAAGACTCCTGGCCGCCATGCAGAAGCTGCCAGAGCGCCAGCGCATCGCGGTCATCCTGAGCCGGTTTGAGGGTCAGAGTTACCAGCAAATCGCCAGTGTGCTGGGCTGTTCGACGAAGTCCGTGGAATCACTACTGGTTCGAGCCAGACGATCCCTGGCCCGACAGTTTTCGGAATAGCACCGCAGGTTCTTTCGACGTCGCCGGTTCCATGATCACGAGGAATCGAAAATGCGGTGCTACCAGGCGAGAAGACTCCTTTCTGCCTATCTCGACGACGAAGTTGACCCCCATCTGCGAGTGCCACTCCAGTCGCACCTCGCGGGTTGTGCAAGCTGCTCCGCAGAGCTTCGGAAGCTGAGGGAGCAGTGGGAGGCACTTGCCGAATGTGACCCGGCACCTCCGCTGCCCGCCGATCTCTGGCGCCGAGTCCTGCGGGCAGTTGACGAAGCCGAGCGCGTGCCCTGGTACCGCAGACATCGCGCCCGCTTGCTGCAAGCCGCCTGCGTCGCGGGTAGCGTCGTCCTGGGCTTCTCGGGTGGTGCAATGCTGTCGTGGAAGTACCCGGCGGGCGAAGCGGGTTCGAGCAACCTCTCCATGGGCGAAGGGATGTTGGTCGCGGAGGCATTCGATGCCAACGCCTTTGGCCTCAGCGAGGGGAAGGAGGGCCTGTTGCAATGCGTCCCCAAGTGAAGTCCACGATCATTCTCTCGCTCCTCGGGCTTTCCGTGGCGCTCAATGTCGCCATGGCCATCGGGTATGTCAGAGGCACGGAAAGGCCCATTGCCCACGCTACTCGCGCGGACGATGAGGACTACTGCCTACTTGACGAGTTGGAGCTGGACGCCGAGCAGAAGCGTCGACTGGCCGAGATGCGCCGCACAATGCAGGAAGCGAGAGCAGCCTACTGGCGGCGCGCCAGCACGATCAAAGCGGAGCTTGCCGAAGCGATTCTAGCGGCGCATGACAGCAGTGCCGACGTGCACGGGCAGCTCGAGCGCTACGCAGAGAACCAGGCGGCCATGCAGCGTGCGGTCGCCGAGCACCTACACCGCGTCAACGCCATGTTGCGCCCCGAGCAACGGGAAACGTTCCGGACCTTGCTGCGTACCGAGATGTTCCGGGGGATCCGCCCATCGCGGACCGGACCGGAAGATGCGCCATGATGCGCACTGCGCCTCTACTACTCGCATTGGTTCTGTCTGCCTGCGCGGCCAGCCCTGGTGCCCGGGGGCGAGGCAGCGCGACAGTCCCACTCGCAAGGACGCAGGACACCATGTCGTTGACATCGACCTCTTCGCGACAGTCTGAGTCGCTGGCGCGGCGAGCGGAGCTTCCGAGCGCACCACTGACACTCGAACGCGCGCTGGCCATCGCGCTGGCCAACAACCCAAACGTGGTGGGCGCACGCTGGGAGATCGAAGCAGCCGAAGCGCGGAAGGAGCAAGCGTCCTCGGGACACTGGCCATCTCTCGAGCTCTTCGCGGCCTATCGACACCACTGGCACGAGGAACGGCTCGCCCCGGCGAGGGGACAGACGCCGCCATCGCTCTCTCACGACATTTTCTCCGGTGACGTCGTGCTCACGGTGCCCCTGCTCTCCGGCGGCAAAGTGGTCAGCTCGGTTGCTGCGGCGGACCTTCTGGCAGGCGCCGCGGAGCAGAGGCTCGCGCGTACGCGCGAGGAGCTGGTCTTCAACGTCAAGAGCACCTTCTACGCCATCCTTGGACAGGAGAAGGTGATCCAAGCCATCCAGCAGTCCGCGGAGGCGCTGGCGGAGCACCGCGAGAACACGGTGCGACTCATCGAGGCGCAGAAAGCAGCCAGGGTCGATCTCCTCAACATCGACGTACGGCTCGCCGAGCTGGACTACCGCCGGATCAAACAGCAAGGGTCGGTGGAACTGCACAAGCGTTTGCTGTTGAGCCTGTTGGGCGTCGAAGCGGCCCCACCCGGTGGACTGATCCTCGTTGGAACCCTCGAGCCACGCCAGTCAGCGCCGGACGCGGTGAAGTTGAATGCCGCAGCGATCGGGAACCGTGCCGACATCGCACAGCTGGATCTGGAGATCGAAGCCCAGGCCAAGCGGATCGCCGCGGTGAGGGCAGAGTACTTGCCAGTGGTGGCGGCCAAGGGAACCTACGGATCGCGCCTCAGCATCCAGGGCGACTACGAAGACCTCGGCTTCGTCGGCGTGGAACTCCACATGCCGATCTTCGACGGATTGGAGACCCCCGCCCGGATCGATGAGCAGGAAGCCGAGCTGAGAGTGCTGGAGCAACGCAGGCGCCGTCTCGTCCTCACCATGCGCGAGGAGATCGACTCGGCAGTAATCCAGGTGAAGACCGCGCAGGCGGCGGTGGCTGCGACGGAGAAGTCGATCCTGACGGCCCGAGAGAGCCTGCGGATCACCCGCGAAAAGGCGGCGCTGGACTACGGGACTACGGCGGACGTCCTCGACGCGCAGGCCGCGTTGCTCCAGGCGGAGACCGCCCATTCTGCAGCACTCGCCGACCTGAACATGGCGTTTGCTCTGCTCGATCTTGCCGTCGGGAACGTGTCATGACCGACCGAGTGGTCGCGAAACACCAGACTCTGGGGACACCCAGGTGGGCAGTTGCTGCCATCCTGCTCGTGGCCTGGCTGCTAGTGGCCTGTTCGAAGCCAGGGGCGGGGGCTGAAGGCGAACGCACGGGCAAGCAGCAGCCTGCAGTCAAGGCGGCCACGGTCGAGGTGCGGGCTCTCGCCCATCGGCTCGAGCTTACCGGCGCGATCGAGCCCACTCGAGTTGCCAGAATGGCCTCGCCGGTGGAAGGTCCCGTCGTCGCATGCCCCGTGCGCGAAGGCGACCGGGTACAAGCGGGGCAGCTCCTTGCACGCCTTGGCCGGACCCGCGGTGACGACGCCGTGGCCGCATCGGCCAAGGCAGAACTCGAGCGTGAAGAGCTAGACTTCAGCCGCATCGAGAAGCTGGTAAACAGCGGCGCTTTCCCCGGCGAGAAGCTCGACAAGGCGAGGGGCAGGGTGAGCGAGGCGCAGGCGAGGCTTGCTCGCGCCCTGGAAAGGCTCGGCGACTACCGCGTCTCCGCACCGTGGAGCGGGGTGGTCTCCAAGGTGCACGTGGCCGAGGGTGAGTTCGTTGCGGCCCGGGCAACACTGGTCGAGCTATTCCAACCGGAGAGCCTGGTGCTGCGGTTCGCCGTGCCCGAGGACAGCGCGGCCCAAGTCCAGAGCGACGCACCCATCACCGTCACGCTGGACGCCCATCCTGGCAAGACCTTCGCGGCCAAGGTCACTCGAATCTATCCTGACATCGATCGTCGAACCCACACGCGCACCATCGAGGGCCTAGTCGAGGGGGACGTCGCGCTGGCTCCAGGTATGTTTGCTCGTGTGGGGCTGACACTGGCATCGGCGCCCGAGGCCCTGACCGTACCCATCGAAGCCGTGGTTCGGCGCGGGGAAGAACGGACAGTGTACGTAATCGGGAGCGACGGGACCGCGGAACAGCGCACGGTCAAACTCGGCATTGAGGAAGAAGGCCGGATACAGGTCCTGGCGGGCATCAAGAAGGGAGAGCGGGTGGCGGTCGGTGGTCACAACCGTCTGCGCGATGGCAAGAAGGTGCGCGTCGCCAAAGGCCAGGAAACGAAGGACGGCAAAGCACATCCCAAGGCGGCGGATGGCAAAGGAAAGGCCCCGTGAGGAGGCTGATCGAGCTGGCCGTGCGCCGCAAGGTTGCGACCAGCGCCATCGCTTGTGCCCTGCTCGTCTTGGGAGTGCTCTCGCTTGCCAAGCTCCCCGTGGAGTTTCTGCCCAACATTGCCTATCCGCTGATCAAGGTCCACATCTGGTGGCGTGGCGCGACGCCCGAGGAGATCGAGGAGCACGTGGCCGAGGTCATCGAGCGTGAGATGGCGTCGGTCGAGGGACTGGACTACCTGGAGTCCTCGTCGATCGAGGGCAGCTACACCCTTGAGGTCAACTTTCGCTACGGCGTCGATGTCAACGTGGCGTTCCAGGACACTCAGGCGGCGATGGCACGAGCCGCGAGAAGCTTGCCAACGGACATGGATCCGCCCATCGTCATCAAGGCCGACCCCCAACAACTCCCCGTGGTCCAGCTCACGGTGCAGTCGTCTGAGTGGGATCTGGTCGAGCTGCGAGACTGGACCGAGAGTTGGCTCCTGGATCGGGTGCTGGCCGTCCCAGGAGTGAGTGGAGCCGAGATCATCGGCGGCCTGAAGCGCGAGATCCGAATCCACCTTGACCCGGTGGCCCTGGACAAGCACGGGCTGGCGGTCACGGACATCCAGCACTCCCTGGCGCAGGCAAACGTGGAGATGTTCGGTGGTAGGGTCAACGCTGGCCCTCGCGAGCTCATTGCTCGCACCATGGGCGAATTCTCCTCGCTCGAGGATATCCGCTCGGTCCTGGTGAAGAACCACGGCATCGCCAAGGTCTACCTGCGAGACGTGGCGCGGGTCGAGGACGCTCACGAGGAGGTGCGCGTCATCACCCGGCTCGACTCGAGCCCCTGTGTCAAGCTCAGCGTGCAGAAGCAGCCGGACGCCAACACGGTCGAGGTCGAACAGGCCCTGCGTGCGCGATTGGGCAAGATCGCGATAGCGACACCGGCACACATCGAGGTCGGTATGGTCGAAAGCCAGGCCGAGTACGTGGACAGCGCGCTGTCGGGCGTGAAGACGGCCGCCTTTCAGGCGGGGGTGCTCGTGCTGGTTGTCTCGCTGCTGTTTCTGGGCAGCTTCAGACAGGCGCTCGTCCTGATGACAGCGTTGCCCATCACGCTGGTCATCAACTTCGCGCTGATGCGGCTGGGTGGCTTTTCCATCAACATCTTCACCCTGGCGGGGCTTGTGATCGCGCTCGGGGTGCTGCTCGACGGCGCCATCGTGGTGCTCGAGAACACTTCCCGCCGCCGCGAGGAGGCCGGCGAGGACGCTGCCGAAGACTCTGTCAACGCAACACACCAGGTCGCCGGGGCCATCATTGCGGGCACGCTGACGCTTCTCGCCCTGTTCGTGCCCTACCTACTCGTGTCGGGGCTGACCAGCCTGCTCTTTCGGGAGCTAATCCTCGTCGTGGCGGGTGTGGTGGTCGTGAGCCTGGTGGGCTCGCTCACCCTGGTTCCGATGCTCGGCTCCGTGCTTCTCGGCAAGCGGGCGATGCGTCGGCGGTCGGGCTGGCAAGAGCGAGTCCAGGACGGCTACGCGCGCCTGGTGCGAGGGAGCCTGCGGTGGCGTTACGCAGTGCTCTCGTTCTTCCTCGGGTTGATCGTGCTCGCCACCGCGCTCGTTCCTGCCTTGGGCAGTGAGTTTCTGCCTGAGATCGACGACGGACGCATCATGATCAAGGTCAAGCTGCCCACGGGAACCTCGGTGCAGGAGACGGACCGACTCCTCGCGAGCATCGAGGAGCAGATTGAGGGCGAGCCGCTCATTGAAAGCGCCTTCACGCTGGTGGGAGGCAAGGTGTGGGGCCTCTACACTTTCGAGGTGGCCAACGAGGGCGAGATCGACGTGCAGCTCGTTCCGTTTCAGGCTCGCTCGGTGAGCACGGAGGCCGTCATGCGGCGATTGCGGAAGACCCTGTCAGGACTCTCGTCACCAGGCGGCAAGGTCATGGTGCGGAAGATGCGGGTCAAGGGCATCCGCAAGATGGGTGAATCGGACCTGGAGATTCAGGTGCGGGGCCCCGACCTGGCAAAGCTCTACGCTCTGGCCGGTGGGGTGGTTCGCGTCGCACAGGAGCGCCCGGACCTCGCCAACGTACACCTCGGCATGGACCTGACCAAGCCGGAGCTGGCGGTTCGGATTGACCGCGCGCGGGCCCAAGAGCTCGGTGTTTCGGTGTCCAATGTTGCCACGACTTTGCGGGCCTTGCTTCAGGGGGTGATCGCCACGCGCTATCAGGAGGGGGACGAGCACTACAACATCCGAGTGCGCATTCCCGAGGAGAACATCCGCAGCAAGCGAGACGTCGAGAACCTCGTCGTCTCGGCAGCAGATGGTCAGCAGTACCGCCTGCGGGATCTGGCCCAGGTGAGTGAAGGAACGGGTCCGGTGGAAATCGTCCGCGAGAACCAGGTCAAGCAAGTCGTCGTGCTTGCCGACGCCTGGGGTGCCAGCGTCGGCAAGGCGCTGAGCGAGCTGAAAGCGGAGCTCGGCAGGATCGAGCTCCCGCCCGGCTACGAGATCGACTACGGCGGGAAGGCTCGGCTGATGGACGATCTGACGAGCATGGCTCTGGGTATTCTCGCATTGGCGGTCTTTCTGGCGATGGTCGTGCTCGCCGTACAGTTCAACAGCGTTCGGTACCCGCTGATGATCCTCTGTTCCATTCCCGCGACAGTGGCCGGCATGGTCTTCGCGCTATGGATTGCCCAGCTCGCCATGGGTGCCACTGTGCTGGTCGGCGTTCTGGTCGTGGTGGCAGCTACGGTCAGCGACGGGGTTCTGCTGTTCACGCTGGCGGACGAGCTGAACGAGGGCTTGCCGTCCCCCGACCCCGGCGATGCCGTGCAACGCGCTGCGAGGCTGCGCTTGCGACCGCGCGTGATGACCACGGCGACCACGATCGCCGGTCTCTTGCCTTTGGCGGTCAATGTTGGCGCCGGCGGCGACATGCTTCAGCCCATGGCGGTGGCCGCCATCGGTGGACTGGTGCTCGAGATCCCCGTGGCCCTGTTCTTGATGCCCACTCTGTACGTCATCGCGAATAGGTCGACGAGGAGGTTCGAACGGAATCAACAACTGGAGGCCAGTTGAGTATGGCAGAACGCTCGCAACAGTGACGCCGTGGGGTCCTCGGGCTATCGTCGCGACTGCGCGGAGGTACGGGCGGTGCTGGCCGGGCGACGTATGTGCGATGCGTGGCGAACCAGGTCCATTCGGTGTTCGTGTTCCCTCGCGAAGCAAAACCGCTATCTCGAGGAGAGGACGTCCCAGCCGGAGGCCTGTTCCCGGGGTCTGCTGACCGTCCGGAGCGTAACGTGACGCGCTACGCCAGCCGCATCTTCGATGCGGTCGAACGTCCTACGACTGACGGTTCGCGACGCACGACCCCAAGGAATCAAGCGTGGATATCATTGCCATGCTCAAGAGCGCAGGCCGCTGCAAGCGAGTCGAACTGCGACCCACCCGCTGCACGTGCAACACCGAGATCGACCTGCACGGAGGGGCGCCCAGGTTCCTGCTCGGAACAGATTCCACCGGCCCCGAATGAGACCATCGTGGCCGACGCCGCGCTCGTCGCGGAGCCTTTTCCCGGCAGTTGGGAGAAGACAAAGGGCTGGCGCTCAGAGAGCTTGGGCACCTCGTCCACTGCAGGGTCTCCCGCGCCTCGTCTCGCCCGGCTGGCGTGGTGGCATCCGTTCAGAGTTGGACGTGGCGCAACCTGATGGCGTTGATGTCGTGCACCCCGAGCCCCAGAGACGCCGCGGTCTCGATGTACTTCGGCTCACGCTTGACCGCTTTCAGTGACGGCAGGCGGTTGGCCGCGCGAGCGTCGTCTATGATCTTCCAGCCCAGCGTGTCCATGGCCACCGGATCCGTGGCCACGTACACCGCGCCGTGCGGAATGCGGCGGCGGGGGTTCTTGTCCAGCGGCCCCTGGTCGTAGATGATCTTGTAGCCATCGGTTATGTGAAGCCGCACGCGGCTTCTGAGGATGGGGTGGTTGTAGAGTAGGGCGATCTGGGGATTGGCCTGCCCGGTGTGGTGGTCGTGCGGGTTGATGATGCTCCCGTGGGTCATGTTCTTCATCGTTCCGGTGTAGCCACAGATGGAGTGGTCCTTGATCAAGGTCATGTCGATGACAGCTGTCGCCTCGGTCAGGAACTGGACGTACTTGGTCCTAACGTGGCGGAAGACACTGATCGATCGCATGGTGGCCAGGTGATTGCTGTGAAACCTCGCCTCTACCCCCTGGGGGAGGCGGTTCCCCTTGATGTTGACCCGGGTGCCGCTCAAGAAGTTCGGATACTGCTCGTAGACGGTAATCTTGTCGGGCGGCACACCAACCCCGATCACCGCTTCTACCACCGGCAAGATCAGCTCGAAGTTCACGGCCATGGTGTGGCCGCTTTGCCCCGCTATCCCGTTGACCTTGATGGCCACGACGTCTTGCGGGTGGATGAACCGCTTCATCGCTTCCACCAGATTCGGTTTGCCGGTGAACTCGGTCATCGCGCGCTCGAGCATCACGCGCGCGACTTCGGGCTTGGGCCACAACTGGTTCTTCTGCATGAGCGAGGAAAAATCGGTTCCCTTCGTGACCTTGACGATCTTGCCGGGCGCAGCCAGGGGCGTGAACCCTGGCGGGGGCTTGGCAGGCAGCGCGTCTGCCGGTTCGCGTGCCGTGGCCGCAGCAGGGACCAGCAGAGCGGTGGTGCCAGCCATCGCCGTGGCGACGATCAGGTCGCGGCGCGAAACACGAGAATGGGTCTCATCGGGACGCATCATTGGCTCACCCGTCAGTGCTCAGCCCTTCGGGATCGACATAGTGTTCTACGCCGCAGCGTAAAGCCCCGCGGCGGTCGATGGCACGTCGCGGCGCGTCACTGGGTCACTACGGCCTAAAGCCCTGGTAGCCTGAGGCGTCCCGCACCAACCACGGCCAATTCCGCCGGGTCGCTTCTACGACTTCGCCCCGAAAACGATGCACGGCACCTCCGGACGAGGCGATCCGTGATTCGATACCAGCGTTTCGCAGCCGCTTGCTCACCGGCTCATAGGAGATTTCGCACTGGTCGGTCGAGCACACGAGCAGGATGCGCTCGATTCCGGCCTTGGCATACTGCCCGATCAGCCGGCGAGTGAGCTGCTGGTACCCACCCTCACCCAATACTATGAGAGGGTAGCGCTCGGGACTGGCCGCGACGATCGACACTCCCAGTCGTGCGCCCAAAGAGAAGCCGGCGAAGATGACCGGCTCCTCGGCGACGTGAGCGCCGAATCGAGCCTTCAACGCCGCCAGGCCTGCTTCGATCTCCCGCGCGGTGTACTTCGCACTGCCGAGGGTCACGACCGCGTCGGGTCCAGCATCGGCCGGCAGCCCGTGGGGACAGAGAACGAAGGGGAAAGCGTAGGTCGCCCGTCGCCAGCTCTCGCACGCTTCCTCGGGTCTGATGCCATGGCCGTGGACGCCGACGACTACTGGCCGTCGCTCAGCGGCACCCAGTGGCACCGAGACCGTAGCCGCGCCGAAGCCACTCACAGGCAGACTCACAAGCTCCCCCGCAGCCCGAAGCAAAGGGGGGTGGGCTGCAGCCGACGCAACAGAGTGCATCCGCGGAAGTGCCCCAGCGGACGCTGGCGCCGACGCCGCATCCGTGCCTTCGCGCTCAGCTCGCGCACAGGCTACGCCGATCGTCGCGCCCGCAAGCAGGTAGACGACGGTCACAACTGCGAACAGAGCGCGTCGGCGGTTCACCGCGCCGGCGTCCTCCGCATCGGCCACGAAACCATCCTTGTGCGCGTGGCCGAACGCGCGCAGTCGCTCGCCGCTACCCACGACCCAGCGGACCTTCTTCCCGCTCTCCGTCAGCGCTTGAGCGGCTGCTCGTCCGGTCTCTCCGGTGCTTCCGAAGACTGCTTTCATGATGCCCCTCCGCGGTTGGTGGCGAGTCGCCTGGCTTCCGCCCCAGCAGCTTCGCCATGGAGCCCGAGGCGGGCCGTGGCAAGGGGAGAGCCCAGCCCTCCTTGCCAGGTGAGCTGCGATGGCTACCGCATGGGCAGTGACCCCCCGGAGATGGCTCGCGGCGGTCGAGCCCATTGCCTCACCATCGCCACAGCCACCGTTACGCAGAGTCGCGTAGGCGACCGTCGGGTCGTGGTCCTTCGATTCTGAAAGCTGGCTTCCGGTGCACGGAAGCGCGCGGGAATCACCGCGTTTTGTGTTGCTGGTTGACTACTTGAAGAGTGGAGCCAGCTTCCGGACTTGAACCGGAGACCTGCGGTTTACGAAACCGCTGCTCTACCAACTGAGCTAAGCTGGCGGCTGTGAGGGGCCGGGAGCATACGCGTGCTGGTCGGTGAGTCAAGCGGGCGGCTGGGCCCTAGAGAACGGTTGGAGATTTGGGCATGAGTGCAGGAGTGGCAGGGTTTCGGTTCTCGGGGATTGCGGCGGGGATCAAGCGGGATGGGCGGCTTGATCTGGCGCTGGTGGTGGCCGAGCAGCCAGCGGTGGCGGCCGGGGTGTTCACGCGTGATCTGGTGCGTGCGGCACCGGTGGTGGTCGCCGAGCAGCGGGTCCGATCCGGGACGGCCAGTGCGATCCTGGTCAACAGCGGCACGGCCAACGCCTGCACGGGCGAGGCAGGGATGCAGGCCACGCTCGACACTACAGCCGCCATCGCCAAGGCGCTCGACTTTCGATTGGAGCACGTGTTGCCGGCATCCACCGGGGTGATCGGTCAGGTCCTGCCTGCCGAGACGGTCATCCGGAGCACGGGCGACCTGGTCAACGGGCTCGCACCAGATGGGGTCGACGCCTTTGCCGAAGCCATCATGACCACGGACCGCTTCCCCAAGGTGGCTCGCGCGAAGGTCGAGGGGGGCGCCACCATCCTGGGTATCGCCAAGGGTGCCGGGATGATCCACCCCGACGTGGGCGTCGCGGCGCCACACGCGACCATGTTGGTGTTCCTGTTCACGGACGCGGTGATCGGGCACGATGCGCTGGAAGAAGCCTTGGTGCAGGCGGCAGATGCCACCTTCAACTGCGTGAGCGTGGATGGCGATACCAGCACCAACGACACGGTGCTCGTGCTCGCCTCGGGAGCATCCGGGGTGAACGTGACGGCGGAAGGGCTGGTGGGGCCGCTGACGCAGGTGTGTGACCAACTCGCTCGCGACATGGTCAAGGATGGCGAGGGAGCCACCCACTTCGCCGAGATCCGCGTGAGCGGGCTCACCACCGATGGGGATGCGCACCAGATCGCCAAGACCGTGGCCACGTCCGTGCTGGTCAAGACCGCCATGTTTGGTCAGGACGCGAACTGGGGGCGGATCCTGGCCGCAGCTGGGCGCTCCGGAGTCCACTTCGATCCGGCTCGCGCCAGCATCAGGATCGGCGACGTGGAAATCGTTCACGACGGCGTCAGTGCCGGTGCCGAGGCCGAGCAACGTGCCGGCAAGATCATGGCGGGTGAGAGCTACACCATGGACGTCGTGCTCGGTGACGGGCCGGGCCAGGCACGGTACCTCACCAGCGATCTGGGACACGCCTACATCGACGTGAACGCTGGCTATCGCTCATGACCCCTACCCTGCCCTGGCGCCACTCCCGCGCTGCGGGGGCGGCCAAGGCCGAGCGCAGGCGGGTCACCTGGGCCGGAGCCGTCGGTCTGCTGACGACGCTGCTCTCGGTCGGGGCCTGCGGCCCCAAGCAGGGCACCATCGGCGCGGTGCTCGGGCAGAGTCCCGAGGGCGAGCTCACCATTCGCGAGGTCCCGGAGGGACTGGCTGCCGACGAGGCCGGGCTCCAGCCCGGTGACAAGGTCCTGCTCATCGACGGCGTGGACGTCCGCACGCTGGACAGCAAGGGCGTGCACGAGGCGCTCGCCGGTGAGGTCGACGACAAGGTGAAGCTCACCGTGGAGCGCGGCGACCAGATCATCCGAGTGACGCTCCGGCGCACCCCAGCGCAAAAGCTGCGCTTCGCGCGCTCCGTCGACAAGTGACGCCGCTTCTCGCCCCGTCCCGCTGCCGACCCGTGGTAGCGTTCGCGCCGTGGCCGCGAGCTCCCAGGAACTGTACGAGCTGTTCCTAGCGCTCACTCCAGCGCGCATCGAAGCTGCGCGGGCAGCGCTCGCCATCGACGACCCTGGGCAGCGCGCGAGTGACCTCGCCTCGGCGCTCATCCCGTTGGCGGTAGATGCCGCGCTGCTCGGCGCCGACGGACTGAGTGAGCTGGCCCGGGCGGCCGCCGCTCGACCCACGGTTCCAACCGAGCAGCTCGCCTCAGCCCTGGACGCGCTGCAGACTGCGGCCCAGGCGCTCAGCGGCGAGGCCGACGCTTCGGGAGCCCGCACCGACGAAGGCGCGCTGCTGGTGCTGGCCAAGCAACTCCGAGGCACCTCGGACCTGAACCCACCCGGGGCGGTCGTGACCCCGGGGCCGCAGGCCCCGCTCCACCCCCCAGCGCAGCCGTCGCCGGCGGTGCGTGACGCGGTGCCAGTGGATCTCGAACCCGAGGATCCGAGCGAAACCAACTGGGTGCCCCAGCTCGCCGACGACATGATCGCTGCATTCCTCGACGAGTGCGTGGAGCGAACCGAGGGACTCTCGGAACGCCTGATCGCTCTCGAGGAGAGCGGCGGAGATCCAGAGCTCGTCGACGAAATCTTCCGTGACCTGCACACGCTCAAGGGCTCGAGCGCGTTCGCCGGCCTGAAGAAGATGAATCGCGTGGCTCACCGCGCCGAAGATCTCATCGGCGAGCTGCGCGACGGCAAGCGCGAGTGTGACCAAACCCTGGTCGACCTGCTACTGGAAACCCTCGACGTACTGCGGGCCATTCTCGATCGCGCGCGCGCCCGCCAACCCATCGATCTGGACGTCAGGGATCTGGTGCGGCGGCTGAGCGATCCGAGCGCCACTCCCCTACCCGTGGCGTCGCCCCAGGACACGGCACCCGCTTCGGTACGGCGTGGCCCAGCCGCGCCAGTCGCGACTGGACCATCCGGCGGCGCTGCCGTGCGCCGCCCCGCCCCTACGGCCCAGGCCACCCTGCGCATCGACTTCGCCAAGGTCGATCTGCTCCTGAACCTAGTGGGGGAGGCTGTCTTGGCCCGCGGACGCTTGACCGCAGCGGCCGAGGGCCAGGCGAGCCTGCTCCGCGAGTTCACCCAACTCAGGCGGAAGCTCATGCAGGAGCTGGCCGAGGAGGCCAGCGCGGGCAAGGCGTCGGCCCACGTTCAAACCGCTCTGGCGCTGGTCGAAGATCTGCGCCGCACCGAGCGCGTCTTCCAGGAAACCTACGGGGACCTGGACAGCGGACTCGGTTCCCTGGCGCTGGCCGTGGGGCAGCTCCGCGACAACGTGATGAAGCTCCGCATGGTGCCGATCTCACGGTTGTTCACCAAGTACCAACGGACAGCCCGCGAGCTCAGCCACAAGCTGGGCAAAGAGGTCGGCGTGGAGCTGGTGGGGGCCGACACCGAACTGGACAAGGTGCTGGTCGAGCGCCTCGAGGATCCGCTGCTGCATCTGGTACGAAACTCCGTGGACCACGGCGTGGAGCTGCCTGACGTCCGCCAGCGAGCGGGCAAATCACCGAAAGGCACCGTGCGCCTCATCGCGGCCCAACGCGGTGGACAGATCCTGGTCACCATCGAAGACGACGGGGGCGGAATGGACCCGGAGAAGCTCCGCGCCAAGGCGCTGGAGAAGGGGCTGATCGACCCGGCCACGGCCGCGAGCATGACCGACGAAGAGAGCTTCGCTCTCATCTTCCAGGCCGGGTTTTCCACTGCCGCACAGGTCTCGGACGTGTCCGGACGGGGGGTGGGCATGGACGTGGTCCGGGATGCCATTGCCAAGCTGAAAGGGGCCATCCACGTCGATTCGACGCTCGGCCAGGGGACCCGGATGGAGCTGCGGCTGCCGCTCACACTGGCCATCACTCAGGTGCTGACCGCGCGCGTGGCCGGCGAGCACGTCGCCATTCCGCTGGATGCGGTGGTGAGCGCGCAGTCACTGGGCGAGCACACGTTGGAACCGGTGGCCGACGGGGCTTGCCTGCGGCTGGGCGAGCTGCTGGTGCCTGTGGTGGATCTCGCGCTTCTGCTCGGCCTCAGTCAGGACGTGGAGCTGGACGAGAAGGGCGAGTCGGCAGTGGTGATTGTGGACATCGGGACCGATCGCCTGGGCCTGATGGTGCAAGCAGTGCTCTCGCGCGAGGAAGTGGTCATCAAGTCGCTGGGGCCCATGCTCTCCGCCGCGCCCTGTTCGGCCGGTGCCACGCTGATCGGGAATCGAGTGCTCTTGGTCGTGGACCTGGCCGCGGTGGCGCGTCGAGCCAAGCAGCCGGGCGTTAAGGCGGCCAGCGTGCCGCCACCACGCCGGCCAGCCAAGACCCGAGCACGGGTGCTGGTGGCCGAGGATAGCGACGTAGTGCGCGAAACCATCCGACGCGAGTTGGTCAGCGCCGGGTTCGAGGTGTGCGCCGTGCGCGACGGTGCCGAAGCACTGAGCGTCGCGCAGCGGGAGGAGTTCGACGCGGTCAGCACCGACGTGATGATGCCGAACCTGGACGGGTACGACCTGACCCGCGCCCTGCGCCGCCTTCCCCGCTACCGTCACGTCCCCATCGTCATGGTGACCAGCAAGGACGAGCGGATCGATTCGATGCGGGGCCACGACGCCGGTGCCGACGTGTACCTGACCAAGCCCTCCGGGGCTCGTGAGCTCATCGAGGCGCTGGAGAACCTGCTGCAGCGCGTGACGGGGGGTTCGGGCTCCAGCGGCTAGCCCACCGGCGCGGAAAGTCCGGCGGAAAGCCGGCGAAAGTCGCTGCCAGTCGCACCTCCTTCCGGGCGGCATGCAGACCGGTTTCACATTTCGAGGTTCGTGGTAGGGTGCCGCGCCCCTGTCCCGGGGCATCTGAACAACGCGCCCGGCGCGTGCGGGATATGCGAAGCAGGAGTTGAGATGAGTCGTTACTTGTTCACGTCCGAGTCCGTCAGCGAAGGCCACCCCGACAAGGTTTGCGATCAGATTTCCGATGCGGTGCTGGACGCAGCCATCCAGGGCGATCCGAATAGTCGGGTCGCGTGCGAAACCCTGTGCAAGACCGGGTTCATCGTGATCGCCGGAGAGATCACGACCAAGTCGCACATCGACTTCGGGAAGGTGGCCCGCCGCGTGGTCAAGGAGATTGGCTACACGGATTCCAGCATGGGCTTCGATGCCGACACCTGCGGCGTGCTGATCGCCGTCGAGCCGCAGTCGCCCGACATCTCGCAGGGGGTCACCGAGGGCGAAGGGTTGTTCGCGGAGCAGGGAGCCGGTGATCAGGGACTGATGTTCGGGTTCGCCTGCGACGAGACGCCGGAGCTCATGCCGGCACCCATCATGTACTCCCACCAGCTGCTGCGGGAGCTCACCAAGATCCGCAAGCGGGGGCGCGTCGACTTCCTGCGCCCGGACAGCAAGAGCCAAGTCACCATCGAATACGACAACGGCAAGCCGAAGCGGATCGACGCCGTGGTCATCTCGACCCAGCACAACGAAGACGTCGAGTACGAAACCCTGCGCGAAGCCGTGATGGAGCTGTGCATCAAGAAGGTGCTGCCACCGAAGCTCCTCGACAAGAACACGAAGTACTATGTCAATCCGACCGGACGCTTCGTCATCGGCGGACCCTATGGCGACGCGGGCCTCACGGGTCGCAAGATCATCGTGGATACCTACGGCGGCATGGGCCGACACGGCGGCGGAGCATTCAGCGGCAAGGACCCGTCCAAGGTCGATCGCTCGGCGGCGTACTACTCCCGCTACGTGGCCAAGAACATCGTGGCCGCAGGGCTGGCGGATCGGGTGGAGGTCCAGGTCGCCTACGCCATCGGCGTCGCGCAGCCGGTCGGCGTGTATGTGGATACCTTCGGTACCGGCGTCATCAGCGACGAGAAGCTGCAGAAGTACGTTGCGGAGAAGTTCGACTTGCGTCCCAAGGCGATCATCCAGGAGCTGAAGCTGCTCCGCCCGATCTTCCAGCGCACCGCGGCCTACGGGCACTTCGGACGCAAGGAGTTCAGCTGGGAGAAGGCGGGGCGCGCCGCACAGCTGGCTGCTGACCTGCTCCCGACGGAGCTCAAGGGCCGTCGCCTGGCCATCACCCGAAAGATGGCGGCCACTGGTGGGAAGAAAGCCGCTGCTCCCAAGGCAGCCAAGAAGGCCGCTGCTCCCATGCCCGCCAAGAAGGCCGCTGCCCCCAAGCCTGCCAAGAAGGCCGCTGCTCCCAAGCCCGCCAAGAAGGCCGCTGCCCCCAAGCCCGCCAAGAAGGCCGCTGCTCCCAAGCCCGCCAAGAAGGCCGCTGCCCCCAAGGCAGCCAAGAAGGCCGCTGCCCCCAAGCCCGCCAAGAAGGCCGCTGCCCCCAAGCCCGCCAAGAAGGCCGCTGCCCCCAAGCCCGCCAAGAAGGCCGCTGCTC
>CAZSVU010000172.1:0-17666 GCA_964610275.1 uncultured Polyangiaceae bacterium | reverse complement strand
TGCCACCGCTACGGTATCGTCTCGCGATTGCCGCGTTTAGCGCCGCGAACTAGCTGGCCACGCGACGGGACGGGGGCAGGGGTGCCCGGACCGGCTTGGACGGGGGCTGGGCGGCGCGCCGTGAAGGCGGAGCCGGGGCGGCACCACGTCTTGGATCGCTGCGCGGTGGGGGCTCCGCCGGCTCGATGGGCACTCGCGAGTCACGTCCGGTGCGATGCGCAATCACGCGTGCGGCGAGCTTGAGCTCGCCCAAGGTCGGCTCGCGGTCGACGCCGTCAAAGGCTCGGCACTGGGTGTGCGCCAGGCGGTACGCGGCCTGGGCGAGACCACCAGATGCGAGCAGGAGCTTCAACAGCTGCTCGTCGTCCGTGACCACCTGACGAAGCCACTCGCTCGGGCTGTTGCGTTCGCGGAAGCTGGCCGCGGGCGCGGGCAGCGATCGGCAATGCCTTCGCCACGATCCACGGTGTGCTGGACGAGCAGCAAAGGCGGGCCCTGGCCCGTCGTGTGGAACGTCCTCACGTCCTCTTCTAGTCAGCGAGCGCGATCGTCGGTCGGTCCTACGAGCCTCCAGCAGGGTGAGGGCTCGCAGCACCTCGGAGGGCTGCGGTTGTGCTCGAACAAGATTCCTGTTGCTTTTTCGGGGTCTGCCGCAGACCCCGCCCCACGAGTGGGGCCCCACCCCAAACGGTTCGCGCGCCGCGCATTTCCAGGCGGTGAACGACATTCGCGCTCCCCTATTTCGTCAGGTATTCGAGCCACGAAAGGACAGTTTCATGAAGCGCACTATCACCATCATCGCGTTGAGTCTCGGTGCCGTGGCGGGTCTCGGGCTCGCCATCTACCGATTCCACGGTCCCTTCCCGCACCGTCGGGAAGCCTTTGAACGGCGGGTGGCGGACGTGTGCACCCAGTCGGCACTGCGCGTCTATGAGCAGCGCAGCGAGAAGCCCGGCAGGTGAGGTCGGCCAGCGCGCGCCTCGACTTTGGGGAACCGAACCGCAAGTTGCTTCCCGTGGGGGAGTTCGTCACCGATCTGCTGGAGCGGTCGGAGGGCTCGGTGCCTTTGGAGGATGGCACCGCCGGGGCGACTTTCGCCTTCGATCCCACTCTGGTTGGTCGAGCACTTGCCAATCTGCTCGGCAACGCTCGAACGCACGCTGGTGGTGCTACCTCGGTGCGGATTTTCTGTCAGGCGGACCGGCTTCACTTCGAAGTTCGCGATGAAGGCCCGGGATTCGGGGATGCGGACGTCGAGGCGCTGTTCGAACCTTTCCAGCGTGCCCACCACGGCGAGCGCATCGGATCAGCCCTGGGCTTGGGGCTGGCGTTGGTCGCGCGTGTGGCCCGAGCTCAGGGCGGCGCGGCCTACGCCCGTGATCGAGCTGACGGGGGCGCGTGCGTGGGCTTCAGCGTGGACGTGGGGCGGAGTGATCCATAGCTGAGGACGCCCACCAGGGGCGTGATGTGCCCCTCGAATCGGACGCTACCGTGGAGGCGAGGGGCGTCCACGATTCGACCGGCACGGTGCTGCGCCGCTTCCTCGAAGGAGGCCGATCGCGTGTCAGCGCGCGACGGCACCCGCCGGTTTCACCATGTGCCCCGGATCGATAGCTCTCAGTTGCCGCGAGCAGGATCGACCCCCGCGTGGAGCCGGGTGGAATTGCCCCGCGCAGCCTGCTGCTCGGCAGACGGCGCGGCAAACCACAAGATGGCCCCTCCTGCCAAGCCGGCGATTCCTACCCCGAAGCCGACGGTTGCGAAGGCCGCCTTCTTCTTGGCGTCGTTACGTAGCTCGAGCCCTTCGTCGAAGCAGACGTTGTCGTCGGTGCAGTGAGCATCGGAGTCTTCGTACGTCGATCTGGCGCTGATGCCGAAAACCGTGCCCACGGCGAGGCCCACGAGCCCAACGCCTCCTACGATGATCGCTGCGACGCGTTGTGTGTCCCCCGTGCCTTGGTCGGCGACTGGAGTGGGTGCTGGTGTCACCGGGTTGGGGCCGGTCACCGCCGGCTGCGCCGAGGGCGTTGGTGCGGGCTGGGCGGGCTCCTCCTCTGCCGGTGGTGGTGCGAACTCCAACATGGGGACAGTGATTTCGACTGGAGTCGTCCCTTGCACGTCGATCTTCCCCGTCCACTGTTTCATACCAGGTGCCGTGGCAACCACGGCGCGCTCTCCTGCGTCGATTGGCAGGGGGACCCCGAAGAGACCGCGTAGGAAAGGTTTTCCGTCCAGCTTGATTTCCAGTTTCGGGATCTCGAGCAACTCCGGCGGTACCTTGACGGTCAAGCGCGAGAGGCTTCCTTCCAGCGCTTCAGCCTCACCGCGCGCGTGCTCCTCGCGATCCGCTTGACCTGCGTCTCGCGCCATGGCGGCAGCTTCCTTGTATGTGCTCCACGCGCTCGCGAACTGTTGGTTCTGTTTGTAGCACCAACCCAGGTTGAGCAGCGTGCCGACGCCCGGGTCCAGACGCTGGCTGTCGCGGAGCTTGGAACAAGCCTCGTTGAAGCTTCCGGCGTCCATCAGGCGGCGCCCTTCGCTGAACAGCGTTTCCGCCGCTGCCTTGTCCGTTGCGCTCACCTGCGCCGCACCCAGACTCGGCGCCAGCAGCACTCCCACGAACAGGGCGAGGAGTTGCGTTCGTCGGGCCAGTGCATGGAATCCGATCTTCACCATCACTTGCGGTCTCCGTACAGAATGGGAGGGGGGCTGCCCGCCGGACGCGCGGCGGGCTTCGGAACGGGGCGTGGTGCGGGGCGCACCGGTGAAGGGGCGCGCGTGACCAGTGTCGGTTGGGCGGGCACGTCCGCCCGCGTGGAAGCGGGCGCCACAGCGGGCGCGGGCTGCGGCGCTTCGACGGACGCGACGGTGACGGCAGAAGCCACTTCGATTGGGGCCACTTCGGGCGTCTCGACTGGGGTCGGTGCCGATGTCGGTGGCGCGGGGGAGTCGTCCTCTCCGCGATGGCCTCACACGCTTGCAGGATGAACTCGACCGCGTCCGGCATGGGTAGCGGCCCGGATTTCTTGAGGCGCTCGGCGAGGTCGGTCCCTTCCAGGAACTCCATGACCATGTACGGCGCGCCGTTCTCCAGCTGACCCACGTCGATGACGCGCGCCACGTGCTCACTCTTGATCTTGACGGCGGCTCGGGCCTCTCGTGCGAAGCGAGCCACCGTCTGCTGGTTGGTCAACGCCGCGGGGAGCAGGAACTTGATGGCGACCCGCTCATCGAGTTGCTGGTGATAGGCAGCGGCGACCACGCCCATTCCGCCCTCTCCCAGTATCCGCTCGATCCGGTACTTGCCCATGAGCACGTCGCCCGCATGGACTCCGGACGCGACGTGGGACCGAGGGTTGTGAGCCGTTCCCGGTTGTTCCGCCATTCGATCCCCGGCGCGATGCGCCACGTCTCGCACCAAGCGGCTGAACACTAGCACGCCGCCCTTGCGACCAGAAGCGAGGCTGGGAGGGCGCAGAATCAGCGAAATTTTCAGCCGATCTCGCGCCTTGGAGCGAGGCCGTCAGCGCCTCGCTCCAGAGTCCGCCGACCCGGAGGGAGCCGCGCTCGGAGCGGGCAAGTGTAGGGCGATGTCAGACTTGCCTGAAGACGAGCGCCCAACCTGTACGTGCCGGCCATCGCCAACCGGATTCAGTCTTCCGACGGGTCAGGGGCGAGGGTGACTGACCGGCATTCTGCTCCGACTGCAACCACTTGGACCTACATCCAAACACACCTATCCTGCGGAGGCTGCACGGGGCGTGGATCCGACCAGCCTGGAGTCGCTCAACATGCCGCTGCCCGTCGTACTCGTCGACATCGCACCGCCGGAGTCGCCGCCAGAAGCGGTGCAGACGCTCGTGCGCGCGTGTAATGACGGACTGCGCCACGGCGAGTGTCGTTTCGGGAATACGGAGGAGGGCGACGCATGGGCGGTGGCGTCGGTGGTCTGGCTCGACCAAGACCGATACTGCGCTGAGATAAGTATCTCGCCTACACCGGCGCACATCGATGACGGATCGGCGGTGCGGATCTGCTTCGAGCCGACCGATCCCGAGCTGGAACGGTGGCGAGCCGTGGGGTTCACCATCGCGACACTTGCCGATCGGGAGGAACCACCTGAAGTTGCGCCGCAAGCAGAGGCAAGTACGCCGCCGCAGGCGCCTCCAGAGCTCCCAAGAGGTTGGGAGAGTTGGCTGGGTTTGGGCGTTCTGGCTGGGCCGGGTCTGGAGAATGGTGGGTCCCGTTGGGGGATCCGGGCGAGTGCCACGCAAGACCTTGCCCTTTCTCCGCTGCTCGTGACCGGCTCGTTTCGTTGGACCATGAGCGTTCGTGACGATCCGGTTTCGGCACGCTGGGCTGGTTTCTCGCTTGGGATGGGTGGCCATGTGACCCCCGTCGACACTCGACTGAGCTTCCGATTCGAGATCATCGCGGAGAATCTGAGCGTGGTTGCGAGGGATCCGCTCACCGGAGCCACCGAGCAGGGGGATAGATGGGTACCCGGGTTCCTGCTTGGCGGGGGTGTCGCCTGGCCCGGGCGCGGCCCGGTGGCGCTGCATCTGGGAGGCGATGCCTGGCGCCTGCGCGACGGCACCGAGGTGACGCTTTTCGACCAACGAGTGGCCTCGTGGCCGGCGTTTGGCTGGTCGCTGGTGGCCGGGCTGGATCTGCGTCTCAGATAGGTGCCCTGGAAGTGCGCCTGGACAAGGTCGCGGCTGCTACTTACTTTCTGTGATGCCCGCTTTGTCTGGCCAGTCGTCCGGTGCTCAGCTCAGGCTGATTCATGGGCCTGGTGCCTCCGCGCTACCAGACGATGAGCTGTTGCGTGCGTTCGACCGCGGCGATCGTGCCGCCTCTGCTGAGATCTTCGACCGGCTCCGCGGTGTCGTGGATGGGACGCTCGTGCGCATGCTCGGCGAGCGTGGGCACGACCACGACGACCTGGTGCAGACCTCGTTCGAGCAGATCGTGATGACGCTGCGGAAGCATCGCTTCGCGCAAGCCTGCAGCCTCAAAGCCTGGGCGGGCGCGATCACCGCACGGATTGCCCTGGGAACCATTCGTTCCCGCCGCCGAGAGCGGGGCGTACTGGATCGGAGCGATTGCCTCAGTCGCTTGAGCGACGAGTGGCCGTCCAGGGCCGACGTGGAGCGAGACGTCACCACGAGGTCGGAAGTCGATCGGTTGCGCGGGCATCTCGCTGCCATCGCTCCAGACCGGGCGGAAGTCGTCGTGCTCTACCATCTGCTCGAACAAGACCTCGCCAGCATCGCGGCCATGCTCGGAATTTCCGTGGCCGCAGCACAGTCGCGGCTGGTGAGGGGTCGGCGAGAGCTTAACAAGCGTATGATGGCCGAGGAAGGTGCGCGCAACGCAGCCGGAGGTGGGGGATGACGAACGAGACCTCCAGCATTGATCGAGTGCTCAACGAGCTTCGAGATCTGCCTCTCTCAGAGGACACGCCGGGTCGTCTGGCGGCGCAACGACGGCGGGTCGTCGCACGGCTTGAAGAGCTGTCGATGGAGCGGGCCGCTCAGCGGAGCGTCACACGACTATGGCGTCGATGGGGAATCCTGGCGTTGGCCGCGACCGTGATCCTGTCCATCGGTTTGGGCTGGATTGTGCGCGATCAGGTGCAGCCGGTCGCCACCGAGCAGCAGGAGTCCGCGACCCTGGTCGTGGCTGACGGTCAGCTGAGCTTGGTTCGGGAGGGAGGCACCGTGCAGCTGGTCGGGCCAGCTCGGAGCTCTCTCCGAATGTTGGACCTGGTTCAGGCGAGCGCGGGCACCACGGCACATCTCTTGTCGCAGCGTGGAGCCGTCATCGAGGTCTCCCCGAGCACGCGGGTGCGATTCGTACCCGTGGAGGATGGGCCGGTCGGCGCCGAGCGCATCGAGTTGCTCAGCGGTCGAGTCGATATCGAAGTCCCCGAGGGCGGTGCCAAGGCAGCATTTTCCGTCCTCACGCACGACGCTCTGGTGTTGGTCCACGGCACTCGCTTCAGTGTGGCCGTGACGCCGGCCGCGGCTGATGGCGCCGAGGTCACTTCGGTTACGGTGTCTCGCGGTCAGGTGTTGGTCCGACAGGGCAGCCGAGAGACCAGCCTCTCTGCGGGCGGCGCCTGGTCCAGCGCGATGCCACCGGAAGAGGCGGCCGCCACAGCGGCGGAGGCGGAGGATGACAGCCTGGTATCTCCGCTGGCGGAGGCCGCGGCCCCATCCGCCATGGGCGTGCCCGAAGCACTGCATCGGTTGCCGGCTACTGCGCGCGGGAATACGCAGGCCCCTCCGGCCGAATCGAGGACCACGACTCTGGCGGACGAGAACCGCCTGTTCGCGGCGGCGATGGCGGCCAAGCGGGCGGGACGGGATGCGGACACGGTGCGCTACCTCGATGAAATTCTGGCACATTTTCCCCAATCGTCCTTGGTGCCCAACGTGCGGGTGGAGCGTTTTCGCGCCCTTCAGCGCCTGGGCAACGGCACGGCGGCAGCTCAGACTGCGCGCGACTACCTGCGCGAAAGCCCGAGCGGCTTCGCGGAGGAGGAAGCCCGCCGCGCCGTCGAGCAGGTGGAAAGTGGTGGCCAACCGGTGCGAGAGTAGTCGCCATGTTGCGAGCGCAAGAGCTGCCGCCCGTGCGTCGGCTTCCGGGAGCACGGTTCGTCGCTACCGGACTGGCGGTGGCACTGGTGGCGTTCTGGATCGGGGGCTGTGCCGCCGAGGAAGACGGCAGCATCGATCTATTCAGCGACCGCGGTGAGGACTCGGGGACCGAAGTGCTCCGCGGCTGCGACGACGACCGCGACTGTCCGACAGAAGCACCACATTGCGATCGGGACGACGGAGAATGCGTGGAGTGCACCAGCGACGAACACTGCGAACGAGGGGAGTGCGACGAGCGTGCGCACCGTTGCGTCGAATGCACCGAGTCCCGGGACTGCGACGGGGATCGTCCCATCTGTTCCGAAGGCGTGTGCGTGGGATGCGTGGCGGCGCCGGACTGCGAAGGGCCGGGTGAGACGTGTGACCCCGAGTCCCAGACCTGTGTTGGCTCTTGCGAGACTGACGACGACTGCGGTCGGTCGGAACAGGGTATCTGCGACACCACCAGCGGGGTCTGCGTCGAATGCCTGACCGGCGCGGACTGCGAAGACCGCGGTTCCTTGCGCATCTGCAGTGCGACCAGGTGCGTCCAGTGCGTCGTCGACGCCGACTGCTATGACGAAGCACCGTACTGCGACGCGTCCCGCGGCGACTGCGAGGAGTGCTTGGAAGACGCCCACTGCCCGTCGGGTCAGACGTGTCGCGACCGTCACTGCGATCGGTAGGGCGGGTTTCGTCGGTGGCTACCGCGCCGGCTTCCTGACCGCCTTACACCTTGGCCGAGTTGAAGACCTGCATGGCCTGCTCGACGTCGGCGTTCTCGTGGATGATGGCGTTCAGGCCACGGATGGTCGCCACCGGATGCGGCGCCTGCCAGACGTTGCGTCCGAGGTTGACTCCGATGGCGCCCCGCTGCATTCCGTCGAGCACGAATTCGAAGACCTGCTTCTCGGTTTCGCACTTGGGGCCCCCGGCCATCACCACCGGCGCCGGGCACCCCTCGGTTACCTTCTGGAACTCCTCACACCAGTAGGTCTTCACCACCGTCGCACCGAGCTCGGCGCAGATGCGACAGCACAGTGCCAGGTAGCGCGCGTCGCGTTTCTCGAGCTCTTTTCCGACGGCGGTGACGGCCATGACGGGGATCCCGTAGGGCTCACACTGGTTGACCATTTCCGCCAGGTTCATCAGCGTCTGCCGTTCGAAGCGCGTGCCGATGAACACCGAGACCCCGACCGCGCTCGCATTCAAACGCAGGATCTCGTCGATGGATGTGGTGAGGCTTTCGTTGGCGAGGTCCTCGCCCACCATGCTGGTTCCGCCCGAGACCCGTAGGATGATGGGCTTGTCGAGATCGGGCGCGATGGCGCAGCGGAGCACGCCACGGGTTACGAACAGTGCGTCCGCGTAGGGAAGCAGTGGGGCGATGGTCTCCGCGGGCTTCTCCAGACAGCGTGTCGGGCCCTGGAAGTAGCCGTGGTCGATGGGCAGGAAGAACGCCTTCCCATCTTTGCCCAGGACCCGCGACAAGCGGTTCTTCATGCCCCAATCCATGGTTCTGGTCATCGCTTTGCCTCCCTGACGCGGGGTCGGTTGGGAGGCGCATGCTAGTTCAGGGACCGCAAATGTCGAACAGCTGTTTTCGTCCCCCAGAGTGAGCCCCGGACTCGGGGTGGGCCCCCAGTCGTGGGGCGGGGTCGGCCGAACATCCCGAAAAAGCACCGGGAATGCTCGCCCAAGGTGCCGCCTCGGCTTGCAGGCGTCGTCGACTGGCGGCACCATCCGCGCCGTGGCGGCGGGCCTCGTCGCCCAGCGTTCGCGTGATCTGCTCGGGCATCGGAGGGAACACACTGTGGGACAGTACCTAGGACTGGATTCGAGCACTCAGAGCCTTTCGGCAACGGTCATCGACACCGACACGGGCAAAGTGGTGCTCGAGCGACGCCTCAACTTTGGCGAGCACCTACCGCACTACGGGGCACCCAACGGGTTCATTTCCGACCCTGACCCGGCGCTGCGGCACAGCGACCCGCTGATGTGGGTGGAGGCCCTGGAGAAGCTCCTTCGTGAGCTACGCGCAGCGGGGCTGGAGACCAGCCGGATTGGTGGAATCAGCGGTGCTGGGCAGCAGCATGGCTCCGTCTACCTCAAGCGCTCCTTGAGCAAGATCGGCGGCTGGCGGACCGGATCGGAGCTCGTGAGCCAGGTGCGTCCGTTGCTCAGTCGTCCCACCTCTCCCATCTGGATGGACAGCTCGACTGGGGAGGAGTGCGCGGAAATTGCTGCCACGGTCGGGGGCAACGCCAGCGTGACGCGGGTGACGGGCTCGCGCGCCATCGAACGCTTCACCGGACCGCAGATCCGCAAGTTCTTCAAGCGGGCACCCGCGGCCTACGGTCAGACCGAGGAGATTCACTTGGTCAGCTCGTTCATGGCGTCAGTGCTCATTGGTGCAACCGCCGGTATCGATTTCGGTGACGGTGCCGGCATGAATCTGCTCGATCTGGCCTCTGCCGGCTGGAGTCAGAAGATGCTTGATGCGACCGCGCCCGGCCTTGGCGACAAGCTCCCGCCACCGATTCCCAGCCATACTCGGGTTGGTGCAGTGGCCGAGTACTTCGTCGAGAAGCACGGCTTCACGAGCGGCACGCCGGTCATTGCGTTCACCGGCGACAACCCGAGCAGTCTCGTCGGCATGGGCGCCAGCCGGCCGGGTGCCGTCGTGATTAGCCTGGGCACCAGTGACACCGTGTTCGCGGCGATGAGCCAGCCTCGCACCGACCCGCGGGGATACGGGCATGTGTTCGGCAATCCAGCGGGTGGGTTCATGTCGCTGATCTGCTTCTCCAACGGGTCGCTGGCACGCGAGGAGATCAGGCAACGGGTGGGACTGGAGTGGGAAGCGTTCGCCCAAGCGATCGTGCACGAGACCCGGCCGGGCAATGCAGGCAACCTGATGCTCCCGTACTTCGTGCCCGAGATCACTCCGCGGTTGGCCGATCCGAAGCTGCAGCTCTTCGGCAGCGATGACTTTGTTGCCCTGCGCAACCCGGCGGCCGCGGCTCGTGCCGTCGTCGAGGCCCAGGCCGTGAGCATGCGGCACCACTCGGATTGGATCGGCGAGGAGCGGAGTACGATTCTGGCAACTGGAGGCGCGTCGCGGAACGTGGGGATTTTGCAGGTGCTTGCAGACGTCTTCCAGGCGGAGTTGCGCCCGCTCAGCGTGGCCAACTCCTCGGCGCTGGGTGGAGCGCTCCGGGCCGCGCAGGCCGTCGAGGGCTGTGACTGGGACGAGCTGTACGCGCAATTCGCTGCACCGGATACCGATCTGTGCGTCCACCCGAACCCGAACGCTCGGGCCGCCTACGAGGAGCTGACCGAGCAGTTTGGGCAACGGCTGAGCTCCTTGCTCGGTGACTGAACCGACGGTAGACCACCAGAGCTCTGGTCCACCCGAGTGCATGACCGCTCGCGATCTCGAAGGGGCAGAGTAGCGGGTCGAGGTGCGAGGGTTTGGCCAGAAGTCCTCGGGCGTACCGTGCCAGTGTGGGACGGGTGAGACGCGTCGAGCTCCGGCGGAGTCCTGGAGCCGCAGCGTCCCGGCTGCCCGATGCGCTCGGCGACGCGGCGCAAATCGTGTTACTCGCACCTCGCTTGTTCTGCTGAGCGCTATCGATTACACATCGATGGATCCTGTTGGAGCCGCTCCGTATTCTCGCCGTCGCTTCGCACTGCCGCGAAGCGCGCCACCTGCTCGACCTGGCCACGTCCCGCCGTCACGACGTGGTCTCTGAGCCTGGTGACGGGAGTTTTGCGACAGCGGACGTCCTGGTAGTCGACCTGACCGAGGACCGCGACCCGAACGAGGTGCTCGAACGCGCTCGCGCCTCGCTCGATGGACAGGACATGACGCTGGTCGCCGTATGTACTCCGGAGCAGGCCATCCGCGCAGCAGCCGCGGGCGCGGACGAGGTCGTGCTCAGCGGGAGTGACGACCGGGTGCTGGAGGCGCGCTTCGAGCTCTTGGAACGGAGAGTTCGGGAGGCGCGGGCACGCGCCCGGACTCGAGCGCAGTTGCAGAAGTCGCATGCGGACCTGTCAGCGCTGGTCGAGAACACGACCGACTACGTGCTGTTCAGCGATACCGAGGGCAACCCAGTGTTCTTCAATTCGGCATACGCCGGCATCATAAGGGACCTGCTGGGGATCGAGATGCGCCCGGGGCTCAAGCCCCACGAGCTGCTGATGGATCCAGAAACCCGGGCGCTGTGGGACTCGTACCATCGCCGCGTGCTTTCCGGCGAGCGCTTCTCCGTCGAGTACGAGCACCCCACCCGGGACGGGTCGTGTCTGACTCTGGAGGTCCACTACAGTCCGGTGATCGTCGACGGACGGATCGTGGGGTTCTCGGAATTCACGCGGAATGTCTCGGAGCAGAAGCGGGCGGCGAACGTCTTGAGAGCAGCGAACGAGCGACTGGAGCACAAGGTGCGCGAGCGCACGGCCGATCTCGAGCAAAGGAATCGGGAGCTGCAGGCCGAGATAGAGACTCGTCGACGTGCCGAGCGGGCGCGGCAGGCCATGGAGCAGCGACTTCGATTGGCGGAGAAGCTGGAGGCACTGGGACAGCTCGCCGGAGGTATCGCCCACGACTTCAACAACCAGCTGGTGGGTGTGCTGGGAGGCGCCGAGGTTCTTCTGCAGCTGTCGTTGGACCCCGAGGCGGTCGAGTGCGCGGAGATGATTCGCGAAAGCGCGCTGCAATCGTCGGAGCTGATCAAACGCTTGCTCGAGTTTGCTCGCCGTGGACCGACACGCGCAGAGCCGTTGGATCTTCATCAGGTCGTCCGGGACGCGCGGGCGTTGCTGACTCGCAGCCTGGGGCCGACCGTGGCTCTAGTGACGAAGTTCGAGTCCCTGTCCCCAACGGTCCGGGGAGATGAGGCGCTCTTGCAGCACGCACTGCTCAATCTGGTCCTCAACGCTCGTGATGCGCTCCCCACGGGCGGCACGGTGACGATCGCGACTTCGGATGTCGTGCTGGACGAGGAGGAGGCCCGCTCGCTCGGCTCGAGCGCTGGACGGTACGTTCGACTAGCCGTGTCCGACGACGGTGTGGGCATGGACGAGGTGACTCGGGAGCGCTTGTTCGAACCGTTCTACACCACCAAGGCGGAAGGTACCGGGCTTGGGCTGTCTGTGGTGTACGGCACGATCCAGCGCCACGCCGGCACCATCAAAGTTGAGAGCACGCTGGGGCAGGGCGCGACGTTCGAGTTCCTGCTGCCCGTTGCTGACGGGTTGCCGCGCGATCGATCATCATCGACGTCGGCGGCGCGGAGATCTGGGCGAGTGCTGGTGGTCGACGACGAACCTCACGTGCGTCGAGCCGTGGCGGCGATGTTGCGCAATCTGGGGCACAGCGTCACCTCCTGCGCGGACGGTGAATCCGCCGTGGATTGGGTTCGCGACCACCCGGACGGGCTCGACGTGGTGTTGCTCGACGTCGTGATGCCCGGACTCGGTGGGATCCGTGCCCACGCGGCGATTCGGGCACTGGCCCCTGCGCTTCCGGTTGTGCTGATGTCGGGATTCGCCGCTGACGGTGAGGTCGAGAAGGCGCTCGCTGATGGCGCTCGAGCGTTCCTCTCCAAGCCGTTCCCGGCACGGGAGCTGACGCGCATGCTCGACGATTGTCTTTGCCCCGATTGACCGAGACCCTCGGTCACGCGCGCGGTCAGCAGTGTCCGGGTCGATCCGGTGCCGCCCCGTCCTCGGGCACTGCCGCGGATGCCGGAAGGTCCGCGCAGCAGCGGAATCCGATCTGGTAGCCGGCGTGCCAGGCGTTGTGGTCCACGGTCATCGGGCGGCAGCGGTTTCGCACCGGCCCCCAGTAGCCGCCCTTCAAGCCGCTCTCGTACGGCCGATCCAGGGGCGAGCCTTGCTCATTCACCACCCACTCATCCACGTTGCCCGTCATGTCGTAGGCGCCGTAGTGGCTGACGCACTCGCCGCGCGTTCCGGACGGCTCGCTTTGGCTCAACCGCTGTATTTCCTGAGGACGAGTGGCCGGATTTCGAAACGCGGCATCATCCGGCATGATGTAGGGTCGATCGTAGTTGCAGGCACCGCGGTCGTAGCCCTCCGGATACGGGTAGCGGTGCGGTCCCTCGCACGCCAAGGTCCACTCGTTGCTGCTGCAGAGCCGCTTTCCCAGTGAGGTGCACTTCGCCTTGGCGTCCTCCCAGGTCATCCCGACCTCCGGCAATGCGCCGAGTTGGTTGGGGTACTCGAACCGGTCGATGCAGAACCGCGCCGGTGTGGGCTCTCCAAAGCACCGGCTGGTGCGCTCGTACTCGGCGCACCGATCGCTGTTCTCGTTGATCCAGCGGACGCAGCGATGCAGCACCGACGGGCAGTACTCTCCCTTCACCTCCACCATCCCGGCTGGGCAACTCGCCGGTTTGGGGCACTCGTTGGTGCCGAGGGTTTCGGCGGCCGTTTCGCCCCCCGGTGCGCTCGCGTGCGGCGCTGATGATTCACCGTCGTTGGTCGCCGTCGCGACCGTCTCGGTCCCGGACGTGCGCCGCGGATTGGGGGACTGCTCTGCGGCGGTTTCGACGACGGTTCTGGCCGGGGAGGGAGCTTCGTCGCTGGCCTGACGGCCGTACTCCTCTGCCGCAATCGCGAGCATTGCGACGCCCAGGGTGGACGCCGACGCGGCGCGCAGCACCGTGTGCACGCCGCGGAGCCTCCGCCGATTCATCGGTGGAGGTGTACTGCGTGCAGATTCACAGGCGCTCATTCCCCACTTCCGTTCATTATTGGTCTTCGTCGGCCGGAAAGCTAGTCCACCAGCGTGTAAGCGGACCTGCCGGAACTGTGCAACTATTGGTCCATTCCGGCCGGCAGATGTTGCGTACTCGCCTCACACTTCGCGATCCGGTTATTGACCTGTCTCCGATCGAGCCCCTGCCAGCCTGAGCAGTGTCGGTGGTCTCGAGCGGAGCCCGCGCAGCAACATGGCCTGCCGGGCCCGGCCATCCGTTCAGGGCATCACGCGAGCGCCTACGGGCTCCAGTAGTGCGCGAGCTTGAGCATGATGACGTCGGTCGAGACGGCATCCAGGAGCTCGCCCAGGTCCCGTTCCGGGTCGATGGTGCCAACGTCGCTGCGATCCTCCGATTGTTCGTGGAACCAGACCAGGAAGACGGCGGAGCACTCATCGAACCCACCCGGGCGCAGGAAGGCAGGTAGCGTGTGGGGGGACGAACGCTGTGCGCGGGCCATGGCGACGTCCGTGCCTGATCTCTCCGGGTGAACAGTCCCCGGATGCCTCCGGGCTGTGGATCGGTGGTGGCGACCAGAACGTAGAGTGCTTCGTCGTCGTCCGCGATGAGCACCTGCGTTGGCTGATCGCCGCGCAAGATGCGCCGGAATTGGCGTGCCGCTGGTCACGTGCAAGTGCAGTCCGAGCGAGTCCGCCAACTGCGTATTTTCCCGCAGTGGGGGGCACCGATGCGCGGGCGCAGCATCGGATGCCGGCGAATGCCACCGGCGCCGTGAGGCAACGGGCCGACAGCCCGGCGACAGCCAAAGCCGACCGAAGAACGCGCGTACCGCGCAGAGAGCAGTACCAGCGTGCTGGGCGCGACGTGCACGCCTCGTGGCTGGTCGTGCCGCCGCGATTCATGATGGGATCTGGGCAACCCTCCTCACCTCTGCAGTGGACGCTTGTCGTCTCGCGACCCACGCTCACCGGGGGCCGCTGGTGGACTGACCCCAACCGTGAGACTAGGCTGAGCCGCCCTCGACGGGTGGGTCCCTCCACCTGCTCCAAACTCTCGACCAGCGAAGGTTCGCGCATTGACCGGAACTGAACCGAACCAGGCTTCGAACGAGTCGCCGGGCGGTCTCGTGCGGTGGCTGGTTGGTCGTCCGCGGTGGCTCAAGCTGCTGGGAGCAATTGCGCTTACCGGCAGTGCGGTTGCGGTTCCGACGGCGCGTTGGGTGGAGCACCACTTCACGGAAGACCCGGCGTTCTGCGGCTCGTGCCATACCGGTGGGGACGCGCACTTGCCGGACCAGGCTCACCCGGACACGCCGTGCACCGGTTGCCACGAGTCTCGTTTCGCCGAGAACGTTCACCAATGGTGGCTGGCGAGAACCGGTGGTCCGGAAGCAACGACTTCTCATGGCGCAGCCGATCGGACCCGGTGCCGAACGTGCCATCAGCAAGAGAGTGCGAAGGTCCGACCACTGGCCCAGTCCTCCGGGCACCGAGCGCACGTCGAGGGTGCGCCTGGCCTTGCCTGCTCGGAGTGTCATGGCAGCGAGGCGCACGCCTATCCGCCGAATCCGAAAGCTTGCGAGCGTTGCCATCAGGATCGGCAAGTCCACCACGCTGGGATGCAGAACGTGGCCTGCGTCTCGTGTCACAACTTCCTGGCGAGCACCACCGAAGCCGGGCGGGTGGCCTCCTGGGATTGCCGTCGCTGTCACGGAAACATTCGCGCGCGGGACCGCAGTGACCGGTTCGCCCAGACGCTGAAGCCCGCCGCCGACAAGGTGATGGGAGGCGACCGCATTCACGGCAACCTCGATGCGTGCTATTTGTGCCACAATCCGCACGCGAAGGACCCCAAAGAGCAGTCCTCGGGCAGCGATTGCACCCGGTGTCACGCCAAGGTGACCGAGGAACGGCACCACCGGATCAAGCCCGACCAGTTCGACTGCACCTCGTGCCACACGGTCCACGGCGCACGCAGTGAGTTGGAGGGGAGCTGCAACCGATGCCACCAGCAAGCGGCGGCGCCCGATGGGGAGGAGCACCTGGCGTCGAAACACAAGACCTGCGCGGATTGCCATGTGCCACACGAGTTCGTGGCGAGCAGCGACCGCTGCGGCAAGTGCCACCAGACTCAGGTCGACAAACTGCTAGCCTGGGACGCCAAGGAACACGAACACTGCACCAACTGCCACGCCGGGCATGCTCCCGAGGCCGAGCAGCGGGCCTGTCGCAAGTGCCACCAGAAGGGTACCGGTCCGGGACACGCGAGTTGCACGACTTGCCACGACCCACACGCCGATGCTTCCAACACCCAGACGTGTGCAGCCTGTCATGAGGGGCAGGTGCGCGCCCTCCGAGGAGGGGGTGCCGGTCACGGTGGCGGGTGCGCCATCTGTCACAATCCCCACGCGGGTGGCGCAGCGTCCGGCAAGTGCGCAGCCTGTCACGAAGGGCAGGCGGGGCTCGTGGCGAGCGCGGGCAACCCGACCCATTCGCGCTGTGCCTCCTGCCACAAAGCGCACTCCTTCGGCGCCTCTGGGGACACCTGCAATGGCTGCCACCAGATGGCGTCGCTCGGTCCGCATGCCGGTGAGTGCAAGCAATGTCACTCGGCGCACGGGCCACCCACGGGCGGGAAGACCTGCCGTAGCTGTCACAGCGGGGTACCCGTGGCGACTCGAGGGCGACACGCCGACTGCAAGTCGTGCCACCAAGCCCACGATCCGGGGTCGAAGGCACCGGACTGCAAGAGCTGTCACGGCGGGCATGCGTCCGGAGCGCTGGCCTGGTCCGCGGCGCAGCATCGAAGCTGTGACAGCTGCCACCAGCCACACGACGCTGCACGTCCGGCACCCTGCTCGCAATGTCACGGCGCCGAGGTCGCACAAACGGCCCGGTCGCGGCACAAGTGCTCGCAGTGCCACAATCCGCACCAAGCCCCCAGCGACTGGTGGGGACGTTGCCAGCAGTGCCACGGCGGGCAGGCCGCAGCAGTCCGGGGACGGGGCGCCACGCATTCGAACTGTGAGAAGTGCCACCAGCCGCATGGCTTTGCTTCGCCCACGTGTCGGTCCTGCCACAGCGGGTTCCCGGGGGCGCACTCGTTCCGGGGGCATCGCCAGTGCAGCAAGTGCCATGACTCTCACGCGCGCCGGACTCCCTCGCGCGCCGACTGCCTTGGCTGTCACCGGGACCGGCGCGACCACCACCCGAACGCCAGCAATTGCGCGGGCTGCCATCCGTTCCGTTGAGTCGAATCGCGTTGATGCTGCGAACGGCGCGGGCCTCGCGGCGCGCAATCAAGCCGGCCGATTCAGCTCAGGAGCAGGCGACCCATGGCCCAGAAGATGGCCATCGCGAGGACGATGCCGGTGGCGAGGAACAGCAACCCGATGGGGCCGAAAATGGGCTTCCACCCGGACCAGTCGCCCTGCACGTTGAGCTTGTCGAGTTCGCCGGCCGCCTCCATCCTGGCGTATGGCCTGGGCCGCTCGTGGCGAAGCTCCGCCTCGGTGATGTGTCCGGAGAACATCACGGTATCCAGCGGGAACTTCTCTGGTCGGAAGTGGCTGTTGAAGAAGTGCACCGTGAAGATGAAGCCGGCAGCCAGCAACGCCTCATCGCTGTGAATCACGTGCGCAATGTTGATGGACCAGCCCGGCAGCAGTCGCGTGACCGTGAGCGGGAACCACATCATCAGGCCGGAGATGCCGATGACGGTGACGCCCCAGAAGACGGCCAGGTAGTCGAACTTCTCCCAGTACGTGAAGCGGTCGAACTGGGGCCGTGGTCCGGCCCCGACGAACCAGCGCAGGTGTGCAGCGAGGTCCCGGACATCCTGGAGGTTGGGCAGCGGCGAATCTGGACCGAACAGGATCGAAAAGAACCGACGCAGGGGGAAGCGGCCGTGTGCATCTCGGTACTCGGCGGTGTTGCGTCGGAGCAGTCGCACCATGACTTTCGCCGGTACTTCCAGCTGCGCTGCGCTGCGGCGACGGCGACCGGTGCTCGTTGCCTGCGAGTGTCCTGACGTTCGGAGCAGCCGAGCACGAGCACGCAGCATGCGCCGAGCAGAACGAGCAGGTGATGGAATGGGCCCGTGGGCGCTGCGCGATGAGTCAGGCGGAATGGGGGCAGCATGAGGAGAGGCACGGGGAAGCGCGGTCGAGCATGCGCGTTCGGGTCGCAAGCGTGTCACGGATGGCGCGGGCTCGCCCACCCTAGCTCGTTCCCGGATCAAAACGCGCAACTGCGCGAGGACAAACGGAAAT
>CAZSVU010000171.1:0-17853 GCA_964610275.1 uncultured Polyangiaceae bacterium | reverse complement strand
CAGAGGGCCGCGATGGTGCTCGAAACAGATTCCTGTTGCTTTTTCGGGGTCTGCCACAGACCCCGCCCCGCAGGGTTCCCGCGCGCCGGGCCCCCGCGTGCATGCACGCGGGGGTTGCGCGTGGGAGGGGCCCCACCCCAAACGGGGAACCCTCGACGCGAATGCAATCAGTGTTCGACATTTGCGCTCCCCTATTTGGACGCCCATCCCACACAGAGACGCGCAACGCGCGCGCGGGACGATTTGGGACGGCACTTCACCGTAACTGGCTGGCGGCCGTGTGCGGGGAACAGGCCACACGCTGTGAGAAATCGCGCTGTGCGCGTGAATACTCTCCGAGCGTGCTGATCTTCGTGCACCGCATGGCGCATTGGCCAAGGCGAGTTATATTGAATAGTATGGGACGCATATTGGTTCTCATCTCGCTCAGCGCGCTCGGGTTCGCCCTCGCCGCGTGCGGGAGCCAAGCTGCGCCGACACCTCCCCCCAAGCACCCAGTGCGGGCGACGCAGCCCAGCACCAAGGCGAGCCCGCCCCAGCGACGGGCGCCGCTCATCGCTCCCCCGCCAGCCTATGGCAACAAGATTGTCATGGCCCAGGGCGAGCGACCGTCTGCTATGAACTAGCGATCGGAACGCTTGATCAGTTCGGCGCCGCAGAGGCTCACGCCCCGGACCCTGCGACCACCACGAATCCGATGGGGCGAATCACTCTTTCGCGGAAACAGCGTGGCCCCGGTCGGACCCAGGGAGGGCCGCTGCTGACCAGAAGCGCGAAGAACGGGGCCGGAGTGTGGGCCGGCCCGACGGCAGACTCACTCCGTTCGGAACCGACCATCTCGATTCGGTGGCGCCGCGCTCCGGCGCCCCGTTGGGGCGGAGCCCATTGGGAGACGGCCTCCTGGCAGGTCCTTGCCACGATGGCAACGAACAAACGAGAATCAATTTTCCTCCCGCACTACCGACCAGCTTGAAGTCGCTGAAGGCGAACGGAGCACTCCGCCGGTGACGCCGACAACTCGTAGCCGTGACCTCAGAGTCAAAGCGACGTTCCGTGTACGCTACCAGAGCATGGACGATCTGGTGATCGCGTTCAGCAAGAACCTGTCGCGCGGAGGTCTCTTCCTCGCCACCAAGAAGCATCTGCCTCAAGGCAGCATTCTGCGGCTCAACATCGAGTTGCCGGATGGCGGCCCGGAAGTCACCGTGCCCTGTGAGGTCGCGTACGTGCGCTCGGCGGAGGACGCCCAGGGCCGCTCCGCAGGCATGGGGATCAAGTTCATCGATCCCGACGAGGTCGCACTCCGCCGCCTGGAGTGGTTCATTCTGAACTCTGCCCCGGAGCCCGGGCAGTTCGGCGCGGACGGGCGAGCGCGCCCGCTGGTTGTGCTCATCGTCGAGGACGACAGGCTGCAGTCCGAAGTGACGGCGGCTCCGTTCCAGCAACGAGGGGACGAGGTGCGCATCAGCCGGGACGGCCTCGATGGACTCGCCAGCGCGCTCAAGTCCAAGCCAGACGTCATCCTCTCCGACGTGCAAATGCCCAAAATGGATGGCTGGCAACTGCTCCGGATGATTCGCTCCCGCCCGGCGCTGGCGCACGTCCCCTTCATCTTCCTCACGACACTCTCGGGTGAAGAGGATCGGCTGCGCGGCTACCGACTCGGCGTGGACGACTACCTGCCCAAGCCCTTCGAGCCCTCCGAGCTGCTGGTCCGTGCCGACCGTGCCGTAGTCCGCGCCGAGCAACAGGCACAAGTCAGCCATCCCCCAGACGCCGAAGCCCTGCAGGGGGATCTGGAACAAGTGAGCCTGCAGTCCATGCTCGCGTTCCTCGAGGTGGAGCGCAAGACCGGCGTGCTACGAGTCGGCCCCGTCACCAACGGCCGCATCACCCTTCAGGACGGTCGCCCCATCGGAGTCGAGATTCACGACTCGCCCGGGGACTCGTCGCCCAAGGACCGCCTGTTCACCCTCCTCAGCCTGACCGTGGGTCGTTTCGACTTCCACCCGGAACCCGTCTCTGGACCCGACGAGCTCGGGATCAGCTCCACCGCGCTGATGCTGGAGTACGCGAAGCACTGCGACGACCTGGATCGGAAGTAGCTCCAAACCCTGCGGGCGACTGGGAACTCCCAGCCCTACTCGACCCAAATCGTCTGGCGCACCCAGCCCATGCCGCCGCGGTTGTCGTGAACGACCGCCCAGAGGTGAACCGGGCCCGGATCCTCGGGGGCATAGAAGCCACTGCCGTATTCGTCGTTGGGTCCCTTGGCTGCGTCGGCCAACAGGCGCACGGGCGAGCGTAGGCCACCACGGTCGACGTAGTAGTTGATCCACATCTGCTCGACGAAGTCGCTGCCGTACGCCTGCACGGCGACGCTGTCGTCTTCGACGACCTCGTCCAGGCGCAGGCTGGGTCGAATGGCGTACTCGGGGCAACTCCTGTCGCCATCGTCAGCGCAGACCGGCACGGTGATCCGCTGAGCACTGAACTGACACGGAAGCTCCGGAGGTTCCTCGCTGTCCGGGTCGGCTTCCCCCAGGATGAGCTCTAGGCTCGCTCCGTCCACGAAGTCACAACCGGGTCGCCCATCGAACCGGAAGCCTCGCACCACCGGGTTCTGGTTTTCGTACTCCGGCCGGTCGAGCCCCGTCGCCGAGTCTTCGACCCGGGGATAGATGAAGTACTGGGAGTAGCCAGCCACGTAGTCTTCCGGACCGAGCTGATTGCCGGCGTCATCCAGACAGGTCAGCGGGAAAGCGCCGAGGTCGACGTCCGGTCCGCCCGCGAAGGTAGACCCCATGAGCTGACCGACACAGGCTTGATCGACACAGGCTTGGAGGATCTGGGGAGTGCAGTCGGCGGTCGGACAATTCTGCGTCACCGTTGCCGCACAGGCGACGTCGACACAATGGTCCATGACTCCCTCGGTCAAATCGCCGAGGAACTCAGCGTACTCTGCGCGCAGGCGCAGATTTCCGGCACAGGCGGCGAAGAAGACGTAGCTGTTGCCGACCAGCGGAACGGCGGGGTCACGGCTGGTCTCGAGCGCCTGCGACGCGGGCGGCACCCGCACCATGAACTCGTCTCCCCTGCCGTACAGCGTGGGAATCTCACTGGGTGCCTCGGGGTCGAGAGCCAGGGGCAGAAAGGCGGGCGTGAGCTGTCCGTAGCACCCGTAGTAGAAGCCCCCGGGCGGATTGATGCAGCCTCCGAACCAGTGAATCTGAACGTTTCTATCGTCGCTCGCTGCTTCGTCCGACCCGTCATGCCACAGCATGCGGAGGTTCACGTCGCTGTCCGGCATCGCGTAGGGCACGTCTTTCTGCACGGCGAGCACACGCAGCGTTTGGATCTGGTAGGCCTCGTCGAAGCCCTCCCCACAGCCGAGGAGCGGAAGAACCAGAAGCGGGAGCCACCGTTTCATCAGAACTCACCTCGGACGCCGATGCTCGGGAGGATGGGGACACCCCGAATTCGGGATCGCTGGCTGTAGTTGTAGTTGTAGTTCGTCCCCTCGACGGCGCGGTTGTTGTAGACGTTCTGCACGTCGAGGTAGGTGGCGAAGCGCCAGTACTCGAACTGCCAGCGCTTGTCGATCCGGAGATCGAGCTGGTGGAATAGGGGCAAGCGTTTCGTGCGGTCTCCCTGGATGGCCGCATAGGCAGCGCCATCCGAGGAGTAGAGCGACGTGAGCTCCGGCGCCCGAACCACTGGCGTTTCGAGGTTGCCAGACACCACGCGGAAGCGGGCTCCGAACTCCCACCCTCGGGCGAGGCGGTAGCTGCCGAGCAGGATCAGGTTGTGGGTCTGGTCGAAGTCGAAGAGGTACTCTTCCTCGCCCGGCGCATCGCGACGGACGCTGCGCGAGAGAGTGTAGGCGACCCAGCCAAAGAAGCGCTTGTCCGGGTTGTACTTGAGTAGGGTCTCTAGGCCGATGACGCTGCCGTCCCCCGAATTGGCGTAGGCGAGCCCAGAACTGGACGGTGCCTGGGTGACGAGCGAATCCAGATCCTTGTAGAACCCTTCCACGCTGAGCTCGATCTGCTTCGAGAGCTCCTGCTCGACACCCAGCGCATAGTGGATGGCCCGATTCGAACCGATCCCTGGAGTCCCATAGATGTCGTCCGTTTCCTGAAAATTTGGTGGCTGGTAGTATAGGCCGACCCCACCCTTCGCGGTCGTGCGCAGCCGACGCTTCCCGGCAACCGCTTCGTCTCCGTCTTCGCCGCTGTCGGTAGACGGTACGATGTCGTATCGGGTGTTGATCCGCGGGCTCCAGTCGGCATGACCGGAGTCGCGTGCGTAGTCCAGGCGCAGGCCCGGCACGACCCGCAGTCGCTGGGTCGGCTGAAGCTCGCCCTCCAGGTACCAGGCGGGCCGAAAGACCGTGCCCTTCTGGCTGGTCTCAATCGGGGGGCGCGCCGCAAAGGGCCCGGGATCCGGCTCACCTTCGCGCGGCGGCTGGGGCGCACGCACCGAGATGTCGTAGGGCGCTACCAGGAAGTCCATCCCCGCGTTGAGGGTGATGCCCTTGGTGAGCTTCAGACCAAACTCGTTGCGCAGCTGAATCGGGTAGCTTTGTAGAAAGAAATCAAATATGGAGCCCAGGCTGAATTCGAACTCGGTCTTACCCACACTGAACATGCTGTTGAGGTTGACGCTGCGACTGAGCTCGGTCTCGTACAGAACCTGTCCGCTGTGCGACGCCGTGCGGAAGGTGATGTTGCCGCCGAAGGCCGGATCCTCGGCCGCTGGATCCGTGATCAGAATCTCCACCCGATCGTCGGCACCGAGGGCGCGCAGGCTGAGGCGCGAGTTTCGATTGGGCTTGTTCTCGGCGATCACCTGGTAGTCGTAATAGATGGGCGCGGTGGTCACACCCGCCCCCGCCTCTTTCAGCACCGGCTTGAGCCAGACGTCGAACCAGCTGCGCTGCGCAGCCGCGGCGAAGGTCCAGTCGTTCGAGCCGAGGATCGGCCCTTCGACCATGGCCCTCCCCTTGATCAAGTCGAACTCGGCCAGGCCGTGGTAGCACCCTTTCTCGTCGGACTTCTTGCCGTAGGGGCCGGTGCACTTGATGTTCGGCTCGCGCAAGGCGACGTCGACGATGCCGCCCATCACCCGACCGTACTTGGCGCTGAAGTTGCCGGGGTAGAAGTCGATACGGTCGAGCATCTCGGTCGGCACGGTGCTGGAGAGACCGCCGAAATGGTAGATGAGGGGGACGTTGGCGCCGTCGATGAAGGTCTGAGTGTCCCGCGGCGACGAGCCACGCACGATGAGCAAACCAGCGAGTCCCGGTGGACGCGCCACGCCAGGCAGATTCTGGATGCTGCGCAGCGCGTCGCCGCCCGTCCCGGGTATGCGGGCGATTTCGCGCCGCTCGATGGTCCGTCGCGTGACCTCCCGCGGAGGGCGCTCCCCCTTGACCGTAACCTCGAGTCCCTCCACCTCGGGAGCGATGCGGTAGGTGACACCCACTTCTTCGCCCGCCGCCACCGTCTCCACGTTCTCGGTGGGCTCGTATCCTGCCGAGCTGACTCGAACGGTGTATGCCCCGGGCGGCAACTCGACCAGAGACCACTCACCCTGCTCGTTCGTGATGAGTCGGGTTTCCTTGCCATCCGGAGCCGCCACCACGACCTCGGCCCCCACCAAGGGGATGTCAGTCCCGGCGATGTACAGCGCGCCCTTGAGATTACCAGTGGTGGGAGGAGGAGGAGGCGCTTGTGCCGGCGTCGCTGGCTTGAGCTCGAACCGGTAGCGGTACGGAACGATGACCGGCACCGGCTTACCGTCGCGCGTGGCCGGCTCGAAAAGGAACTGCATCGCGGCAGCCTGCGCGGCCTCATCGAACCCATGGCCAGCCGGCTCGACCACCTTCACCTCGGTGACCTTGCCGGTCTTGTCCAATGTGAGGTGCAGCAGCACCTCCGCCTGCAAGCCCTTCTCCTGAGCCTCTTCTGGGTACTGCGCTTCCTGAAACTTGACCAGCTTCGGCTCGACGATGACCGGCTTCCGGGGCGCCTCTGCTTCCGGTTCCTCAGCCGGCCTGACCACGGCGCCGGAAATGCCACTCGGCACCGACCCAGAACCGCGATCCCCGGCCTCGTCTTCACCCTGCCCGAGCGCAGTGCTGGCGATCAGGGACACACTCAGCGCCGCCGCCGCGCGGGTGAGGCCGACCAAGGTAACCTGCAGTCGTCGTCGGTACATCAGGAACGCCATCCACTAGTTCGGCCCGGGCAGGGCGACAAGTGCAGGCACGCTCAAGGCTGGTGTCAGCGGTCAAATCCCGCAGGTCCTGACGTCGGACGGCGGCCGGGTGGCTCGGTCGGGCGAAGGGCGGCCAGTCCCGCTGAAGGGGGCGCGCCCGGCTCAGCTCGTGGGTTGCTGGCTCGCGCGAATGAGGGTAGGCGCTAGAAGCGTGAAGATCGCCACCTGGAACGTCAACTCGGTCCGCGCGCGCGAACCGCTGGTGGTGGACTGGCTGCGGCGCACCGAACCGGACGTCCTGTGTCTGCAGGAGACCAAGGTCGTCGACGATGACTTCCCCACCGACGAGCTTCAGCGGCTGGGCTACTCCGTCGCCATGGCCGGACAGAGGACCTACAATGGCGTGGCCATCCTCTCGCGCGACACGATTCGCGACATCTCAGTGGGCCTCCACGACGATGCGCCGGACGCGGAGCGGCGTGTGATCGCGGCCAGTGTCGCGGGCGTCCGCATCTTCTGTGTCTACGTGCCCAACGGCAAATCGGTGGATTCCCCCTCGTTCCCGTACAAGCTCGAATGGCTACGCCGGCTGCGCGAGACGCTGGACCGCAGCACTCGTCCGGACCAAGACGTGGTGGTGTGTGGCGACTTCAACATCGCGCCGGACGAGCGAGATCTGTTCGACCCCGATGAGCGCCGCGGCCAGGTGCATTTCCATCCGGACGAGCACGCCGCGCTCGCCCGTTTGCTCGACTTCGGCCTGGTGGATGCGTTTCGGCTGCACCATTCGGAAGGCGGGCTTTACAGCTGGTGGGACTACCGCGCAGCGTCTTTCCGGCGCAACGCAGGCATGCGGATCGATCTCGTGTTGGCCAGCCAGGCCCTGGCTGCCCGCTGCACCTCGGCTCACCTGGATATCGAGGAACGACGTCGGGAGAAACCGTCGGATCACATTCCGGTCGTCGTCGAGGTTGCCAATCGACAGTAAGCGTCAGGATCAGGCGGCGTCGAGCAGCGCCCACTCGGGAGGTGGGTCTCCCAGACGCGACAGCACGCGAGCAGCATCCACTCCGATTCGTCCCCGCTCCAGCCAACGCTCCAGCTCGGGCTCTGGTGCCAGCGCGGTCTCCACCCGGGAAAGCGCCGGCAGGTAGACGATCTCACGGGCCAGACCGCCACCACGATGCACACGTGCCGCAATCCGGAGGGCATCGTCGAGCGGAGTGCCCATCGACAGCAACAGCTCCCCCGTCTCCACGAAGGAGGCGCCCTGACCTACGCTCACGGCCGCCAGGTGTCGGCGACCGAGCTCCGCGCGGCGATGATCATCCAACAGCCCAGCACGGCGCTCGAGCAGCAGGGCTCGCCCCTCTTCGTCATCGGAGCCACCAGCGGTCCCAATCCGGAACAGGCCGGATTGCGCCACGCGAGCCCGATGGCGCGGCAAGGCATGGCCGTAGACTTCGTGTACTGCGATTCGCTCCACGTCGCGGGGCCGGCCACGCCACCCAGTGCGGACGAGGATGACCCCGTCACCCGTAGCGGCCACACTCGCCAGTTCGGGGATGGCGCGAACTCGGAAGGCCAGCCGCTCCCCTCCCAGCACTCGCCCGAGCACGCAGACCAGGCTCGTGGGATCGTGCTCGTCATCGCTCGAGCAGCGGAGCTCCGTAGGTGGATCCGGCGCGGCCTGGCACCACTGCCGCGACCAACTCTCGGCGCGGGCGGAGTGCACGTCGGCCGGCACCGCATAGCGCTGCCCCGCCCAGAAACGAACCTCCGGCCCGGGCCGGGTCTCGGCAATCCCCGCTTCCAGCATCAGCTCCCGAGCTCGCCCCGCATACAGCGAACCCCAGGGGCCTGCTCGACCGGCGGCGACTTCGAGTCGTTCGAGGGCGTCACGCAACCCTGCCGGCAGGGGCATGACCGAGTATTCGAACCGCGGTGCACGATGGTCGCCACGGCTCCAGTCGCAATGGAGTTGCCCGAGCTCAGCGGTCAAATTCCGGGGACGGCAGCGTTCGAGTAGCGCGACGACGTTCTCGGCGCGTTGGAGCGCCCGCTCGAGATCGCGGAGGCGAAGCCTCATAGCTTGTTCGCGGCGATATTCGCCAATTCGCTGCGCTCACCCTTGGCCAGCATGATGTGCCCCACCAAAGACTCGGTGCGCAGCCGGTCCGCGGTCACGGTGAGACCATTGCTGGCGCTATCGACGTACGGATTGTCGATCTGGAACGGATCCCCGGTGAGCACGATCTTCGCACCCTCCCCACAGCGGGTGATGATCGTCTTGACCTCGTGTGGCGTGAGATTCTGCGCCTCGTCCACGATCACGTACTGCTGGGGTAGACTGCGACCGCGAATGTAGGTCAGCGGCTCGACCTGAAGCTGTCCATTCTCAAAGAGCTCGTCGAAGCCGCGAATCCCGCGGCGCTTGCCACCACCCGCGACGAGCAGGAACTCCAGGTTGTCGAAGATGGGCTGCATCCACGGGTCCAGCTTCTCCTCGATCGTGCCCGGCAGAAATCCCAGATCTCGCCCCATCGGCATCACCGGGCGACTCACCAACAGCCGCGAGTAACGCGCCTTCTCCACGGTGCAGTACAGGCCTGCGGCCAACGCCAGCAGGGTCTTCCCCGTCCCGGCCATGCCGATGATGGTCACCAAGCGCACGGCGTCGTCCGTGAGCAGGTCGAGCGCAAAGCTCTGTTCCTTGTTGCGGGGACGAATGCCCATGATGCCCTCGCGGGAATCACGCAGTTGACGGATCTCCGCCTTGTCAGCGCGGTAGCGCCCCAGGGCAGTCCGCGCGCGGGGGCTGTCGTCACGGAGCAGCACGCACGCGTTGGGATAGAGCTTCTCCGGTTCCGAAGGCGTGATCGCGCCCTGGTCGGAAAATGCGTCGAAGTCCGCGTCGCTCAGCGTCAGCTCCACCACACCCGTGAACAGGTGGTCGACGTCGACGGACTGGTTCTCGTAGGCTTCGGTGGCGAGACCAAGCGCGTCCCCGCGGATACGCAGATTCACATCCATGGTGACGAAGATGGTGCGACGACTCGGATCCGAGTCACGCACCTCTATCGCCGTCTGGAGGATCACGTTGTCGCCCGAGCTGGGTTTGAGCGCGATACTGAGCTCCTTGCGCTGCTCGGGGACATAGACCCTCAAGAGGCCCCCGTCGCCGATCTTCACGCCTTGGCCCAGGCTTCCACCATCCGCTCGGTAGCTATCCAACAGTCGGGCGACGGTGCGAGCATTGCGCCCACGCTCAGTGGTGTCCCGTTTGAAGCCGTCGATCTCTTCGAGGACGTAGATCGGCAGAACCAGATCGTTGTCTTCAAACTTCAGGATGGCGTAGGGGTCGTGCAGCAGAACGTTGGTGTCGAGAACGTAGGTTTTCTTCATCGTTGGCCCGAAGTCAGTCAGACCGGATCGTCACTCGCCTGGGACGGGCATGACCGAGGCGTCGCGGATAGTCCCGAGGGGCGTAGCGCGCAACTCGGAACGGCGAAAGGCGCATCCCGGACCCTGGGCCGGCACGATCATCGCACGATCCGTCAGTCCTTCAGGGGGAGTCCCCTTTGCGTGCCGAGAACTTCGCGCTCCATATCTTGCCCTCGACCTGGGCCGCCATTCGCTCGGCGAGCTCGGTCGAGGGACACGCCCCACAGCCACAGGCGCCGCCGGAGCCGCCGGCTTCCTCGGACTGCGCCAGGGCCTGCAACTGCGCCCGATCGTACACCAGTCGCTCCTGAACGCAGACCTTGCTCAAACCTGCGCGTTCGAGCCCCGCCAGGTACTCCGATTCGCTGATGGCTCCCGCGATGCATGCAAGGCGTCGCCGCTGCTACCGGCGGAGTATCGCGTTCGGACGCCGCGGAGCTCGACCACTGGTCGATCGCGTCCGCGGCACCGCGCAGCCAAACGGCCAACCTGCGGGCCACGCTCCGGCGCCTTCCGGCGTCGCGGTCGTCGAACAGGCGTCCTCTCTGGTCGCGGCAGCAGGTCTCCGGGTCGGAGCAGCAAGAACATTCCGGTTGGGCGGTCGTGGGCTCAGTCATGGTCGTCTCCAGGCTGCGAATGCGAGGGCAGCGGGGTGGTCGAGTCGGGATCTTTCGTCGGCGTGGGGCAGCACGCATCGATGGCGTCAGCGATGTCCCGCAGCATTCGCGCCAGGTGGCCGAAGCGGACCGAGTGGTAGAGTTGCTTGCCACGCTTGCGCGCTCTGAGCACGCCGGCCTCACGGAGGATGGCGAGATGCCTCGAGACGACCGACAGGTCCACGGAACAGCACTCGGATACCTCGCTCACGGTCTTCTCTTCACAACAGCGGGACAGGGAGATCAGAATCGCCAGCCGGTTGGGGTCGCCCAACGCCTTGAAGAAAGTCGGCGACAGCAGCGCGGACAGGTCCCCACAGCAGCACCGGCCCGCATCCGACGAAGAGTTCACTTGCACGCTTGCACCACTTTGCAAGTGTAGGCCACCTGGGATTCGTGTCAATCCCGTCATCGTTCACTGGGCGAATCCGCTGAAAAGTGCGGACTCTGGTCGGGCCCAGGCTACCTTTGCGACGTGACGCTGAGCGTCCGCTCGTTCTGGCTGCCCAGCGCGTTGGTGGCCTACGTCTGTTTCGCGGCCCTGCAGGTGCGCAGCGGCTCGATCCTGCCCTGGATTGCGCTCGTTGGGCTGCCGCTACTCCTGGCCGAAACCTGGCGGCGCACCCATCGGCCCCCCCGCGGGGTGGATCCCATCGATCCGGCGGCGCGCTCCGCTCTGCGCGCTTGCGTGTGGGGCGCTGCCATGTGGCTGGCAGCTCGCTCTGGACCGTCGGGGCACGCGGCCTTCGACGCCGCAGCCAACTTGGGTTCCGGAACGTGCAGCGTGGCTGCACTGGTGGGTCTGGCGCGCATCGCGCCGCTCGGTGGGCTCCTCACCCCACGCACTGGGACTCGTTCGCTCGACGCTGCGGCCTTCAGCGCGCTGCTCTGGGCCATCGCTGCGGCACTGCCCGCCACCCGCGCGCTACTGCCTGCTCAGCTCGTGCGCCTCGACCCGTTGGCGGTCGACTACGCCACGACGACCGCGGGAGTGGGCAGCCTGCTGGTGTTGGTCGCCGCCACGGCTCGACTCAAGATACTGCGTCGACTCGAGCTTGGGGTCAACGATCGCGCCGCAGGAGCGTTGGCCCTCAGCATCACGTCGCTGTTGGTCGTGGTCCCGGCAGCCGCGCTCAACGTGGCCGCGCCGGATCGCCTCCTCCCCGTCGGCGTCATTCTGAGCGCGCTCTGCTGCACTTGGGTCGTGACCACCCGCGATCCCAACACCGTCTCGAGCGCTCTGCGCGGGATCTTGGCCGTGGTGATTCTAGGCGCTCCCGTCACGTTGCTGGCCGGCGTGCTGGCACAGCAGGCGTCGCGTCATGCCGGCGCGATCGTGCTGGCAACATCCGGACTCGCCATCCTGGTGGGACTAATCGCGCGAGCGGTGGCCAGACCGCTCGGCCCCGAGCAGTCACGGTGGTTGGATGCGATCGACGCAGCCAGTCGAGGCGCGCTGCAACCCGAGCCCGATGCGGCTATCCGGGCTGCTCTGGAGGCGCTGAGCAAGGCCACGGCAACGGCCGGTGCGAGGCCCGAGCTCTGGCGCTACCACCCCGAGGAAGTTCTCAGCGTGGACATCGCCGGATACCTTCACGTCGAGGCGGGCCGGGCCCCGCCTCGACTGTACGACCTGGCGCTCGCCGAACCCGAGCGCACGCTGCGGGCGGAAGCGCTGCAGGCCGTCCAGGTGCGCCGAGCGGAAGTCCGGCCGTTGCTGGACTGGTTCGAAAGCCGCAGAGCGTTCTCTGCGACCCTGATCCTCGACGAGGATGGTCCACTCGGGTTCATTTTGCTGCCGCGGGGAAGTCGTCGGGCAGTGATGACGCTCGAAGAGGCCCGTGCAGCGCGCATACTGGCAGATCGCATCAGCGCGCTGTTGGCGGTTTCCTCGGCGCTGGCGCGCTCTCGCCGCCGGGAGCTCGACGCTACGGAGCGGGCTGCCGAGCTGGAGCGAGAACGTCAGCGGTTGGAGCAGATCATCCAACAGGGCTCCGGCAAGAACCGACTCTGGGCGGAACGAATCGCCGACTCGATACGTCGTACTGCATACAGTGCCGCTGCCCGGCTGACGGTCGACCAAGTCGAACGGTTGGCCCGCCGTGGGGGCGCCATCGGGCTGATCACGCCGCCGGGCGTCGACGCCACGGGGTGGGCCGCGCTGGCGCATCTGGCGAGCTCACGGGGCGGCGGCCCGTTCCTGGTCGTCGATGGCACGCGGGGAGCCGAACACGACCCCGACCGCTGGCAGAGCGACGAACACTCCCCGCTGACGTTGTCGGATGGTGGAACGCTCGTGGTGCTCGCTGCTGCCGCCCTTCCGCTCACGGTCCAAGAGATTCTGGCTCGCCACCTCTCGCGCGGTGCAACCGCAAACGGCGACTCGATGATTCCCCCGGCAGGACTGATACTCAGCTCGAGTCGGCACCCAGGGGAGCTAGCCGCGAGCGCACAGTTGGTCCGCTCGCTGGAGCGCAGCCTGCACGATGCGGTGGTCCAGTTGCCGCCGCTCCTGGACCGCGCCGAAGACCTGCGCGCGCTCGTGCTCGATCAGCTCGCACGGGCCGGATTGCAGGAACGGGGCGAGCCCCTCGGGGTGGATCCGGGTGCACTCCGCCTCCTCTTGGATCACCGATGGCCGGGCAACGATCTGGAGCTCCGTGACGTTCTGACGCGAGCTGCGTGTGTGGCCACGGGCAAACTCGTCAGCATGGCGGATCTTGCCAACGTCGGGTTTCGACCTGACCCGGAGCACGGCGTCACCGGAACTCCGCTACCCGTGGTGCCACGATTGCGGTCGCGTGGGCGCCGCCCGCCGCGCAGCCGGTAACGACTGAGAGCGGCCTACTCGACGTCGAGGCCTTCCGCCTCGCGCAGATGCCGGCGCACCACCTCGGCGACCCATTCGGGCTTGGGGTCTGCCACTGAAACCGCACCACCCCGCGAGGTGATCCCGACGACGGCCGGCTGCAAGTCCTCGCTGACCTCTCGACGAAACCGGCCTAGGTCTACCGTGGTGGCCGCGTCCAACTCTGCCACCAGCGGTGCGTCGATTCTGCCTTGGACCTTGAACAGGCGGCTCTTGCCTCGAACGCCGCTGTATGCGACGTAGGCGCTCACGGAACCGGGTTGTCCCGCCCCGGGTTCGACAATGCCCCCGGCCAGCATCCTGAGCTTGCTCATCGGGGGCATCATACCCGAGCCACTGCCGGCCTGCGCGACCGATATCGACGCGCGCGCGTCGTGGTACTAGTCTTTTCCCGGCCCCGTGACACTACTGGATGGTGACAAGGCGTGTATGGGCGGCCGTTTCGTCGTGGACGGCGAGGTGGGCCGTGGCGGCGCGGGTGTCGTGTACCGCGCGCACGACCTGATCTCCAACCAGCCCGTGGCGCTGAAGGTCCTCGCGGCCGAGCCTGGCTTCGCTCCGGTCGAAGAACAACGACTGGCTCGCGAGGGTCAGCTCCTCAGCAACCTCAACCACCCGGGCATCGTCAAGACGGTTGCCTACGGTCTGTTGGAGGATACCGGGCTGCCGTTCGTGGCCATGGAGTGGCTCAGCGGCGAAGACGTGGCCGCCCGGCAGCGCCGCGCCCCGCTCTCGCTGCGGCAGGCGGTCGACCTCACAGCTCAGGTCGCCGGTGCACTGGATGCCGCTCACTCTGCTGGCGTCATTCACCGGGACATCAAGCCCAGCAACATCTTTCTGTGTCGTGCGGATTCCAGTCAGAGCGCCGCGGCAGAGTACCATCCCAAGCTGGTCGACTTCGGCGTCGCGGCGTCGGAAAGCATCAGCATATCGCAAACCGGTGATTACGTCGGCACGCCCGCCTACATGGCACCCGAGCAGGCCCGTGCGGACGCTCCGATCGACGCACGCTGCGACATCTACTCTCTGGGCGCCACGCTGTACGAGCTCGTCGCGGGACGCCCGCCGCACGTCGGCCCGACCGCAATCGCCACCCTCGCGCGCCTGGTCACCACACCGGCGCCCCGCCTGCTGGATCTTCGCCTGGACACCCCGCGTGCCCTCGACGCCCTGGTGGGGCGGCTCCTCGAGACCGACCCCGAGCGGCGGCCTGCGTCGGCGCAAGAGCTCATCCCTGCCCTGCAGGGCATTCTCGAGGAGATCGACGAGCAGTCGGTACCCGAACATCCGAGTGGAATGCTCCAATCCGTGAGGCTGGGCTCGAGTGCCAACCGCCTGCTCACCTCGATGGTCGCCCTGGGCTTCACCAAGGAGGGCGCCCGCAACCGGGCCTTGGACCAACTGCGCCAGCGCGGCGCGGACGCCGTCCCCTTGGGTCGAGACGCACTGGTGGCCCATCTGGGTGCTCGGCGTGCGGTCGGAAGCGAAGCCTCCGCGGCGCTCGGACTGGGACGGCGTCTGGCGCGCGCCGGAGCCTGCGTAGGGATCTCCACTGGCCGTGCCCGCGTCAACCTCAGTGATCGAACCGGTGAGGTCCGCCCAGTGGGCGAAGTGGTGGACCGCGCTTCGGCCTTGGCCCGAGATGCACGCCCCGGCGTGGTCCTGGCCGATGCCACGACGTCGGAATTGGGACGGGGCCAGCACGAATTCCGCGTGCGAGACGACGGCTCCACGATCGTGGGCGACCCGGTCCGTGGGGTCCGAGCGGAAGGCGCCGGCGGAGCACCTTTCGTCGGACGCGGACCCGAGTTGGCGCAGGTGATGAATGCGTTCGAGCGTTCCCTGGCGGACCGGACTCCGATCCTGGTCAGCATCACCGGCCCACCGGGTATCGGGAAGACGCGCCTGCGCCGAGAGGTCCTGCAGCGAATCTCGCCCCATGCCTCGACGCCTCGCATCGTCGTGCAACAGAGCGAAGCCTATGGACGCGCGCACGCCCTCGGAGCCGCGGCCGAGTTGTTGCGCGCGATCATTGGATTGCCCAAGGACATCACGGCGCGAGAGGCCGACACCGCAATCGTGGCGCACCTCGGACCCGCCACCCGAGATGAGCTCACCGCGACGAACCGCAATCTGCTCGCTCGGTTGCTCTCCAACGAGCCACTTCCCGAAGGGTTCGACCCCCGGGGTTCACGTGACGCGCTCTGGTTGGCCATGACCGACGTCGTGGTCCAACTGGTGGCCAACGCGCCCACGGTACTCATCGTCGAAGATGCTCAGTGGGCCGACCCGGAGAGCGTCGGCTGGCTGGACCACTTGCTTGGGCGCGCCGCGCACCAGCCCCTGCTGGTGCTCGCGATGGTGCGACCGGATTTCTGGGCCGAGCATCCACAGCGGTTCGGGGGTCGCGATCACGTTCGCATCGAGCTCCGGCGACTCTCCCAGAGCGCTTCGCGCGACATCGCCCGATCCCTCCTGGGCAACGAAGCGCAGCCAGAGATCGTGGACCAGATCGCGCACCAAGCGGCCGGGCTCCCGCTGTTTGCCGAAGAGCTCGCGCGGCTGTCTGCGGCGGGCGCCGACATGACGCACGCCCCCACCATCGAGGCGGCGATACAGGTCAGTCTGGACTCGCTCGATGACGAGTGTCGGGATGCCGTGGGCCGCTTGAGCGTGTTGGGGGTCCGTTGCTGGGATGCCGCACTGGAGGCTCTCGGCCTGGCGCACGCCGAAGGCGTCATGCGAGCTCTGGCCGGCGCCGAGGTGCTGATCGAGCAGGACAGCTCGAGATTCTCCGGCACCGCCGAATGGATGTTCAAGCACCCCTTGGTTCGCGACGTGGCCTACGCTTCGCTGGGGGACTCCGCCCGAAAGGAGCTCCACGCTCTGGCCGCGAAGTGGCTCGAATCAATGGGCGAGGACGCCGCGACGGTGGCCCGACAGTACGACCTGGGCGGAGCGCGCGAGGCGGCCGCTCAGCACTGGTTCAGGGCGGCCAAGCGCGCCCTGGCGGCCAACGCGCTCCACGACGCTGTGACCATGGCCGAGCAGTCGCTCGCCTTTGCCACCCATCCGGTGGAAGGCTTCCAACGCGCCAGCTGCCTCGACGAAGCTTGGAGCCGTCTCGATCCTCGCGCGAGCGAGCGAGAGTCCGCCATCCTGGCCCTCAACGAGAACATCCATGACGACGCCACGGCGGTTCGGGCACGGGGCGCCCGGGCTCGATTCGACGATGCGCGGGGCGGCGGTGAGGACGTTACCGACCGCCTCTTGACCATCCGCGGCGAAGCCGCCGAACTGGGGCTGCACGACGAGGAGGCACGATGCTCAGCGGTGCTCGCAGCCCGCCTGGCTTTTGCGGGTCGCTTTGACGACGCCAAAGCCGAGGCGGCCCGGCTGCTGGAGTTTGCGGAGTCTCGCGGCATCACGGCGGCGGCCGTGGACGCCTGGCAGACTTTGGCCATCATCCGGCAGACCCAGGGGGCGCTCAGTGCCGCGCTGAGCGCGCGCCGAAACGCGGCGCGCGCGGCGCAACGCGCCGGCTTGAAAGAGCGCGAGGCCATGCTGACCACCAACGTGGGATTTGCACTGACCACCATCGGAGCGCGTCAGGAGGCCCGAGCCGCGCTCGAAACGGGCCTCGCCGTAGCGGACGCCATCGGCAGCCAGGGCGCGGTACGACACGCGCAAATGAATCTGCTGGGGTGGGCCGCCACGTTCGGCAACGACAAGCGTCTCGAGGGTCTGCTCGCAGAGCCGCGGGCCGCCGCCGACACCGCGGCGACCTCCTTCTGGGCAGCACCGGATCGTGCGAATCTCGGCGTGCTCTTCTACCGCGGATGGGAGTTGCTGCGCGCGGGAGCGGCCAGCCTCGATCGTGCGCGCGCACTGCTCAAGATAACCGCCGACGGCTACCGCGCCATGGGTCATCAAGATGTCCTGCCGGTGGCCCTGGGCGTATGGGCAGCAGCTGAGCGGCAAGCGGGCGAGGCGCACCGCTCTCTCGATCTCGCACGAGAAGCCACCGGGCTTCTCGAGCATGGCGCACCGAGCCTACTCAACGAATCGACCGTCTATTTGGCCCTGCACGACGCCTACGTCGAGCTCGGTGACACCGAGCGGGCACGCGACGCCGTGGTCCGCGCGCTGCCGTCGCTGCAGCGGCGGGTGGAGGGGCTGGTCGGCACGCCGTACGCACGGCTGTTCTTGACCGAATTGCCCCACAACGTGGGCCTTCTGGCCGCCGCGGAAGGCTACGGGCTCGTGCCCTTCAAGATTCAGCAGATTGTGGAAGGTGGGGAGCGGTAGACTCGTCCGCGACCGGTGCGTTGGGCCCTTCGTCTTTCTGGATGTGTCCGTCCACCATGCTCACGATGCGCGGCATGCTGGCGGCGAACGTCGGGTTGTGCGTCACCACCACGATCGTGGTTCCGTGCCTGCGATTGATCTCGAAAAACAGGTCGTGAATCGCGTCACTGGTTGCACTGTCCAGATTGCCCGTGGGCTCGTCCGCCAGCACCAACTTGGGCTCCAGCGCGAGCGCGCGGGCGATCGCCACGCGTTGCTGTTCACCGCCGGAAAGCTCGCCGGGACGGTGGGTTGCACGGGCCTCGAGCCCCACCTCCTTCAGCAGCACCTCGGCCCTCCGGGTCATCTCCTTGC
>CAZSVU010000170.1:0-17919 GCA_964610275.1 uncultured Polyangiaceae bacterium | reverse complement strand
TCCGCGGCCGCGATGGATTCGTCTGCGGCGAGGGAGCGGGTGCACTCGTGCTCGAATCCCTGACCCACGCTCGGCAGCGGGGCGCGCGGATCATTTGCGAGCTTCGGGGCTACGGATCCACCAGCGACGCGCACCATATCACCAAGCCCGCGCCGGGTGGCGAGGGCGGCGCCCGCGCCATGCGTGCGGCACTGCGGGATGCCCGGCTCAACCCCACCGACATCGACTACGTGAACGCCCACGCGACCAGCACTCCGAGTGGCGATCTGGAGGAATCCCACGCCATCGCCAACGTGTTTGGCGCCCATGCACTGGACGGCGACCTGTGGGTGAGCTCGACCAAGAGCGTCATGGGCCATCTGCTGGGCGCTGCCGGGGCGGTTGAATCCGTCTTGTGCACCAAGGCCCTCGAGACTGGCCTGATCCCACCCACCGCCAACCTCGAGGATCAGGACCCCGAGTGTCCTCTGGATTGCGTCCCTCTTGCGGCTCGCGAGCGCACAATTCGACACACACTGAGCAACTCTTTCGGATTCGGGGGGACCAACGCCACTCTCGTGTTCTCCAAGCTGGAGGATTGATCCCGAGGATCGGAGCCACGTACCGATGCAGTGCCCGTTCTGCAAGCACCTGGAGAGCCGCGTCGTGGACTCTCGACTGGTGACCAGCGGTACCGTCACCTGGCGAAGACGGGTCTGCGATTCCTGCAAGCGCCGCTTCACGACGTACGAACGCGTCGAGCACGTGCTTCCCACCGTGAAGAAACGAAATGGGCAGCGCGAGCCGTTCGAACGCGAGAAGCTCTTTCGCAGTCTCAGGATCGCCTGCAACAAGCGGGACGTGTCCACGAGCGTCCTCGAGGAACAGGTCGACGAGCTGGAGCAAGAGCTCGCCGCTACCGGCGAGCGCGAGGTGGAGTCCCTACTGATCGGGGAGCGGGTGATGGAGCGACTGCGGCGCCTGGACGAAGTGGCCTACGTGCGATTTGCGAGTGTTTACCGGTCGTTCCGCGACGTGGACGAATTCATACAGGAAATGGGCAAGCTTGTTCGCGGCAAGCCAACGGAGTAAGGGTCGTACGATGCCGGACGTCGACAGCCGAATGATGGCACGCGCGCTGGAGCTGGCGCGAAAAGGGGACCCGTCCCCGAATCCTCACGTCGGCTGTATCGTCGTCGACGGCGAGCAGATTATCGGCGAGGGATTTCACGAAGCGGCCGGGATGGACCACGCCGAAGTCGCCGCGCTGCGTCAGGCCGGTGAGGCCACTCGCGGCAAGTGCATGTACATCACGATGGAGCCGTGCAACCACGAAGGTCGCACCGCCCCCTGCGTCGACGCGATCCTGGCGGCGGAGATCTCCAGGGTTGTCATCGCGTGCCGTGACCCGAATCCCAACGTAACTGGCCAAGGCGTCGAGCGGTTGCTCGAGGCTGGAGTCGAGGTGGTGGTGGGCGTCCTCGAGCAGGAAGCGTCGACCATCATTCGGCCCTGGAAGAAGTACGTAACGACTCAGAGCGCCTATCTGGCGCTCAAGTTGGCGGTGTCGCTGGATGGGCGGATCGCCACCCGAACCGGGGCGTCCAAGTGGATCAGCGGTCCGGAGTCGCGCGCGCGTGTGCACACCCTTCGCAACGAGCACGACGCGGTGCTCGTCGGGATCAACACGGTGATGACGGATGATCCGAGACTGACCGTTCGGGATGTGCCGGGCAGAAGCCCGATACGCGTGGTCTTGGACAGCACGCTGCGGCTGCCCATGAACAGCCAGTTGGTGAGCAGCGCAGCCGAGGTCACCACCTGCGTGGTGACGACGGCAGACTCGTCACGCGCCGTCGCAGAGAACCTGGAAAGCGCCGGGGTGTCGGTCATTCGCGTCCCTGCGACTGCCGAGGGTCGCTGTGACATGCGGGTAGCGTTGCAGGAATTGGCTGCACGCGAGGTGGTCTCGGTGCTGTGCGAGGGTGGCGCCGAGCTCAGCGGGAGCCTTCTCGCCAGCGGGCTCGCGGACGAGTTGCACGTGTTCGTCGCTCCCGTCCTTCTCGGCCCACGCGGCCGCGCTGCGGCGGTGGACTGGGCTGGCCCGGAGACCCCAGCGGAGGCGCCGCGGATCGATTCACCACGGTGGGAGCTCTGCGGCAGCGACGCCTACGTTTCGGGACCGGTAGTCTACGCCAAGAAGTGAAAGGCCGGGGCGTCGCCGTCGAGAGCGGCGACGCCTTGCCAGACGCCCCCGGGCGCCACATGAATGAGTATCCAAGATGGCTATACTGGACATCCTCATCTACCCGGACCCGAAACTCCGCGAAATCGCCGAGCCGGTCGAGCAGGTCGACGATGAAGTGCGTCGGCTCGTCGAAGACATGGCTGAGACGATGTACGACGCGCCGGGCGTGGGCTTGGCGGCCACGCAGGTGGGCGTCAAGAAGCGGGTATTCATCATCGACATCGCCGACGAGGATGAGCCGAGCAATCTCCAGGTCTTCATCAATCCCGAGATCGTGCGCCGCGAAGGGACGCAATCGTGGAAGGAAGGGTGCCTGTCGTTTCCGGAGATCTCCGAAGAGATCAAACGGGCCGAGCAGGTGACGGTCCGCGCGCTCGACCTCAGCGGTGCCGAGTTCGAGCTGGCAGCGGACGGACTGTTGGCGGTGGCCGTCCAGCACGAAAACGACCACCTCGATGGAGTACTGATGGTGGACAAGGTGTCGCCGCTCAAACGACGACTCATCGGCCGCAAGCTGGCCAAGCGAGAAGCAGCCTCGAGCTGAGGGCGATTCGCGCCGGACTACTTCTTGAACAGACTCTGGTCGATACTGAGCCCCTGTGCCGTGAGCTCAGCGACCACTCGCGGAACGGTTCCACTGGCCAGGAACCGCCCCTCCACCGCCGCACCGGTAGAACGATCGATCGCGAATCGGAAAATCTCGTCGCTCAGAATACTGCTATCGGCGGTCCCGGTGATCTCGGCGAGTCGAGTCACCCGGTAGTGACGGTCCGCCAAACGTCGCACTTCGACCACCACCTCGAAGGAGGCCGCCACGCACGCCAGGGCTGCCTCAACGGCGAGCCCAGACCGCGCCGCAGCGACCTCTGCGGGCAGGCGAGTGAGGGCACGCGTCAGACTGGGTGCGCGCAAAAGGCCAATCACGCCGTCGGCGCCGGCACCGATCACGTCGACGAGCGCAGCGGTCATGGCAGGGGTGGCCAACTCCACGACGAGCCGAGCCCCCGGCACGCGGGCCGCGGTGCGCACCAATTCGTCGGCACTCGAGCGCATCCCAGCCACACTCAACGCGGTCACGTTGGCACTGGTCGAGGCAATGTCGTCGAGGTCCTGAACGGCGACCACCCGGGCATCCCCTCCGAGAGCACTGAGCGCACTGGTGAGGGCGACACTGCCGACCTCGCAAGAGCTCACGACCAGAACGTTGAGCCTACCCTTGACGCACCTCTCCAGAAAGGTCGCCATCGGGCGTGACAGCGCACCAGCCCTGATCAACTCGTCCATCCCCACCGCGACCGGGCGCGGCTTGCGAATGACGAGCAGCGCGCCGTGCGCCACCGAGGGCTCCATCGCTGCCCACATCCTGGCACCGCCAGGAAACGCTCGCTCCACCAGAACCTCACCGGCTCTGAGGGGAGCGCCGGCACGACGACAGAGTGCCGCGACGGCGCCGCGGAGTGCCGCGCCCGAGGAGAAGCCGCGCTCGGACACGACATAGCGCCCTCCGCGTAGCGCGACGACGTGGTCGTACCGGACGACGGTGATCTCGGTCACCTCGTCATCGTCGAGCAGTGCCGGGATCGGCCCAATCTCCACGAGCTCAGCACGCGCATCTCGTACCAGGCTTTCCGGCGAGACACTCGGAGCGATGACGCCGCTCTCGCGCAGACGGGAGACATGCCGCTCGAGCAGACTTTCGACACGCTGCGCGTACTGGGTGTCCGACTCACGCTCGCCCTCCGCCAAGGCGCTGACGACGCTGTCCAGAAGAGCGATCAGCGGGCCACTCTGCGTTTCGGGTCCAGGCGAGTCTTGCGTGCTGACCGTGGCCCCCGACCGCGGGGAGGGGATGCTGGGTGGGGCCGCGGCCCGCTGGGGGCTGCGAGGCTGGCTGCCAACCCGGGGCAGTGCACCACCGGCATCACGGGTGGCGGGTGCATGCCGAGGTGAGGTCGCGGGTACCTTCGGCGCCGCGGGCACGCGCACCTGCCCGACATCCCCATCCGCCGATTCTCGTTCGGGAGGCGGTTGCGCTCCGCGCGCCGAATACGGAGTGCTGCCCAAGGCACCACGCGGGAGACTGCTGCTGCTGGCGTCCTGACTCGATTGTGCATCGGCCACTTCGATGCGCAGCACGAAATCACCGACGTAGACGCGATCCCCTTCGCGAACGATCGTGGCCTGTGAGATTCGCCGCCGGTTGACGTAGGTCCCGTTGGTGCTGTTCAAGTCCGTAACGATGAAGCGGCCGTCGCGATACAAGAGGCGCGCATGCCGCTTGGAGACATTGCCCTTCGGGAGCACCACGTCGTTGCCCTGGACGCGTCCGATACTGATCTCGGGCTGGTCAAAGCTCTCCCGACGCTCGGCGCCGCCCTTCTCACTGATGACGATGGCAAACACGGGTCCGACTTTTCTGCGGATCGCACGATATCACAGCAGTCTGCACGCACAGCGGTGAAGGCCTGAAGTCGGGCGACCTTTGCTGGGGAATGCACGCAAATCCGCGGTTGGCTGGCCCGGACCGCGGGGTTGGGTCTGACACCGGCCTTACGGCCAACCCCAACGGTCCACGCGAGCTCGCCGGGAGCCGCGCAGGTTCATCCGTCTCAGCGGTCGTCTTCTCGCTGGGTCCGCACGTCGTTCGTGACGAGCGAGAGAAGCTCTCCCGCGAACGACATCACGTCCTGCTCACGCAAACCATTGTCGCGAAGCTCGCGGTAAACGCTCTTGGCGAGGATCTGGATCGCGCGCGGGTCCTTCGACTCGGCAAGGGTCTGGATGATTTCCGTCATGGGAAGTCCTGCGGGTGGCGCTGCGTGAGTTCGGGGGCGACCTCTGTGGTTGTCGACTCGTCTCCAGCGAGACGCCCACTGCTTGACGTTGACTAGTTCAGGGGTGCCGCGAAAATCAAAGAAAAGCTGGCGCGTAACTCGATACGCGCCATCCGAATGGAATGCCGCGTCATGCTCGTGCGCCGTGGCAGCGCGGGATCCTGCCCATGCAGGGCTCGGGCCTCGACTCGACCCACCTCTGCTTCCGGGGAGCTAAGTTCGCGTTAAACCTCCGCCAATTCGAGATCCACCGCGTGCGCCCTCAACGCGGCCCGTTGGATGGTTCAACAAGTCCCACAGCCTGGTCCCGCATCGTTCAACGCAATGCGCCATAAGCAAACTTAGTCGTCTGAGAAGAGACCTTCTACGATGGCGCGTATGGGCTCCCCACCTCGGCGTCCCGGCCTGGCCAAGACGCGCGCTGCCGAATTCGTGCGCCGGCGACAAGTCGAGCAATGGGCAGCCATCGACTATCGATGGCGCGAGCTGTTCGAACGTGCGGACGTCATGAGCGAAGGCGCGGTTCGCGACGAGCCGAACGGCGCCATCTACTACGGCTCGACCAGCGTGGTTCTGCCGGTGGTGTCGTGCGGGGGACTGATTCCGGACGAGCAGGTCGGGCTCGTCGCGCGCGCCCTGAGTGGCGATCCGCACGCGAGAACCCGCGCGGTCCGCGTGGCCTATCTGGAAGCGCAACTACGCGCGCAGCGGCCCATGGAGCGACTATCCGCCGAGCTCACGGTGCGACACGATGCACGCGGCATCACCGTCGGGGTCGACGTCGAAGCGCGACTGCTCCGGGACCGTCAGGCGCGGACGGGTCCCCGTCGCGCGTCAGGCCGTTAGACGACGCCTGCTGCTTGCGTCAAGTGCTTTCCCGCACGGGGTCTCACTCAATCCTTACAGCCAGACTGCTAACCCAATGTGGTGAAACCTCGGTGATGCGAGCACCATGACGCAGTCGAGAGCACGTGCGCCATCTGCCCCTTGACAGCTGGAGCGCTGAGGAAGAAACGTGGGAACCAACCCGTCACGCTGTTGCCGGAATCGGAATGGGACGCAGGAAGCGCAGGGACGAGACGGTCATCCACGTCGCGTTTGGTAAGGGCGGTGGGCGACTCGATCGCAAGCACAGTCCAGCCAAGGACGCTGCCTGGGATGCGAAGGCCGTGGGACGCGAGCCACTCACGGACGTGTTCACGCGTGGGGAGATTGCCCGTCTGCTCGGCGTGACGCCCGCGCGACTCACCAGCCTGGACCGCGCCGGGATCGTCACCCCTTCCGGACGCCGGCGTGGCCGGCGAGCCTACACGTTCGCTGACCTGATCGCGTTGCGCGCTGCGCAGTCCCTCTTGGATCGAAAGATACGACTGCGCGACGTGTCGCGGGCAGTCGGAGCGCTCATGCGGACCCTGCCGAAGGTAACCCGGCCTCTGGTGGAGCTCAGAGTCGTCTCCGATGGTCGCAGCATGGTCGTCCGGACACAGCAGGGCTCCTTCGAGCCCCTCACCGGACAGATGGTGCTCGACCTGGAAGTGAAGTCCCTCCGCGACGACGTGGTGCGGGTGCTGCGCCCCTCGGCTGGCCGCGAGCGAGCACGCACCGCGTATGAGCTCTACCTCCGCGCCAGCGAGCTCGACGAAGAGCTGACCACCATGGACGAGGCGGAGAAGATGTATCTCGAGGCGATCCGGCTCGACCCTTGGCTGGCCATCGCCTACACGAACCTGGGGAACATCCGGTTTCGGCGCCGCAACCCCGACGAAGCCGAATCGCTCTACCGGAAGGCGCTGGAAATCGACGGCAAACAGCCGGAAGCACAGTACAATCTGGGCTACGTCATGCTGGAGCGAGGGGCGCCGGAGGCGAGCGTTCCGCTCTTCCTCGGGGCCATCGCCGCGGACCCGTCGTTCGCCGACGCGTACTTCAACCTGGCCATGGCCTACGAGCAAATCGGTGAGAGCCGGCAGGCGCGCCCGCATTGGGAACGCTATGTCGCCTTGGAGCCGCACGGCACCTGGACCGAAATCGCCAGGCGCCACTTGTGGTGAAGTGGGGCCCCGCCGAGTCGCTACAGGCGCCGGTGACGCAGGCTCGGCAGCGCGCGTCTGACGCTGGTCACGAGATCGCGATCCAGGTCCGCCAACACGAACCCCACTCGGTCGGAACACTCGGCCACGATCGTGCCCCAGGGGTCGACGATCAGGGTGTGACCGTAGGAGGCGCGTGCACCACCGTGCCGCCCCCACTGATTGGGGGCCACCACCCAGCTCTGTGATTCGATGGCGCGCGCCCGGAGCAGCACGTGCCAGTGGTCCTTGCCCGTCTGCATGGTGAAGGCAGCGGGGATCATCAGCACCTCGGCACCCCGATCGACCAGCGCACGGTACAGCTCGGGAAAGCGCAGGTCGTAGCAGATGCTCAATCCCATCCTCGCGTCCGCTACCTGCAGCACGACCGGTTCGCTGCCGGCCGACGTCGCCGACGACTCGCGCAACGTCGTCCCGTCGGTCAGCTCGACGTCGAACAGGTGTATCTTCCGGTAGCTGGCCAGAAGCTCGCCCTGCGGGGAGAAGGCGACACAGGTGTTGTACGGACGCTCGGCATCGTCGCTCACCTCGGGCAACCCACCGGCGATCACCACGACCCGGTTCTGTCTGGCCATCTCCATCAGAGCTCGCTGCACGGGTGCTTCCACCTCGCCGATGTGTTCAGCGATCTCCCGGCGACCGGCTTCGGGCCCCAGATAGGCGAAGTTCTCAGGAAGGATCACCACTTCGGCACCGCGGCGCGCTGCGCCGGCCACCAAGTCGTGGCACGTGGCCAGGTTCTCCTCGACTCTGGCTTGGCTGTTCAGCTGAACTGCTGCAACCCGCAGCGAGGCCGAAGCATTCATCATCGGAGCGTATACCCCGAAACCCGCTCTCGTGCAGGACGCCACGGCGGCCCCCGCACGGATTGGTGCTGGTTTTGGCTGCCCTGGCTGACTACGCTGAGCCAGCGAGCATGGCGCCGCCCCCTAAGCCTCCCCCCAAGACCACGCAGATCCCGATCTACGGGGAGGAGCCGGAGACCGGCGAGTGCCCAGGGCTGGTGCTGCTGTTCACCGAGGATTTCGAGCGACTGCCCGGCGCGTGGACGTTCGGATCGGAGCGCACCGTCCTGGGCAGCGATGCCAGCTCGGGCGTGCATCTGCCGCAGAGCGGCGTTTCCAGGGCGCACGCCGAGTTCAGGCGAACGCCCGCTGGCTGGGTGGTGCGTGACCTCGGCAGCACGAACCGCACCGTCTTGAACGGAAGAGCCGTCGCGGAAGCAGCGCTCGTGCCGGGGGCTGAGCTTCAATTCGGCTCGGTGATCACCAAGTTCGTGGACCAACACGTCGACCTGTACGCCGACTACCGCATTGACGGTGTCATGCTGCGTGGCGCTCAGCGGCAGTGCCGCAGTGGCACCGCATTGGTCGGCGGCTGGCAGATGGATTGCGTGGCCGCCCAGATCGAGAAGTTCGCGCCCAGCCCGCTCAACGTGATGGTCCTCGGTGAGAGCGGGACCGGCAAGGAGGTGGCCGCCCGCGAGTTACACCGCCTGAGCGGACGTCGGGGCGGATTCGCGGCTGTCAACTGCGCAGCCATTCCTGCCAATCTGGTCGAAAGCGAGCTGTTCGGATACAAGCGGGGGGCGTTCACGGGAGCAGCTCGCGACAAGCCCGGACTGATCCAAGCTGCCAACGGGGGCACGCTCTTGCTCGACGAAATCGGTGACATGCCACCCGAGGCCCAAGCCAAGCTGCTTCGGGTGCTGGAAACCCACGAAGTTCACCCACTCGGGGCGACCGCGCCCGAAACGGTGAACGTGCGGGTGGTGAGCGCCACCCACCGTGATCTCTCCGCGCTGCAGGCGTCGGGAGCGTTCCGTCCAGACCTGTTCGCCCGCCTGAGCGGCTTCAAGATCACGCTCGCCCCCCTGCGCCAGCGCAAGGAGGACCTCTACGCCCTGCTGCGATCGTTCCTCGCGACCGACGGCCGACCCGAGCTGCGCCCTTCCCTGCAGTTCATGATGGAGGCACTGCGCTACCACTGGCCGTACAACGTGCGCGAGTTGCTCGCCTGCGCGAAACGCGGTGCCGCGCTCTGCGCGGGCCCAGAGCTGCTGCCCTCACACCTACCCGAGGAGGTGCGGGCTGCTTCCGCCAAGCCGGCGGAGTCGGGTAGCCCACCTGCGGCGGGATCCGAGCCAGACGAGCCTCCGATACAACCCAAGCCCAGCGCCGATGCGCTGCGTGCCCTACTGGTGGAGCACCGTGGCAACGTGGCCGCGGTAGGACGAGTGCTGGGCAAGGCGCGCCAGCAAATTCACCGCTGGATGCAGCAATACGGCATCAATGTGAACGACTACAGATAGGACCAAGCGCTACACGTCCAGCTCTTCGGCTTCGTCGGCGCGCTCCATGATGAAATGAAACCGCGCTGAAGGGTCCTTGCCCATCAGATCGCTGATCACGTGGTCACTTTCCAGAGCGTCCCCGATGTCGACGCGCAGTAGCCGCCGCGTGCTGGGGTCGAGTGTCGTCTCCCAGAGCGTCTTCGGCATCATCTCGCCCAGCCCCTTGAACCGGGTGATCTCGGCCTTCCCGCGCCCGGAGGACTTCGCCAAGATGCGATCGCGATCGCGGTCGTCGGCGGCCCAGTGCGTCTCCTTGCCGATGTCAATCCGATAGAGCGGGGGTACCGCCACGAACACCCGCCCCTTTCGCATGAGCTCGGGCAAGTGTCGATAGAAGAAGGTGAGCAGGAGGGTGGTGATGTGGTGTCCGTCGGAGTCGGCATCCGCCAGGATCACCACCCGGTGGTAGCGAAGCTTCTCCTCGTCGAACGTCTTGCCCACTCCACACCCCAACGCGGTGATGAGGTCGGAGAGCTCCTTGTTCTCGAGCACTTTCTTCAGGCTCACGCTCTCCGTATTCAGGACCTTGCCTCGCAACGGCAGTATCGCTTGGTAGTTGCGATTTCGCCCCTGCTTGGCCGAGCCCCCGGCGGAATCTCCCTCGACGATGAAGAGCTCGGTGTTCCTCTGGTTGGCCGCGCTGCAGTCGCTGAGCTTGCCGGGCAGAGTCAGCTTGCCGGCGGTGGCCGTCTTGCGCAGCACCGCCGCTGACGCCGCACGCGAGGCTTCTCGAGCCCGCGCCGCGCGAGTGATCCGAGCCACGATGTTCTCGGCCGCCGTCCGGTTGGAGTTCAGCCACTGCTCGAGCCCTGGACGAACTGCGCCATCGACGAAGGACTGGGCCTCGGGGTTGTTGAGCCGCTCCTTGGTCTGTCCCTGGAACTGGGGGTCGGTCAGCATCACCGAGAGCACGCCCACCACTCCTTCGCGTATGTCGTCGGCGGTCAAGCTCACGCCGCGCGGAGCCAGCTTGTGTGTCTCGATGTAGTTGCGCACGGCCTTGGCCAGCCCAGCGCGTAAGCCATTTTCGTGGCTTCCCCCTGAGGTCGTCGGGATGCCGTTCACGTAGCTGCGCACGTGCTCGTCCGTGGATTCGGTCCAGCGCAAAACCGCTTCGACGCGAGTACCGTTCTCCCGCATGAGACGGAACGTCGAATCGTGGATCGAGCGAGCTTTGCGTTCCGAGAGTATCCGGTCGAGGTAGTCCGCTATGCCCCCCTCGTGCTGATAGGTGAACTTCAGCTTGGCGGTGCGATCCGCGAACGTGAGCTTGAGCCCACGGTGCAGGTAGCTCGCCACCTCCAGCCTTTGACGAATCGTCTCAGCATTGAATTCGGTGCGAGGAAAGATGGTCGGATCGGGATGGAAGTAGACCGAGGTCCCGCTGCCTCGTGCCGCGCCCTGCTGCTTGAGCTTGCCGACGGTCTTGCCGTGGCGAAACTTCATCTCCCATTGATGCCCGTCCCGCTTGATCGTCGCCACGAGCTCTGCGGACAGCGCGTTGACGACGGAAGCCCCCACGCCATGCAAGCCGCCTGCGGTTCGGTAGCTGCCCTTCTCGAACTTGCCGCCTGCATGGAGAGTGCCGAAGATGAGCTCCACGGCGGGTCGCTTGTGCTTCGGGTGCATGTCGACGGGAATGCCGCGACCGTTGTCGGTTACCGTGATGGAGCGACCGTCTTCATGCAGCGTCACCGCGATCTCCGAGGCGTATCCGTTCATGGCCTCGTCGACGGCATTGTCCAGGATCTCCCACACCAGGTGATGCAAACCGCTGGAGCCGACGCCACCGATGTACATGCCAGGGCGCTTGCGGACCGGGTCCAACCCTTCGAGTACGGTGATGTCTTTGGCTGTGTACTTCATGGTCGATTCCCGCCGCTGCGGGCTCTCACTCCTCGCGGACCTCCAGGGTCGGCACCGGCGGAATCTCCGCCTCGATGCCCACCAAGCTGCCGCGCTTGATCACTTCGCGGCCCTTTCCGCCTCGACTCGTCACCTCGTACTTGGCAGTGTTGATCCGCTGTTCGCCGCCCATGCTGGTCCGCACGACCAGGGTATCTCGCTCGCTCGTGGCCGTGCGGAAAGCGAGTAGCTCGTCTCCCGCCTTCACCTTGAGCAGCTGCACCCCGCGCCCCGGGCCGGTCAGGTAGTTGATTTCCTCCAGCGGACACAACAAAATGCGACGCTGACGCGTCGCCGCGATCACCGTCTCGTCGCCGTGGACCGCCTGCACTCCCACGATCACGCTGCCCTTCTTCGGCCGCGCATAGCGACGCCCGCTGCGGTTGCTCGGTTCGGCGTAGGGGCTGAAACCAAAGCAGAAGGCATAGCCGTCAGTGGCCACGGCGACCCCGAACGTTTCGGGATAGTGGTCCTCGAGCTCACTGATGTCGCCCGCCACGCGGGGATCCAGGGAAAACGCCGCCACGATCGACTCGCCATCCTTGAGCCGAAACAGCTTCTGAATCGGTTCGCCATATCCGGTCGTGGCCGGCACGTCGATCAATCGGCAAGTGTACGCGGTTCCAAAATTGGAGAAGAAGACGACGGCCGCACGCGTCGACCCGATGACACAGCTGCGCACCCGGTCTCCCTCCCGCAAGCGGGTCGTCGCGAGATCCTTGATCTCCTTCTGCCGTTTCACCCAACCGTCGGCAGAGAGGACGACGTGGTTGTCCTCCTCGACAATCAGGTCCTCCGGGCTGAACTCGGGCTCGTCTTCGACGGTCTCCATCAGCGTCCTGCGCTTGGCGTTCGGACCGCACGCCTGGAGGACCTCCTTCAATTCAGCTCGCACGATTCCCCAGCGACCCTTGGACTCGACCTCGGTCAGGAGGCGCTGGATCTGTCGCACACGCTTGCGCTTCTCGGTGAGCTCCTTCTGGATGACCAGGATCTCGAGCCGGGCCAAGCGGTAGAGCTTGAGCTCCAGAATGGCATCCGTCTGCTCGGCATCCAGCTCGAACCGAGCCATGATCTTCTGGGCCGCATCGGATTTGCCGTCCGATTGGCGAATGATGCGCAGGATCTTGTCGAGCGCATCAAAGACGGTGGCCAGCCCTTCGAGCACGTGGATGCGTTTCTCGAGCCCCCCGAGCTCGTGCTGCAGCCGTCGAGTGACGACGTCGAGCCGAAATCGGAGGAAATGCCAGAGCAGAGATTGCAGATCGAGACGCTCGGGACGTCCTACCTCCGGGTTCTCCGTGGGGACGAGACACGTGAGATTGAACGCGACGGTGGTCTGCAGTGGTGTGTGCTTGAACAGATAGGCGAGCACCTTCTGCTCGTCCGCGTCCTTCTTCAGCTCCAGCTCGATGCAGACGTCGTCTGCCGACACGTCGCGCACGTCGAGCAGCATCGGCATTTTCCGACCGGTGGCGACCTCCGCGATACGCTCGACGAGCGTGGCCTTGTTCACTGCATACGGAATGCTGGTGATCAGCACCGTCTTGCTGGCGCGTCGTGCGGGTCCGAGCTCCCAGGTCCCACGCAACTTGATGCTCCCCTGCCCTGTCTCGTAGGCGTGTTTGACCTCTTCTGCCGTGGAGACGATCCGCCCACCGGTGGGAAAATCCGGTCCCTTGATGGTCCGGCAGAGCTCCCGGCTACTGAGTTCGCGGTCCTCCAACAGCGCGTCCAGCATACGGATGGCCGCCGTGCACACCTCCTCTGGATTGTGCGGTGGGACGTTCGTGGCCATCCCCACGGCGATGCCAGTCGCGCCATTGACCAACAGATTGGGCAGCTTGGATGGCAGCACGACTGGCTCGTGTTTGCTGCCGTCGTAGTTCGGACGCAGGTGGACGGTCCCGTGGCTGATGTCCCCGAGGAGCTCACCCGAGATAGGCGCGAGGCGGCACTCGGTGTAGCGCATGGCAGCCGCAGGGTCGCCGTCCAGTGACCCGAAGTTGCCGGAACCGTCCACCAAGGGCATGCGCAGACTGAAGGGCTGCGCCATGCGCACCAAGGCGTCATAGACGCTGGCATCGCCGTGCGGATGGTAGCTACCCAGAACCTCCCCTACGACCTTGGCGCACTTGCGATGCTTCGACTCTGCGGTCAGTCGCTGCTGCCACATCGCGTAGAGGATGCGGCGCTGCACGGGCTTGAGTCCGTCGCGCACGTCAGGCAGCGCACGGCTGGTGATGACGCTGAGCGCGTAGTTCAGATATCTGCTCTGAGCGATGTCGTGAAGGGCTACGGACTGCTCGGGAAAGAGCGGCAGCGATCCCGCGCCATCGTCTCCCGACCCGCCCCGGCCCTTCTTGCCGGTGGTACGCCGTCCCGGCGAGCTCTGCTCCTTGCCCGCCCTACGTCGCGTCGCCAATCGTTGATTCTCCCGCTTCGGCTGACATCTGAGCAGTATTGCTGGACAGATGTCAAGCGGGCCCGCCGACCGGTTTGGACCGGCGCTGGCGAACGTCCCGTCAGGGCCGAACCGCACCCGCTGAGCGGCCCTCTGCCCAGAGATCTGGCTGGATCGTTGTGCCGATGCTTGGCAGCAAGCGGGCTCTGGGCTACGCAGGGCCGCGATTTCCGAGCCCCACCCATACGCCCCCTCACAGCTGACTTGCGGCCGCAATCTCGATGCTAGCCCCAGACCACCCGAGCCCTGGCCGTAGCCTGCTGAGGTGGCTGCTCGTCGTGGCAGCGGCACTTCTGTTCGCGCTTCCCGTCCACGGGCAACCGACTCCCACCGAGCCGGTGCCGGACGACCCTCCGCCTCCGGCGGAAACCGACCCGGAGCCAGCCCCCACGTCCATGCCACGCGCCGAGTTGCCGCCCAGCGAAGCGGAGAAAGCGCGGGGCATTCCGATCAAGAAGATCGACGTGGCCGGAAACCGCCGCGTCAGCGAGGCCGACGTCAAGTCGTACCTGCAGCTGGGCGAGGGCGAGCCCTTCTCGCCCGAAGCGCTCACCCAGGACGTGCGCGAGTTGTGGAACTCGGGGTTCTTCGCTGACATCGAGGTCGACCTCAAACTGAGCGACGACGGCGTCACACTGCGATTCCTGCTACGCGAGCGGCCCAATGTGTCCTCCGTGGAGTTCGAGGGCAACGAACAGCTCGACACCGAAGAGTTGGTCGAAGCCATCGAGACCAAGGACAACACCGTGCTCAGTCAGCCGGGGGTACGCCGAAGCATTCAGAAGATCCGCGATATGTACGCGGAACGCGGCTACTTCCTGGCGGAGGTGAACAGCGAAATCACCCCGCAGAAGAACAATGAAGTCCGAATCGTCTTTCGGATCGAGGAACACTCCGAGGTAACCGTCCGCCGGATCACCTTCATCGGGAATCACGAGATCCCCGACGACGAACTTCGCGCTCTGATGTTCACCGGAAACGCGGGATTCTTCGCGTTTGGATCAGGTGGCCCCTATCGGCAAGACGCGTTCGAGCGCGACATCGCAGTCATCAGCGCCCTCTACTACGATCGCGGGTACTTGAACGTACAGATCAGCACGCCGCGGGTGATGCTGACCCCGGATCGAAACGGGATCGAGATCTCCGTCACCATCGACGAAGGCCCGCGCTTCCGAATTCGACAGCTGCGCATCTACGAGCGCGGGGCGGATGGCCGAGAGGTCGAGCCGATCGACGGGCGTAGGAACCTGCGCAACATGGTGCGGGCCCGGCCTGGCGACTTCTTCAACCGCGCCGAATTGCTCGAAGACCTCGGGGCCGTCCGCACGCTCTACCGCGATCATGGGTACGCCAACGTCGAGGCCAATCCGCAGACGCGACTGGATCCCGACCGTCGGGAAGTCGACGTCATCATACCGGTGGTGCGTGGCCCGATGGTGTACTTCGAGCGAATCGAGGTTCACGGCAACACCAAGACCCGAGACAAGGTCATCCGGCGGGAAATGGAGATTGCGGAGGGGGAGCCCTTCCACGAAACGAACTTGGAGCGATCGCGGCGACGCGTCACCGCATTGGGCTTCTTCGAACGAGTCGACGTCTCCACGGAGGAGGGATCGGCCCCGGACAAGATCGAGGTGCACGTCGAGGTGAGCGAGCGACCGACAGGAACCTTCCAGGTCGGGGTGGGGTTCTCGAGCATCGAGAACTTCATCGCCACGGCACAGGTTCAGCAAGCGAATCTGTTTGGGAACGGTCAGAACCTCTCGCTGCAAGCGCAGGTGAGCGGCCTCCGACAGCTCATCAACATCAGATTCTACGAGCCCTACTTCCTGGACAGCGACTTCAGCACCAGCATCGATCTCTTCGATCAGCTACGGATCTACACCGACTTCTCGCTACAGAGCCGCGGTGGATCCCTCACCTACGGCTACCCGCTGGTCGAGCCCAACCTGGTGGCATCCCTCACCTATTCGGGTACGTTGGATCGGGTATCGACCCGGCAGCAAACGACGTTCCTCGGTACCGCCAGCACCGTGAGCGTGTTCCGGCGGCTCCCGCTGGCGAATCTGTTCAATGACGGGTTCACCTCCAGCCTGCGACCCGCGCTCACCTACGATACCCGGGACAACCGCCTATTTCCCACCAGCGGAATGTACGTCCGGGGATCCACCGAGCTCGCCACGCACCTCTTGGGCTCCGACAACGAATTCCTCAAGCACCGCTTCGTCGCGCGCTTCTATTACCCACTGGGTGCAGGGTTCGTCGCCAAGTTGAATACGGAGACGGGGCACGTCACCAGCCCCAATCGGGAGGGAGTTCCCATCTTCGCCCGCTTCTTCCTGGGCGGCATTCTCGACGTGCGTGGATTCCACTGGCGCAGCATCGGTCCACGCATTCCGCTGATGACGCAAACCGACCCGAACAGTCGGCCAATCGACGCCAACATCGGAGGTAACCTGAGCTACTTCCAGAACCTCGAGGTCGAGTTCCCAATTGTCGAAGCCGTGGGCGTACGAGGTGTGGTGTTCACCGACGCCGGCAACGCGTGGAACCTCGAGGAGAACTACTGCGACGCAGCCCGAGGTGGAACGATCCCGTCGGTTCAGAGCCCTTGCTTCGACGGCTATGACAGCCTGAAGCTGCTGCGGACCTCGTGGGGGTTCGGCATCCGTTGGTTCTCGCCGCTCGGCCCGCTCCGCTTCGAATGGGGCTTCCCGTTCAAGCCTCTGGCCGGCGAAGACTCGAGCGTCTTCGAGTTCACCATCGGCAACTTCTTCTAGGTACCCCCCTCGAACGCAGTTCGAGGGGGCTCGGTATGAGATCCGTGTACCGGCTGCATCCCGCCAACGGCACATTGCCGTCACCACCCCAATCCGCGCCCCAGCGGGCTTCCGCGGGCGACCCGTGAAGACCCGTCATCCCGCGCCCCAACTGCCCCTCCAGGCCGCTCCCCGAGCTGCGGCACCAAGGGGTCCAGGCAAACCCTGTGGATATCTTCCGGGCCGCTTTCCCGGGCGGTTTGCGCGGGCTGCAACACCCGAAATTTGCTAGTCTTCCCTCGGCCAACCGGACAGGCGCCGAGACGTCTCCGGCCTGACCAAGAGCTGCTCGAAAAAAGCGCTCTCAGACGCATCGCGGACGTACCGAGCACCACGCATCGTCGCTGCTCGCATTCCGCCGAAAACGCCCTCCGTACATGGAAAATCCTCCCGCCTCCCACCCCTCCAACGAACAGCCCATCAGCATCCAGGACGAGATGCGGACCTCGTACCTGGACTACGCGATGAGCGTGATCATCGGTCGCGCCATTCCGGATGCGCGCGACGGACTGAAGCCGGTCCATCGCCGCATTCTCTTCGCCATGAGCGAGCTCAATCTCTCGCCCGGGGCGGGCTACCGCAAGTGTGCGACCGTCGTCGGCGAAGTCCTGGGCAACTACCACCCGCACGGGGACGCCAGCGTGTACGACGCCCTGGTCCGAATGGCGCAGGACTTCTCCATGCGCCACCTGCTCGTCGATGGTCAGGGTAATTTCGGGTCCATCGATGGCGATCCCCCGGCAGCGTACCGCTACACGGAATGCCGGCTGGCACGCATCTCCACCGAGCTGTTGGCGGACATCGACAAGGAGACCGTCGACCACGTTCCCAACTTCGACGAGCGGAAGCGGGAGCCCCTGGTGCTGCCAGCGCGATTCCCCAACCTACTCGTCAACGGGTCGGGCGGTATTGCCGTGGGCATGGCCACCAACATACCCCCGCACAACCTCACGGAGGTCATCGACGCCACGGTCCACCTGATCCGAAATCCGGACGCATCGGTTGAAGACCTCATCGCTTTCGTGCCCGGGCCCGACTTCCCGACCGCAGCGCACATCTTCGGCCGGGTGGGCATCTATCAGGCGTACAAGACCGGCCGCGGAAGCGTCATCATGCGCGCGCGCATCCACACCGAAAAGGTGGCCGGGGGCAGCGACCGGGAGCAACTGGTCGTCACCGAAATCCCCTACCAAGTCAACAAGGCTCGACTGCACGCCAAGATCGGCG
>CAZSVU010000169.1:0-17921 GCA_964610275.1 uncultured Polyangiaceae bacterium | reverse complement strand
GCAACCTGAAACTGCCACGTCCCAGCGGCCGGATCCTCAAACTGGGCAGGCAGAAGCGAGCCGTGGCGCGCGAGCTGGGCTGCGCGTTCTGGGACTTCCACGCTGCCATGGGGGGCAAGCTCAGCATCGCCCGCTTTGCCCTGCGGCACATGGCAGAGCCGGATCTCGCCCACCTCACCGAGAAGGGGCACGCGTACATGGCTCGGCGATTTCTCTGGGCGCTACTGAGTGACTTCGAGGAGTACCTGAAGCACGAAGCGCCCGAAGCTTGTGCACTGCCAGAGGTCCAGTACCCACGGGAGCCGGGACGGGGCTAAATCAGCGAGCGCGCTCGCTGATTTGGCGCAAACCGGTCGGAAGGCGGGCCCCGCGTTCCGCCGTCACCGATCGAAGATCACTGGCTGCCGGTCGATCTGGAGCGACTTCGAGACCTGCAGTCGCTCGGCGTTGCCAACGCCTGGTGGAACGTTGATCGGCTTGGTGTGCCACCACCACCACCGCTGGTGGCGGTAGTTCCAGGAAGCCACGGTCATGCGGTCATCGCTGACCCGAACGACCGCAAAGCTGTTCCAGCGGTACTTCGCCGAGCCCACGTTGTACACGTCGTAGCCGTGCCACCGGTAGCTTCCGGTCGCGTGGAAGTGGCCGTGGAAGACTCCCACGATGTTGAAGCCCTCCAACACTCGTAGCAGGCGCTCCCGGAACGGGCCGTACCCGAACCAATTGGTCTCGGAGTAGGCACCCGCGAGCGGGTAGTGGAAGTAGAGGATCACCGGACGTTCTGGACCCGTCTTGGCCAAGGTGTCCTGCAACCAGGTGAGCCCCTTGCGCCCGGGTGCGTCCGCCAGGCAGACCACGGTCAAGTCGCCCCACTCCCAGCTGTAACGGACGTCTCCATGGCGTTCGGTAATCTGGCGCGCCACGTAGTCGCCGTAGTTCCAGTCATGATTCCCGAAGCCTTCGAAGACCGGGAAGCGAAGCAGACCATCCGTCCCATCCCTGCCGTAGTACGCAGTGAAACGCTTCCATTCGCTGGGCTTTCCGTTCTCGGTCAGGTCGCCCGCGACGAGTACGCCACGGGGCTCGTCGACGCGCCCTCCGATAGTGGCTGGGTAGAGGCGGCCAGGGATCGAGTTCATCTGCTGGATGATTCGTGCGTGCTCGCGATCGACGCCAACCGGAAACTCGACCGGGTCGAGCTTTGGCTGGAGCTCCGGGTCGTCGTGAACACCCCAGCCGAAATGCGGGTCGGCCGTAACGAGAAAGGTGACATCGAGTCCACCCTTTCGGGGGCGCCGGGCAGGACTGGGAACAGCCGGTGCCGGGAGGAACTGCGCGAAGTAGAGTGCAGCAGGCCGGAGCACTCCGACGAGACGCCCCTGGTGGGTCGGACGAGCCAGCGCCGACCACGCTCCCACGAGCAGCGCCAGCACCGCGCCCGCAACGGCAACGAATCTCAATGTGAGAGGGACACGACGCATGGCGACCCAGCCGTGAGCTTGGGACACGCCCGGCACGCGGGCAAACGCAAACGGCTCACCGGTAAGACGGCCGGAGGCTCGAGGATGGTAATGGGGCTGGTACTACTGCGACGCAACCACCCCAGGCCAACTGCCGACATACTGCGCCTTTTCACCCGGGCCGGAGACGTCGATCCACGTGGCATGGCTCGCATTGAGCGGGCGGACGTCCAGGTGGACGAACGTACTGTTGGGGTAGTAGCCGCACCCGACGTCGGGCAGCGTCTGGCAGAAGGCAAAGACCGCCTCGTTGGACACGCCGGTGACACGCAGATCGAGAGCTCGACCCTGGGTGTGCCGGTTGGGTTTGGCGTCGCGGCGATAGCCACTGACTAGCTGAACTGTCCGGCGAGGATAGCGCTTGGCGATTTGATCCAGTAGCCAGACCAGGCGAGGGTGGACGAGCTTCACTCCGGGCATCCACTCACCGTCCCGAGCGGCAAGCGGGTCGGGGCGCTCGGGTAGCGGCAGCTGTGGACGCGCGACACCGAACGGTCGTGCCAGCACGCTGAGACGATCGACAGCCTCCGCGGTCACCGCTCCGTCGCAGTCCATCAGCGGCAGAGTGTCTCGTTCTCCATCCGTTCGAATAATCGTTATCCAACTGACCCGACATGGGCTCGGTGCGACGTCGGGCGTTTCGTCGATTCGCGGAAGCGTCGGCAAACGAAGCCCAAGCGCGGCGCCACCGAAAACCAGCTCGAGCCGCTCGGGCAGCTGCCTGGTGAGCCGCGGAAACGGCCCGGTCGTTTCGAACGTCGGCGCAGCAAACGGACCGGCGGGCTGCTGCCACCGCGTCACGCCGTAGCGTCCACGCATGAACGACTCCCAGGCCGGTGGCCGCTCGAGCCGCGGCGCAGCGTACCCACTCAGATCGATGGTGCGGGACGGCCCGAAGCTCTTCTCGCCGATCTGGTCGTACCGACCCTCGAGCTCATAATTCGATTCCAGCAGTGGGGACTGGTTGCCCGGGAACAGAGGCGAAACCGCGACTGGCGAGCTCGGGTTCAGCTCGATGAACGGCGTGACGCGGAGGTCCCATCCGTGCGCGTTGCCGGGCGACAGCGGCGCCACGGTGGCGGCTGCCGCCGCCGGAGCCGCCAAGAGCGCCATCCACGCAGTCCCCAGGGCCAGCAGGCGGGAAAAGCCGCCTCTGAGCGCGGGCCGAGCTGCGGTAGCGGAGGACATCTCAGCGAGTTGGATGCAATTGGTGGGCCAATCCTTGGCTAGTACGGCTCATCCCTGGTTCTGGTTAGCGGCCGCGGGGCCTCTGCGGGATTTTGGGAGGCCAACTGCCAAATATCGTGAGATCCCCCGTGCGGACCCGTCGCGACAGTTCGTCACGCTCCGCCGTACGGCCAGGGCCCGGCCTGACAGGTTGACGGTGATCCGGGACTGCCCGTGAAAGCACGGCCTCCAGGAGGGCGCTTCGCCTCGGGCTGGGACCACGCGGGGCCGTGGTCAGGCAAATCGCTTCACAGCCCGCCGCACGTGGTGAACTGACCCGCAGCGACCAGCATGTAGAGCACACGGAGCGAGTCCGGGAAGTAGCCGTGATCGTCCACCGACGCGAGCTCCGCTCCGAACGCGTCGGCCGTGGCCTGGTCGTAGGCCATGGCGGCGTCGGCGAACCCTCCGATGGAAATCACGCTGTGGTCGATCGGGCCAAACACCGTGCCGTCGAGCTCGTACTTTCGCCCCACGTTCTCTATTCCCTGCGTCAGCACCCAAGCCGTGAGCTTGTCCAGCCACGCGTCCGCGTCGGCCGTGCCCCACCAGAGGTAGTCCACGGCGATCCGCCACGGCGTGCGGTTCGCGTCGGCGCCGTAGATGTGCGCCTCGTCATACCACGAGCACCCCAAGGGACCCGGTTCGGCCGTGTTGCCGTCCATGTCCGCCCAGTTCGGCACCAGGCCAGTGGTATCGTTGTCCATGACCTCGATGAGCGTATAGCTGTCATCGGCCAGTTGGTTCCAAAACGCGATGTCCGACGGGGAAGACACCACCTGAGCAAACACCCGATAGTACGCGGGCGCGAAGTAGGACGCATTGAGACAATCCGCGCCTCCAAACACATCCCCCGGGTTGAGCAGATAGAGTCCGCCCGACGAGCTGGTCTCATGGTCTTGAATGGCCTGGATCAGCGTCAGCGCATCGCTCATATACGTGGAACCCGACCAGCGACAGTCGGCCATGAGCAGCGCCATGGCGGCGTCGAGATCGGCATCGGTCGCCGCGTTGTTCGAGTTCTGATCCACTGCCGTGCCGTCGCATCCCGCTCGCTGCCAATGCATCAGCCCGTTGGGATCGAGGTTATCCTGGTAGTAGGCCCAGAGCCCGTCGAAGACGGCTTGATCGTCCAGGCTCACGGCCATGAGCATCCCGTAGCCGATGCCTTCGGACACGGTCTGGTCGGGATTGTCCCAGCGCACGCGGTAGACACCGCCGCCGCAGTCCTCGAGATGGTTGGTCTTCCAATACTCGTAGGCAGCGGTCACGTCGACTGCGGTCACTGTGGTGGGCTGGAAGCCGTAGTCGTAGGTGTTCGCAGCGCCGCCCGTGCTGCCTCCGCTGCCGGGCGAGCCCGCCTCCCCGCCAACCCCGACATTTCCACCGCTCGGGGTCCCGGCGCTGCCACCAGCGGAGCTGCCGCCCACGCCACCACCAGCCACGCCAGCGGCACCTCCACTCAGGCTGCCACCGGTGCCACCGCTCGGGAGACCTGCCGTGCCGCCCGTTGGCGTTCCACCGACGCCACCGGTGAGCGCTCCACCGACGCCACCGGTGAGCGCTCCACCGACCCCGCCAGTGACGGTGCCACCCGCACCGCCGCTGATCAGTCCACCCACGCCACCCGTGAGCGAGCCCCCGGTGCCGCCGGTGAGGTCCGCACCGCCACTACCACCGGCCACGTCGCCGCCTGTCCCGCCCTGAGCGCCACCTCCACTTCCGTCGATTCCCCCGCTCCCACCGCTGACGGGCACGCCGGCGGTGCCGCCTTGGCCGTCCACACTATCCCCGCCCGTCCCATTCTGCGTGGGGCTGCCGCTGACGCCAGCGGTCCCCGCGACCGCTGAGCCGCTGCTCGACTCGTCGCCACATCCGACCGCACCGGCCAGCATCACGCCCGAAGCGAGGAGGGCACGCCAGCCATTCGATGTCCGTCCCTTCATGTTCCTCCGCCTTCCTGCAGTCCGAGGTCGCAGTCCGCCAAGCCACGCCAACCCGGGCGTAAGCATACACGCTCGCTGCGCCGGTGACACGCGCGACGGCAGGAAGCCCGGCACCCCCGGCACCGTGCCAGAGCGGTGAGGACCTGCACGAGAGGATGGCCCCGCTAAGCGGATTCGGCGTGGCAATCGACTGACTCACCAGCTGTCGACTCGGTGTCGCTCGACAGGATGCCCTCCACCGACGGTCCGTGTCCAGCCGGTGCGTCCTGAAAAACTGGTTGGCCGCGAAATCGCTCCTGGTTCGTCGTGAGTGAAACTGTCTACTGAGCGCGTTGCCTCAGGCTCAATGATGAGCGCTTCGCTGTCGAACAGGGTCACGCCGGTTTGACGGCCCAGCACGTCCTCGACGAGCAGCCAGACTCACTCCGCGGACTCCGGCTCAGCTTGGCTCTGGCGGCGCACCGATCGGTGAGGCCGCAGCGATACACGTCTTCAGCTCGCCCAGCAGTCGGTCGGTATCGGTGGGCGTCCCCACCGTGATGCGCAGCTTGTCGCGCAGACACCCTTGATCGAAGTGGCGCACGAGCACTCCCCGGTCCTCGAGGGCGTCGCACAACGTCCGCGCGTGCCCTGCCCAATCTGGCACCGTGACCAACAAAAAGTTGCTCTGGCTGGGTGGGGTATCCAAGCCCAATTGGGCGAGCGCTTCGCGCAGGCGCGTTCGTTCACGGCGGACGGCTTCCCAGGTCTGAGCTGCCCTGTCACGGGACTCGAGCGCGGCGACGGCCAACCTCTGCCCAACCACGCCAACGTTGTAGCTGTCTCGGGTCTTGGTGAGCATGGGCTCGATGATCCCAGGCGCGCCGATGCCGTAGCCGAAACGCAGCCCGGCCAGGCTGTAGCCCTTGCTGAGCGTGCGCAGGATGAGAACATTCTCGTGGTTGGACACCAACGGCACGGCGTCGTGGCCGAGGTCGGGATCCACGAAATCGACGTAGGCCTCGTCCACGACCACCAGTGCGTCGAGCTCGCCGGCCAAAGCGCTCAGCTGGACCACTGGCGTCAAACGACCGGACGGAGCATGCGGATTGGTGACGAAGACCAGCTTGGCGCGGGCCTCGTTGAAGGTCCGAGCCGCATCTGCGGGACACGACCAGTCCTCGGCCAAGGGCACTCGTACCGCGGGGCTTTGGTTCAGGTCGGCCAGCACCCGGTACAGGGAGTAGCTCGGCTCGAGCACGCCAACCGCTTGTCCAGGTTCCACGAACGTCGACACCGCCAGACGCAGAAGCTCGTCTCCTCCGTTCGTGGCGATCACCTGCTGTGCCTCGACCCCGTGGATGCTCGCGGCCAGAGCCCGAAATCCGTCCGCAATCGGTGGCGGGTAGTGCTGCAGCTGCTCGGCCGTCACCTGCGACAGCGCGCGCATCACCCGGTCGGTGGGTGGGTACGGATTCTCGTTCGTGTTCAGCTTCACCATCTCGCCCGCGGCGGGTTGCTTGCCGGGCACGTAGCCACGGACCGACCGCAGGCTGGGTCGCTCACGGGTCATCGTCGAGCTCCTGAACCGTACTGAGCCACCACCCGCAGTGCGGGCCTCGCGGGTGGCGACTCGCGAACGGTGTCGCTTTCATAGTGGCTTGGTCGAGAAGTACCAGTCCACGGTCTTGAAGCCCTCCGCTGCGCGCTGGTTGGCAGTTTCGGCTGTCTTCGGGGGCGGGACGACGACGTCGCAGCCAGGAGTCCAGCCCTCGGGCGTCGCCACGCCGTGCTTGTCGCCGGTCTGGAGCGCCTGCAGTAGTCGGATGAATTCCGCAATCGAGCGACCGTTGCTCATGGGGTAGTAGACCATGGCGCGCAGGACGCCGTTGGGGTCGATGAAGAACGTGGCGCGTACGGCTTGAGTATCGGCGGCACCGGGATGCACCATCCCGTACGCGCGAGCGACATCCATCTTGATGTCCTCGATGATGGGGAACGGGATCGTGACCCCAAACTTCTCCTTGATGTTTCTGGTCCACGCGAGGTGGGAGAAAAGGCTATCGATGGACAGACCCAGGAGCTCGCAGTTCATACTCTGGAACGTGTCGTGCGCCTTGGCGAACGCGATGAACTCCGTCGTGCAAACTGGGGTGAAGTCCGCCGGATGGGAGAACAGGATCAGCCATCTCCCCTTGTAGTCGGCGAGCCGGCGGTCGCCGTGGGTGGTCTTGGCGTTGAAATCGGGCGCGGGCTCGTTCAGATGCGGGAACGCTGCAACGGCGTCGTCGGTCGTGTCGCGCATGCTGGTGTCCTTTCCGTACGGGTAAGTGGTAGAGCTTGGTGGGCCATGGGCCCTCAGCATCGGTGAGCGCCACCGCGCCACGCGGGGCCGCTCAGGCTCGAGGATTCCCACCAAGCCGCCGGGGCTTGACAGAACCGGTTGCGAGCATATGTTCGAAACCGGCTCCGCGCTACTGGACTGGTAAGTCCACCCACCAACACGGCGTCTCCGGCAAGAAGCAGAACGCATATCCAGTACTGTCGAAAAATTGACTGCATACGGCAAGATAGATCCCGGTTTCTTCAGCCGCGTGATCGCGCCTCGGCTCGGGGCGACGAGCAGTCGCACCATCGTGGGGCCGCGCAACGGCGTTGACTCAGGCGTACTCGACATTGGCAACGGGCAGGTGATGGTGGTCACGGCCGACCCGCTGTTCGTCGTACCGGAGTACGGCTGGAAGCGCGCGGGCTGGTTCGCAGTCCACATCCTCGCGTCTGACGTCGCAACCAGCGGACTTCCGCCCCAGTTCATGACGGCAGATCTCAACCTTCCGCTCACCACAACGGACGAGCAGCTCGCCGAGCTGTGGGAATCCATCCATGTTGCCGCTGCGGATCTCGGCATCAGCATCGTCACCGGGCATACGGGACGCTACGACGGCTGCGGCTTCCCAATGGCCGGGGGCGGGACGATGTTCAGCATCGGCTCCTACGACGCCTACGTGAGCGTGGGCATGACGTGCCCGGACGACGCGGTACTCGTGACCAAGACCGCGGCGCTGGAGGCGGCGGGGCTCATGGCGGCGACCTTTGGGGACCGCCTGCAGCACGCCTTCGGTGCGGAGTTTGCGCAACAGTCAGCGAACATCTTTTGGGAGATGTCGACCGTATCGGACTCTCTGGCGGCGTCGCAGGTGGGGGTGCGAGATCGCGGAGTCACTGCCATGCACGACGCGACCGAGTGCGGGGTGTACGGGGGACTGTTCGAGATGGCGGAAGCCGCCGGCGTAGGGATGGATGTCGAGGTGGAGTCGATTCCCATCCGTGCCGACGTCGCCAAGATCTGCGAACACTTCGGGATGGACCCCTACACGTCAATCAGTGAGGGAACCCTGCTCATCACCTGTCGCCCGCAGCATGCCGATGACATTCGACTGACCCTGGCCGACCAGGGCATCGCAGCTTTTCGCGTGGGCACCTGCGCGCCGACGTCGGGCGTGCGCTTGCATGAAGCCGGCACGACACGAATCCTCGAGCATCCGCGCATCGACCCCTTCTGGGAAGCCTTCGCCCGAGCAGCTGCCTCCCCATGACCCCGGAAACGGTCCGGGTGTACCCCATCATCGATCTCGCGCATCTCAACGCCGACAGCATTGCAGAGGCGGCTCGTCGGGTCGGCGCGGCTCTTCGCGGCGGCGCCACCCTGGTGCAACTGCGCGAGAAGACGGATCGCTTCAACGCCATGGCCGAGCTCGCGGCAGCCATTCGACCGTGGCTGCGAGAAGCGAACGTTCCCTTGATCATCAACGACCGGCTCGACCTGGCGCTGGCGCTCGGTGCCCGCGGTGTGCATCTGGGGCAAGACGATAGGCAGGTGGCCGAGGCACGTGCCATCGCCACCTCCCAGGGCCGACCGGATCTGTGGCTGGGCGTGAGCGTGACCAGCCCGGAGCAGGCCAGACGTGCCCTGGAGCAAGGCGCGTCCTACCTCAGCGCATCCCCTGTTTTCGGCACCCCAACCAAGACGGACGCCGCCCCCCCGATCGGGCTGGATGGTCTGCGACGACTTCGTCTGACCGCCCCTGACGCTCCACTCGTTGCCATCGGAGGAATCAACCGGGGCAACGCTGCGAATGTGATGGCGGCCGGCGCAGATGGCGTTGCCTTCGTATCCCCGCTCACCCTGGACCCGGAGTCGGCTACCCGCGAGCGGGCGGAGACCGTGCGCCAGGCTTGCTTGCGCCCCGGGACGCCCGCCGACGCGTCGGCGGGCTGGGGTTCGTCGGGCGTCTGACAGCAGCAATCACTGCCGCGTCGGTGCAGCCACGTCTCCGTGGGAATCCCGACCCGTGAATCGAAAACCGAAGAAACGCAACGGTGGGTTGACATGACGAGTTATGAGCATATGCTCATAATATCAACTCGGAGAACACCGCTGGTTCCCGAAAGACACGCCAACGCAAGAAAGGACTCAGACATGCCAGGATTGAATCGAAGAGGACCCGCTGGAGAGGGCCCCAAAACCGGGCGCGGGCTCGGCCGCTGCGGCCCAGGCGCGACATCCAACGACCTCGCCGGTGACTACGCGCGCGGTGAGGGATGGGGACGCGGCCAGGGAGGCGGCCGGGGACGCGGCCAGGGATGGGGACGTGGCCGAGGTTGCGGCCAAGGACGGGGCTGGGGGCGCGGCTGGGGCGCCGCGGCCAACGTCCGCGACCGCCTGACCGCCGAGGAGGAACGCGGCCTGCTGCAGGAAGAGGCCGACCAACTGGCTCGAAGCCTCGACTCTGTCCGCGAGCGGCTTCGAGCGATCACTCCTGACGAGAAGTAGCCCGGTCGCGCGATGATTCGCCAGAGTGCGTCGCGCGCTGACTGTTCGACCTGCGCGCCACCCACAGGGGAGGTGCCGTAACTGGTAGCGCCAGCGCCAGCGAGTCGAACCGTCAAACACATCCTCGCAGTACGGGCCGGTGTAAGGGCCATACTCCCCTGGGCCCACCTTGGCACCGTCGTCACCGCCACCGACCGAGATGACGGCAGTCACCGCCAAGGCGAGCACACGCACGTCGAGGGGACGAAGTGCGAGAGCGAGTTGGACATTCGCGAGCATTTTTGAGGTCCCCCAAGTGCCACAGCTCGGAGAGCAGGACGAGGACGCCTGTTGCGCGTCAAGGACGGCCGGGGCCACGAGCCGAGCCGCACGCGCAGGCGCGTGGATCCGTGCCCGTGCCTCGGCCAAACTGGCGAGGTGAGGCTGGGTTTGCTAGTGATCGAGCAATGCTGGGTTTCGTTCGCGACGTCTCTACGTCGTCCCGATGGTCGACAGGCGTAGTAGTGGTGTCCACGCTTCTGACCGCGTGCACGCCGTCGCGCTCCGATGAAGACACCCAGCCGGAGCCGGTGGGCCCGCTGGCTGATCTGGTCGATCACCCGTCCGCCAATTCATCGGCCATCTCGCCACAGGCGGCCAAGTGGCGGGGGCTCTTCAGGACGCCTGACCACCTGCCCAACACTCCACCGTACTTCTGCAAAGCGAAGGGCCGCGCGCTCGAGGTCAACCTGCCCCACGGCAAGACCTTCTACTGCGGGTGCGACTTCACGGCGAGGATGGAGTTCTCTCCGCAGGGCTGCGGATACCGGCCCCACCAGCAGAGCCACCGGTCCGAACGGGTGGAGTGGGAACACATCGTACCCGTGGTCACGATGATGGCCCACAGGCCTTGCGCGACCCAGGAACTGTGCACTGATGCAGAAGGCAAGAAGTACTCCGGCATCAAGTGCTGCGAGGAAATCGACACCAAATTTCGCAAGATGGAGACCGATCTTCAGAACATTTTCCCGGTGGTGGGGGAGCTGAACGGTGCCCGCGCCAACCACGAGTTCGGCGACGTCCCGGGTGAGCCCCGGCAATACGGGAAATGCGATTTCGAAACTGATCCGGTGCGAAAGATCGTCGAGCCGTCACCGAACTTGCGAGGCGACATTGCGCGAGTCTACCTGTATATGCACCACGTGTACGGGGACGCCCTACCACTGACACCGGCCCAGCGGAGCCAGTTCGAAGCCTGGAACGCTGAGGACCCGCCGGACGATTGGGAACGCTCGCGCAATCGCGCCGTCGCGCGCATGCAGGGCGCCGGCAATCCGCTCATCGAGGAGAACCCGCCGCACGAGGACGGTGCCGTCGGCCCGGCGGCAGAAAGCCCCGAAGTGCCACCAGGCAATCTGGGCTCCTGCAGTTGCGGTGCCGAAGCGACGCCGGGCCGAGATCCCTCTCCGTCGGGCAACGGTCGAAATCCAGCCAGCGGATGCGGCCAATAGCGGCAGGACCTCGAGACGCCTGACACCGTGTGCGCGAAACAGGATCGGGCATGGAAGAGAGCCAGCATAGCAGCGCACCGATTCCGGCGGACGACAAGCCGAAACGGGGCCGCCAGCTCCGCTGGTTGCGGACGGTCCTGGCGCTGCTCGTGCTCGGGTTCGTCGCCTACGCGTTCAAGGACTTGCTCGGCCAATGGCAGAGCAGTGCGCTCCGAGTCTCCAAGCTGAAAGTTGCCCTATCACTCGTGCCGCTGACTCTCGGGACCCTCGGCCTCGCCCTGAGCTGGAAGTGGCTCATCGAGCGAATGACGGGCAAGCGGGTCGCCACGGCGCCCACGATGGCTCTGCACTTGGAGTCCCAGTTGGCGCGCTATGTTCCCGGCAAGGTCGGTGTGCCCGTCATTCGTATGGCCGGCGCATCCAGCATCGGAGTGGCTGCGAGCGCCGTTGGCGCTTCGGTCATGGTGGAGACCCTGTCGCTGATGTCGGTAGGAGCGACGTTCTCGTTCTGTGTGCTGGCACTGTGTGGCCAGAACGCCGAAGGCGTGTTGGCCCTGCTCGGCCGCTGGGCGGTGCCCATGACCGCGCTGTTCGGCCTCAGCACTCTGATCCTGGTGTCAGTGGATCGAAGGCGCTACCCGCAGGCCGTGCTCCGCGTCTTGCGCGCGGAGGGCACGGGGCCGTTGTTGCCGGCGATCCTGCCGCTCGTCCACCTCTCATACTGGGTGCTGTGGGCTGCGCACGGCTATCTGGTCAGCCGCGCCGTCGGGGCAGAACACGCCACTGCGCTGGCGAGCACCGGACTCTACTCCCTGGCGCCGGTGGTCGGATTCATCGTGCTGGTCGCACCAGCCGGAATCGGTGTTCGGGAAGCACTGCTGTCCTTCGGCCTGGCGCCGGCGGTCGGTCCCGCAGGAGCGATCACCGCTGCGCTGATCTCCCGGTGCGCGTCGCTCATCGGCGACGTCGCAACCTGGTTGTGCTTCAAGCCGTTCGCCGCGAAGCGGACCCAATCGCCCGCGGATTGAGTGGGGACCGTTCGTCCGCGTTGCGCCGAGCGAAGCCTGCTACCCTCTGTGAATGTGGAGAACGAACGTGGGCGAGAGTGCACCGACGCCGCGTCGAATGGTCCGCTTGATCAGCACGTAGGGGAAGTACCCGAGCACGTCCGCGTCGGGCGCAAGGCGAACGATGGCGGACTCGTCGAAGAAGTGCCGATGATCAGGCCGTTGGATGCGCTGCGGCGTGAGACCAAACCAGGCGATCAGGCGAAACAGCCAGGCGTAGCTGTTCGGTGTGGTGAGCAGGATGTCACCACCTGGCTTGGTGACACGTCGGAACTCTGCCACTGCACGCGCTGGATCCTTCACATGCTCGATGACCTCGGCACACCACACCAAGTCAAACGACTCGTCCTCGAATGGGAGCCCCTCATCGACGTCGACCGCCAAGCACTCGGGAAAGCATGGCTCGAGGTCCAGCGAGGTGACGTCGTAGCCGCGTTCGCGCAGCCAGCGGGTTTGATGTCCCTCGCGAGCGCCGACGTCGAGTGCGCTGCGGCCGTCGCCCGGCGGCACCCGTCGCAGCGCGATCTGCTTGCCTTCCGTGCGTTCTGCCACGGCGCCTTGGCCCAGATCGATGGGGATTCGCTTGAGCAGCTGAATGACTCCGGCCATGGCACCCTCAGGACAGGCTTTCCTGCATCGAAGGGGCGGCGGCGGCAGCGGCGGCGGCGGTGGACAGGAGGGGCCGATGGCCGTCTCCCCGCACCACCGTGCGCACGTGGTACGCGCGCTTGCCCTGGGATTCGTAGTAGGTGCGCGCCAAGACGTCCGACATCAGGCCCAACGAAACCAGCTGGATGCCCACCACGATCAGGAGCACGCCGAGTAGGAGCAGTGGCCGATCCGACAAGGGCGTGCCCCAGACGACCCGACTGAACGCCAGCCACGCGGACACTGCGAAGCCGAGCGCAAAGCACCCGAGCCCGGTGAGTCCGAAGACGTGCATCGGACGCGACATGTACGACTGAATGAACCGAACCGTGATCAGATCGAGCACGACCCGGCTCGTCCTGCCGATCCCGTACTTGCTCGTGCCGAACTGGCGCGCACGGTGATTCACCTTGACTTCCAGAACCTTGGCGCCAACCCAGCTCGCAATTGCCGGAATGAAGCGATGCATCTCGCCGTACAAGCGCAGTTCCCGAGCCAGGTCCAACCGGATCGCCTTGAGCGTGCACCCGTAGTCGTGCAGCTTGACTTTGGTGGTCCAACTGATGAGCCGGTTGGCCATCATGGAGGGGAGTCGACGGCTGATGAACTTGTCCTTGCGGCTGGCACGCCAGCCCGCCACCAGGTCGTAGCCGGCTCGGACGTGCTCCAGCAGCATCGGAATATCCTGAGGATCGTTCTGGAGATCGGCATCCATCAGAACGACAGTGTCGCCCCGTGCGTGGTCGATGCCGGCCTGCATCGCAGCAGTCTGACCGAAGTTTCTCCGGAACCGCACCAGGCACAGTGCGGGATCCTGCTCGGCAGCCTGACTGAGTAGCTCGTAGCTCCGATCGCGGGAGCCGTCGTCGACCAGAACGAGCTCGTACGCGATACCGAGCGGACGCAGGGCAGCGTGCAGCTCCTCGAGCAGGCGAGGAATGCTCTCCTCCTCATTGTAGATGGGGACCACCACCGACAGTTCGAGCTGCAGTTTGGGATCAGTTGGCATCAGTCTCGCTGCTCACAGCTTCCAGTCCCGCGCCAGGTCCGAGTTGCCACGGGTGTCGTGCGCCTTCTTCAGCAGAGCCATGTCGCCAAGTCGCCGCAACACGCCGTACTCCCCCCTCTTCACCGCAGCAGCCAGCGTGGTACGACTTCGGCCGATGTCCAGCTCGCTCTTGCGGGCCAGAATGTACTCGGCGCCTTTGGGCCCTTCGCGCATGGAGTACATCACGTCACGCGATGAGACGTGCGCTCCCACGCGCTCGGTCGCTGCCAGGACGGCATTCGGCGGAATGAGCTCCATCAACTCGCGCAGATTGGCGTACCGGTCGCGCTCCTTGTCACTGAAATCGAAATCGATGCTGGCGTACCCGCCCTTGAGGCTGCCCGAGCGGGCGGGGAACGCCCCGTAGTTGTAGGTGAGCACGCCGGAGGCGAACAGCACCGCGGCCGCCGCGGCTCGTGCCCTGGCTGGTCCCAACTCGGACCGTTCCAGGCAGCGCAGCGCCAACGCCGACGCCACGAAGATGTACGGAGTCCAGTACATCACGTACTGGAACGAAAACATGGTCGGGGGCTTGTAGCTCGTGACGAGCAGAGTGAGGATGACGCCCGGGATGAACGCCGCCCACAAGAACCATCGGCGCGCCGGCAAGAAAACGATCGGCACCAGCAAGTGCAAGACGTAGATGACCTTCTCCTTCTCGATCATCTTGTCGAGCACGAACAGCGGATTGGTGATGAGCGTCTTGACTACACTGGAATAGCCCTTCTCGCCCGGGGCCCAGAGGCCGTCGTACATGTTGGGGAACCACCAGGATCCAGCCTGCTCCATCACGAAGAAGCGGATGAAGAAGAACCAAGCCGCGGCGACGATGGCGGTGGCGAGCCCGACCCGCGGTCGGTGCCCGGTGAGCAGCAGGAAGACCCCGATCACCGCCAGTCCGATCGGCATGTCTTCGCGCATCAACAGCGCCCAAATGAACGCGACGGTGAAGATCCCCCAACGACGGGCGTCTGCGGCCCAGATGAGGGTGAGCACGAAGAAGCTGGCGACCGGGATCAACTTGACTTCGTAGAAGTTCGCCCCGTGCATGGGATAGAAGCACAGGTAGGCAAGCGACACGCATGCCGCCAGCCAGGGGGAAATGTGGCGCCGGGCAAACCCGAACAGCGGAACGGCCCCGAACCCCAGCAGGGTGGACTGCAGCACGATCAGAGTCTCGGCTCGCGGAACCAGCGCGTAGATCGGCAGGAAGCCGTAGATTCCGAGCTTGGCGTGCGCGGCCAGATACTTGACGGGTTCATCGGGGAAGACGATCGGGCTGTGCATGAACACACCCCGGAGGCCGCCGTAGAGCAGGTTGTTGTTGATGGCCAGGTCGAATACGTGCGTCTGCAGCTTGAAGTGCCAGCGCAGCGCGAAGAAGCTCATGAAGACCGCGTAGAACAGCGCTCCGCTGAGGACGACCGCAAGCGGCCCGTGACGGCGCCAGACTGCGGGGGCGAGTGCCCGCGCGCGCTCGTACCACCCGAGCACCTTGTCGGGTACCGACCTGAGCGCGCGCCATAGGAGCACCTCGAGCGCCAGCGCGGTGATCAGCACCAGCGGCAAGAGGGAGTTGTGGCGCCCGCGCCAGGCCCGGAAGTCCGTCAGCATGGGGAAGGCGGGTAGCAGCACCAGCGGCGATGCGAACCAGAAGACCTGCTCGATCCGACCGAACTCGAGCTTCCTGCGTGCCGCGACCACCATCAGCGCGGCAGCACCCAGCATCATGACGCCGCTGCCGGCGATGGTGGTGTAGAGCAGCCGCATCCGCAGCGGCATCTCGATGTCGTTGTCGCGGAGCAGGTCGTCCAGCCACTCGGCGCCGAGCGCGAGCTGAAGCGCGGAGACCGCGGATGCACCGAGGAGCGCCGCGAGTACGAGAATCCGAGCGGCGACTCCGAGTCGGCTGGGCCCGGCGGCAGCCGGCTCCGCGGGTTGGTCCACGTCTGCGGCTGCGCCGTTGCTCTCGGGCGACGTCTCGTCGTCATCGCCAGTTGCATCCGAACCGGACGGATCCGCTGTGTCCTCGTCGGCGTCGTCATCGGCCGCGCTTGCCGAATCACCACCCGTCTCGTCGCTGTCGGCCGCCGGGTCATCGCCGTCACCCTCGGTCGCGGGGGAGGCGTCATCCGGCGTCCGCGCCTCGCCTGCAACGATTGCGGTGGCGGTTCGAGCGTCAGGCGTCGGCTCCGGACTGTCGGCTCGGTCCGCGTCCGCAGCGACTGAGTCCTCGCTCGGCTCTGCCGCATCCTCCCCGCGCTCCGCCGTGTGTTCCGCACTGCTGCTGACGTTGGCGTCAGCTGCGGAGGGATCGGCTACTTTGGGGGATTCATCCGCGGCCGAGGTGGCCCCGCCGGTTTCGGCGTCATTGCTGCGCCCCGAGGCACGCCCATCGCTCTCCCTACCAGGGGCCATCGAGCCCCCGTCTAGCAGCAACCCAACCGGAGGACCATGCTGGATCGCTTGAGTCCCAGTGAACCGCGGCCGTCATGACGCAATGCGTTGTCCGCCGCTCGAAGCCCGCTGAGCAGGCAGACGCTCGGGCATGCGGGCCTCGCCCGGTGCAGTGGCAAGACCAGACCCGAAACCCGTCGCCCGGTCCGATGCCCACGCCACCCTGCTGGCGTAGAACCCGAGCAGATCTGCTTGGGAACAGGTGCTACTTGGAGGATGCAGCAGCGGGAGTCGGCTTCGCTGCCGGCTTGCCCGCGGGTGCGGCCTTGGCGGCGGTCGGACCGGCGCCACTCTTCGCGTCCTGGCCCTCCTGCTTTGCTTGCTTTGGGTCTGCCTTGTCCTTGCCGGGGGCGGTGCCGGGCACAGGCGGGGGAGCGTCGAGCGCTGGGATCTCCCCCTTGTTCTTCGCATACCACGCATTGGCCGACGCCAGGTTCTGGTCCCGCCCGGCCTTCTCGTGCTTGCGGGACGCCCGCTTCCAAGGCTTCGGGAGCTTGGCGCTGAGCTTCTCGATGGAGACCGCGCAGGTGTCGTGGACCGTCTCGTTCCTCGCCCCATGCGGAACGGCGGTCTTCTTGCCGCTGAGCTTCGTGAATGGGATGTGGTAGTCGTTGCGCGCCATATCCTTGAGCTTGGGAACCAGCAGGTGAATGGCCGCAACGTCGTGCAAAGCGGCCAGCGCGTGGGCCGCAATCGACCGTGGGTAGGGGTGCTTGTCATCGAGCATCGCCCGGATCTGGTCGCGAACTTCGACGTTTCCGGAAGCCACCTCAGCGACAAAGCGCGCGGCACGTCCCCGAACGGCTGGATCGCCGTTCTTCATCAACTCCTGACTGGCCTTCACGAACGCGGGCTTCTGTAGCAACTCGTCGACGCCAGACTGGTACAGCTGGTAGAGCGTGTGGGAAAGCACTGCGGGCGACTTGTCTTTGAGGATCTGCAGCAGCGCGGGAACGATACGCGGGTTGCGGCGATAGTGCGGGATCTTGACCAGCACGTTGATCGCCGAAACGCGTCCCCCAGCCACGGCGTGCGAGCGCGCAACCTGCAGCACCGCGTCCAGGACACGCGCATCCGGTTGTCCCGTATGGAGCGCCCGGGTGGCGGCGGAGAGCGCCAAATTGACGATCTTGTCGTCCTTCGACCCTAGGTGGGTCGCCACCACGGTGCAGTAGTCGGCGTCAACCGTCCGTTGGCTTCCCTTGCCACGACGACCAGCTGTGTGCGTCTTGCTCATGGCCCGAAGCGACGCACGAATGATGTCGGGCTTCTCGCTCTTGGCCGCGAGGTAGACGAACAGTTTGGCATTGCGGTCGCGTCGCACCATGCGGTCCGGAAACCGAGCCTGGCTTGCGCTCGCCAGCAGGCGGGCCGCCTCTTCCCGCTCGGCATCGTCGAGCTTCATCCCGATCTTGATGCCCTTGTCGTCAGAAATCTCGGCCAAGAGCTCGGGGCTGACTTCGTCATCCTGACACCCGGAACAGCCGCTCACGAGCTGAGCGATCCCTCCCACGGCAAAGACGACGGCTAGTTTGGCGAGCAACTTGCGAGTGCGGGCGTTCATCCATCCCTCCTTACTCTCAAATAGGCTGGGCAAGCGGGCCGAAGCTTGCCATGCCCGCTCGAATCCGTCGAGTGCCCCGTTTGGAGCGGCATCCTTGATCCATGTTTCGCCGGCCGCCAGCGTGCGCCGAAACATGGGATG
>CAZSVU010000168.1:0-17928 GCA_964610275.1 uncultured Polyangiaceae bacterium | reverse complement strand
TTCGATGTGGGTGATCGTAGAAGCAGCGTCGATGCATCTTTGCGGTTGAGCAATCGGGCTTGCTCATGATCCGCTCAAGGCATGAACAACACCGGCAGCAGAACAGCCTTTATGGCAGACGTGCAGCTTTGGGCGCAGCAGCAGTTCGGCCGCTGTGAGCTGGGTGACGTCCGGCGAACGCAGCGGTTGGTAGATTATGCAGCGCGACAAGTCGCTCAGCCCGACGCTTCCACCAACGCGGTGTGTGCAGGTGACGACGCGGTGGCGGAAGGAACGTATCGATGGCTCCGAAACGCAGCGATCGACCCCAAGGCCGTGGATGACGGGCCTTTCTCCGCAACCGTCGCAGCGTGCAGAGATCGGGAGCTCATCCTTGCGATTCAAGATACGACCACCCTAACTTTCCCCCATGCGCTGGCTGCCGAATTGGGCAGCGTGGGTGAGGTAGAGGGCCATCACGTCGGCGGGATCCTCGTGCACTCGACGCTCATGGTCGATGCGCGAAGTCGAGAAACGCTGGGTCTGCTCGACCAAGAACGTTGGAGTCGACCGGTTGTTCCGGTCCGCGGGAAGCCAGAGCGCCGCAAGTCAGCGCAGGACCACAAGAAGCGCGCGTACGATGAAAAGGAGAGCGTGAAGTGGGAGCAGGCTACCGAACGCATGAGCGGTCGGCTCGGAGATACGAGCAATGTGCTCACGGTCTGCGACCGCGAGGCTGACATCTACGACTACATCACCTATCTGGTGGAACACGGGCAGCGGTTTGTCCTTCGTGCAGGGCAAGACCGCTGCTTGCTGACGCGCAACGGGCGTCTGTTCGAACTGATGGCAAAGCAGCCGGTAATCGGCACGCGGCTCGTTGACATCTCACAACGTGGCGCGCAACGAGGTACTCCGAAACAGAACAAGCGTGAGGGCCGGCCCGCTCGCACCGCCTCCATGTCATCCGCACGGCTACTGTGCAGCTCGCGCGACCCGCCAATCGTCGCGACGGTCCCGAGGCGCTCGAGATCGGGGTGGTCTACCTCCGGGAGCGAAACGCACCGAAAGGCGAGAAGCCCGCGGAGTGGCTGCTTCTGACGGGGGAGCCGGTCGCGAAGCGTGCACAAGCTGACCGGGTCATCGGCTACTACGAATGCCGCTGGCTCATCGAAGAGTTCCACAAGGCTTGGAAGACAGGTTGCCGCCTCGAGCAGCGCCGCTTCCAGTCGTTGGGCAACGTTGAGCGATTCCTCGCTGTCACCGCTCCCATTGCCGTACGCATCCTGCAGCTCCGAACCCTAGCTCAGCTGAGTCCAGACAAGCCCTGCAGCGGCATTCTGAGTCGCGCCCATTGGCAGTGCCTGGCAGCCAAGGTGGAACCCGGACGCGCCGTACCGAAACGTCCACCTACCATAGGCTGGGCAACCGTCGAGATCGCTAGGCTCGGAGGATGGCGCGACACGAAGCAAACAGGTCGCATCGGATGGCAGGCGCTCTGGCGAGGATGGTCGAAGCTGGAGGCCCTGGTGGAGGGTTGGACCCTTGCGCAGCGCTGAAAATCTGCGATCAAGAGTCAGGGCTCGAGGGGGGGGTGGCTTGGGTCCGAATGCCGCGAGCCTGCGGAGGTCTAGCGTGCGGCGGCGCACCGAAAAGTCGATGCTCACGGTTGGGTAAGAGACGATTGTGGGGCCCCACGGTTCGATCGCCCGGGCACGGCTCCCGAAGGCCCAGCGTTCTTCCTTCTGATGGAGGCGGCGCGGCGCGATGCTGATTCGAACGCGCGCCGATGAGCGGCGGGAAGACGAACGCTCAGAATCCTTGCCCGCCGCGGTTGAACGCAGGCGCCTCGCACGTGGCGCGGTCTTGCGATGTGGAACGATGTGAAAGAGCGAATCACACGACCGTGTCGACGCTGCGTTGGACCGATCCAATGCACTCAGATCGTTTCGACTGACAGCAGCCTACACGGGCTCACAATGTAGGGCGTCGTCGGTCCGTCCCGGTCCTGACAAAACGCGCACCGCGGTTTCGCATCCCGTAGCCGGAGTGCACCGCAGTGGTAGAATTCTTCTGCGCTCGGAGGTGCAGGTTGAAAACATATCTGAAGCTGGGAACGCTGGTTCTCGGGGTGGGTCTGGTCACGATCGCAGGATCCGCGTTCGCGAACGAACCCGACTACTGCCTATCGGACAACCCTGCGGACTGGCCAGAGCCGTCCAAGCCGTACTTCCTCCTCGCCGTCGATACGTCGGGTTCGATGAGTACCGGCGAGGACAACGGCGCGTGGTTCAACTCGTGCGGCTACAACACGGACCGCAACGACGATGACTACGACGGCAGAAATCTCCCCAATCGAAATGACGCTGCACGCTGCGCCATCTACAACACGGTGCTGGCGTACTCGGGCCTCGTCCACTTCGGTCTCATGACGTTTCCGACGTACATCGAGACCGACGGCACTCCCAATGCCGACTGCAACACGTTCCGGGACGCTCCCGGCAACAACACCAATGACGGCTGCGACACCGGAAACCTCTACAGCAGCTCCTGTGGTGCCAACACCTCCTCGGCGTGCTGCGATCCGGGGGATCCCGCTCCCGACTCGGGACAGCCTCCACCATGGGGAGGGGACAACGACTGCACCGGAGACTCGACCGCCGGGTTGGTCCTCACCGCGCAAGGCGGGCGCGTGCTCGTGCCGCTGCAGCAGCACGACTACTGGAATCTGCCGCAGGACCAGACACCTTCCAACACGCAGGACATCCTCGAGTGGGTGGACAATGACTGCGGGGGCTGTCAGGAGCTCTGGGCCAGTGGCAATACACCCCTGCACGGCCTCCTGCGCGATGCGTACCGGTACCTGAGCAGCAGTTGGACCCATCCCATTGGCGGCACGATTTACCCGACACCGTTGACCGGGACCGAACGCTCCTGTCGCTCAGTCAACGTGATTCTCGTCACAGATGGAGCCGAGTATTGCGAGCCCGGAAGTGGCGAGAGCAACAACTCTGCTGAATGCGCGTCGAACGCCGCTTGGGATCTCTACCAGGGCGTGACGGTCGGTGGCACGACCTTCCCGGTGCGCACGCACGTCATCGCCCTCGGCACGGTAGGTGGCGTCGACAACATCGCCTTCGGGGGCGGAACCAACAGCGCCTACATCGCCAACAACGAGGTCGAGCTCTCGTCGGCTTTGGCCTCGATCATCTCCAGCGCCATGCCGCCGGAGGACTGTGACAATGCCGACAACAACTGCAATGGCTGCTCGGACGAAGGCTTCAAGAAATACTGCTCGCGCAACGTGACCCCGAAAGCGCTCAACTCGGGCGACGATCCGGACGAGCCGGGGGAGTGCTGCGACTGGACGAGCGAGACCGAGCGCGACGAGTGTGTCGAGGCGTTCGAGCTCAGTATCGATCCCGCGACCAATCCGCAAGGGAGCGGATGGTTGCTCCCGTGCTGGACTCCGGATCCGTCGGACGCGGATCCTGAGACAAAGTGGCTGTGTGCCGACCCCGGGGAGGTTTGTGACGATCCAGCCGATCCGTTTGATGGCGACAACAACTGCGATGTCGATCCGGTCTGGTGGCGCAGCCAGCCGCTCGCGAGCAGCAGTGACGACAACCAAGACGACGAGGGCCACAACAAGTGCCCGAACTGCCCGACGGCCGAGGTCTGTGACGGTGCGGACAACGACTGCAACGGGTATGCGGACGACGGCATCTCGTGTCCGAGTTGTTTCCCCACGACGGAGATCTGCGACGGACGCGACAACGACTGCGACGGGCGCGTGGACGAGGAGCTGGCCACCATCCAGTGCGGGTTGCCGCCCAGCGCCACCACCCCGAGCTGGTGCACGGACACCCAGAGCTGCAACGAGCTGCCCTGCGCGAGCGGTACGCCGGAGCCCGGGTGCTTTGCCGATCCGCCGACCAACTCCTACGACGCGTGCGACATCAACCCCGAGGAAGAGGGCACCGTCTGCAACCGGATGGACGACAACTGCAATGGCATCGTGGACGACGGCGTGCCCCCGGTGCCCTGCTTGCCGGACCCGACACTCGTCTACCGCGACTACCCCAACGCGGGAGACAACTCCACGTCCCGCTGCGAGGTCGGTTCGGACCCGTGCGATGACGTGAGCGACTGCATCGGCGGTGTGGGGCCTGATGCTGGCGAGGTCTGCAACGGTATCGATGACGACTGCGACGGCGAAGTGGACGAAGATCTGGGCTTCCCGGTGGGAGAAGCCTGCAGCGCGCCGTGCGGTGCTGGCACGACCCAGTGCGTCAATGGGTCGCTCCGCTGCGTGCCGGAAATAGCCACCTTCCCCGAGACGTGCAACGGTATCGACGACGACTGCAACGGTGTGGTGGACGACAACTTGACCGATGCGCCGGCCACTCCAGGATGCTGGACTCTGGAAATCGGTGACGATCAGTGCGAGCCAGGCGTGACCTGCGACCACCTCGACGTCGAGTGGTGCCCGCCTGCGGGGGCAGAGTGCGACGGCCTGGGTGAGCTCACCGACCCATGCAACATCGGCGCGTTGCGCTGCGAGGGTGCGAATGGCTGGGTGTGTCGCAACGATACGCTCCCGGATCCCGAGACCTGCGACGGCAACGACAACGACTGTGACGGAACCGTCGATGAGCTGGACGACATGATCGACCCCGGTGGGATGCTCGGCACCCCCTGCGGCAACGACACGCCGCCCTGCAGCCCAGGCGTTTGGATTTGCAGTGACGGCGTTCTGGAATGTACCGGAGATCCGGCTGGGCCCGAGGTGTGCGATGGCGTCGACAACGACTGCGACGAGGACATCGACGAAAACGGCGCGCCGCCCGGAGGTATTGATGGCACCGCCGACCCGGACGACGCGAGCCGGGTCATCGGTGAGACCTGCGGCATGACCGGTGGCGAATGTCAGCCCGGGATTTTCGAGTGCGTGGACGGGGACGTCGAGTGCGTCGGGGGCCAGGGACCCGAACCCGAGCTCTGCGATGGCCGAGACAACGATTGCGATGGCCAGGTGGACGAGGCGGGTGCTCAGCCCGGAGGCATCGACGGCACCGCCGATCCCGAGGATCCGACCCGAGTGATTGGCGAGCCCTGTGGTTCTTCCGAAGGCGATTGCCAACCGGGCGAGTACGCGTGCGTCAACGGTCTGGTCGTGTGCGTGGGCGGCGTGGGTCCGCAGCCCGAGCGGTGTGACTGCTCGGACAACGACTGCGATGGGGAGATCGACGAGGATCCGGACGCTGACGAGCCGGAGCTTTGCCCCACGGGCAAGACCTGCGTATCACCAGGCGTGGGCCGCTGCGTGTGCGCCGCACCCTGCGCCGGCGGTGAGTTCCCGTGCCCGTCGCCCACCGTCTGCGAGCTGGCAGTGCGGAGTGGAACCGACGGGCCAGAACGCGACTATTGTATTCCGCCGGACGCGTGCGGGGACTGCAGCGTCCAGACGGCGACCGACGCGGACGGCGATCTGGTGTGCGGCCCAGCAGGGACGCTGAACCCGAGCGGACAGCTCTTGCCCGAGTGTGTCTGCAACGAGAACGCATGTGGCAGCCCGTGCGAGGATCGTATCTGCCCCGAGAACCAGCAGTGCGTGCCGACCGGCCTCGCCGCAGGGACGTGTCAAGACCAATCCAACTGCAACTACTTCGGCTGTCCGCCGCTCGCCGGCCAGGAACGCGTCTGCCACGACGGGTCCTGCGTTTCCGACCCCTGCGCCGACGGTGGGCCCTGCGAGTCGACGGAAGTGTGTCGGCCCACCGCCTCATTTGCCGACGCTCGGTGTGAGGACTCCTGCGTTGAGATGACCTGCGGGGACACCGAAATGTGCGTCGGCGGCGTGTGTGTGGACAACCCCTGTGGAGAAGCGTGTCCGGCCGGGCAGTACTGCCTCGACGATGGTAGCGGCACCTTCAGCTGTGGCGACAGCCAGTGCGAGGAGCCGCTCTGCTCTGATGGGAGCTACTGCGATCCTCTCACGGGCAACTGCGGCGACCACCCGTGTGCCGGCGTGCATTGTCCCGGCGAGCAAGTGTGTGTCGACGGCGAGTGCGCCATCGTGGAACAGGGTACCGGAGGGACACAGGGTACTGGTGGCGGGGCTGGTGCCACGGCTACCGGCTCGGGCGGCAGCGTATCGGGCGGCGGCGTGGCCGGTAGCGGGACTGGCGCCGGCACTTCTCGGCCCGACGCCGACCCGGACCAAGGCGTGTGGGGCCTGCCCACTGGCGGCGGCGGATGCTCCTGCCGCACGGCACCGACTCCGTACTCGCGCGTCGCCGTTTGGCTCGGCCTCGGGCTGCTGGCGCTCACCGTGATGAGAAGACGCCGACGGAGACTAGCCAGCGGGGCGGAGCAGGGAGGTGCGCGGTGAGCCGCACCGCACTGGTCCTGCTGGTGTCCGGCGCCGTGGTGGTGGCCCTGGCCGCCACTTCGGGCTGCAGCACCGAGGCGTACTGCTTTCGCGACTGCGAAGGGGACGACGACCCGTTCGGTCGAGACGGTGGCGACGGCACGGGTGGGCTCAATGGCCTGGATGACGGCGGCACCGGTAGCGTGCAGTTCGTCGACGGGAGCACCGACGCGCGCGACGCAGAAGACTGCCTGTACGAGGGACCCGACGAGGCCTGCGATGGCCGGGACAACAACTGCGATGGCGAGGTCGACGAAGGGTTCGACTTTACCTCGTTCCGATACTGCGGCACGTGTGACAACAACTGCCAGGCCGCCGACTGGGTGACCAGCGTGCGCTGCGATCCTCCGGACGTGTTGGACGGTACCGTTCCCGGCACGTGCGTGATCGAAGGCTGCGATTCGAGGCAGTACGACCTGGACGGCGACCCGACCAACGGGTGTGAGTACTTCTGCAACACCGACGGCGAAGAGACGCTGGATGATGCGACCTCTGGCTGCGGTCGCGACGACGACTGCGATGGCAGGGCGGACGAGGACTTGAACCTCTGCGAGGATGTGGAACATTGCGGTGCCTGCCTGCGCTCCTGTCTCATCACCGGAGTGCACGCTACGTTCGAGTGCGTCTCGTCGGCTGTCACGGGGGAGGAATGCGATACGGACAACACGGCCTGCCAGATCACCGGTTGTGACGACGGGTATGTGGACGCCAATGGCGACCCGCTGGACGGCTGCGAGTATCAGTGCACTCCCGACGGCCCCGAGGTGTGTGACGGCGTGGACAACGACTGTGACCGCCTGGTGGACAATGCGGACCCGGATCTGGAGAGTGACGACCCCGAGGTGGGCGAGCCGACGATTGGGGACACTTGCACGGGCGGCGACCAGGGGCTGTGCGCGGAGCGCGAAGGGGTGCGCAAGTGCATCAGCAACCAGGTCAAGTGCTGTGACGTGGAGTCCAACCAGGAGGAGAGCACCAACGAGAATTTCCCCACCACCGGGTTGCGCAACGCGATTTGCGATTCCGAGGACGGCGTCCAGGTGGTGCGTCCAGGGGAACTCGCCGAAGCCTGCAACGGAGAAGACGACGACTGCGACGGCGTGGTGGACGGTACGGCTGCGGGCGCCAGCGGCACCAGCTGCACGGACGGTTCAGAATGCGAACCCGGAGAAGCGTGCTTGGGGCCATCCGGGAGCCGGACGTGCGTCTTGCCCTCGATGGACATTGGTGCCTGGTGCGGGTCGGACCTGGGCAACTGCCGTCATGGCACCACCGCCTGCGTGGATGGGGTGCTCGAGTGTGCCACGAGCGCTACCGGGACCGACGACGACTGCAACGGGCAGGACGACAACTGCGACTCCGTGATCGACGGTACGGTATCCAACGGCGCCGAGACCGACTGTACGAACGACGCTGGCGCCTGCTCCGGCGACGAAATCTGCCTTCCCGTCGGTGTGGACCCGGCCGGTCAGGATGACAGCCGCCACGTGTGCGTGCCGTCGTGCACGGGAGATGCGGATTGCTCCGACGGGCGCGTCTGCCGGCCGAGCACCATCTCCAATGACGATGCGTGCGTGATCCTGCCGCAGGACGCGTCTGGCGCCTGCGACGTCCCGCCAGCGGTCGACCCCGCAGACGGTGTCTCGGCCTGTACCGCCGGAACGCTGCAATGCCAAGGGGGCGTGACCGTGTGTGTGGGTTCGAGTTGGCCAACTCCGGGCCCGGACACCTGTGGCGTGGATGCCAATTGCGATGGCGAGGTGGACTTCGACTACGATCCCTCTGACATTCGCAATTGCGGCGGCTGCGGCAACGACTGCACTGCCGGAAGATCGCCGTTTGCCATCTGGGAGTGCCTGGATTCCGGAAGTGGCTACCAGTGCGTGCGCACCAGCTGCGTGAACGGATTCATCGAGTGTGGCGGCACGAACGCGGACGATTGCGAGACGGCGTGCACGGTCAACGGCACGGGTGAGGAGTTCTGCAACACTCTCGACGACGACTGCAATTGCTACGCAGACAATGCCGAGCCCGTGGCTGCGGACCGACCGGTAGTCCCCACTTCAGCCGAAGTTTGTGGAGTTGCGGGCGCAGCCCTGGACGCTGGCTGTCTCGGCACGGCTCAGGGGGGCACGGTGGACATCACCTGCGTGAACGGAGCGTGGCAGTGCACGTTCACCAGTGGCGTGCACTGTCAGGGGACCCCGCCGTCCTACTGCGCCGTGGCCGACGACTGCGACGGGTTCGACAACGACTGCAACGGAACCCCAGATCAGGATTATCTGACCGGCAACGGGGTCGGACAGCCCTGCAACTCCGACGATCATCTCCCGCCGCCCGGACACGGACGGTGTCGACGTGGCGGGCATTTTGCCTGCGTGGGGTCGCAGGGTCCGATCGAGTGCGACGTTCGAGACGACCCCGATCTGGGTCAGGCGCTCGACGTGGAGCTCTGCAACGAGATTGACGACGACTGCGATGGTGTGGTGGACGAGCACGCCGGTCAGAGTGGATCGGGCGACGGGATCTACGTCAAGCCGGCCGTGGTGGCGCTCGGCAGCAGCGGTCCCTGGATCTTCGCCTACGAGGCCAGTCGTCCCAATGCCTCGAGCGTCAGCGCGGGCTCGGGCAATGGCTTCTTTGATGCTGCACCAGCGGGCAAGACGCTGGATCAGACCACTGCCTGCTCCGCATCCGAAGTGGTGCCTTGGACGAATGTGAGCCCGTGGGAGATCGAGCAGAGCTGTGCGGCCATTGGGGGCCGGATCTGCACGCTGGAGGACTGGCAGACGGCTTGCTGGGTGAATACCGGGACCACGAACAACAGTTGCCTGTACGGCTACTCCCCGGCCACCACCACGGCGAACACCGGTTGCCAGGACCAACCGCCCGCCGACTACTCTGGCGGGCCCTTCTGCAACCTCGGCGGGCACGATGCAGACGGGAGCCCGACGACTGGAGATCAGGACGCGCTCCTGCCGACCGCATCGGCCGAGCTGGAGTCGTGCTTGGCAGACTGGACGCCGTACTTCAGCAACGCTCTGGGTCTTTACGACGCTACAGGGAATGCTCGGGAGTTCACGCGTTGCCAGAAGAACCGCGCCGTGTGCGGTGGCTCCTCCAACAACTCCGGCATCTGCGCGCAGGAATGCTGCTCGGGGACGTCTAGCTCCGTCAGCGGGCCGACGGGCGCTACGCGGCTGTGTGGCAGCGGTCTCGGCAACAGTCGGCGCTTGCACGGTCAGCCCTGCACGCCCGGTTCCAACAACCAGTGCTGCAACTACGACGACGTCTGCAACAGCAACGGCATCTGTGACAACGGGATCTGCCGCAACTTGGGGACCCCAGCCACCCCCCGCTGCCGGACGCGTGGTGTCTCCGGCTGCACCCAGAACAGCGACTGCTGCGATGGCGACCCGTGTGTGGGCGGCACCTGTGGCGGGCCGGACACTCTGCCGCACGCGGTCTATCCGCTCATGGGCGGAGGTTACGTTACGGTCGAAGAAGCGGGCGCCACGTGTGACTTCGAGTTCTACAAGGTCAACGCCGCCTACAAGCTGTTCGACGCCGGCTTTCGCTGCTGCTTCGACACCGATCCCTCGCCGCCCTGAGTCGCTGGGTGGATCACCCGCGGAAGCGCGCTGTGCCGCAGGTGGTGGTGCAGCAGAAGGTGTGGACGGAGAGAGGGAAGGAGCGCCCGAGCTGGGCTCGGGCGCCGGGTTAGAAGATGCTCGCGGGCTGCGAGGTGTTCGCGATGCCGTACTGGTGGGTCATCACGTCTTGGCCCCAGCTCGTCAGCGGACCGTCCCAGTCCTGGGCCATGTCCAGTTGTGAATCGGCCGCGTCATTTCCGCTCCAGGACCAGGCGATGTAGCCGATCCTGGGGCCGTTGCTGGTGCTGTTGCAGTTCGTGAGGATCTGCTGCCAGGCCACGCTCGCCCCGCTGAGCTGCCAACCGAACTCCCCGATGATGAGGGGGATGTTCGAGCTGCGCGCCTGGTTCAGCACCGAATCCACTTCGCTCGGGGAGGAGTAGTTGCCGTACATGTGGACGCTGAAGAGCAGGTTGCTCTCTTGGTCCGCGGCGGTGAGCGCCGCGTGGTTGTCGAAGATGGCCTGAGCGTTCTGGCCCCACTGATTGGCGTCAATCACGAGCGTGTGGGTGAGGCCAGCAGCACGAATCGTGCTGATCGCCGTCTGATAGGCCGAGCTGAAGTTGGTGCCACTCCACTCGTTGGCGATGTTGATGAGCGCGTAGGCCCGGAAGTCCTGGAGCACCTGGGCCACATCGGCCTGAGTGAAGTACTGCGCCAACTGTTGAAGGGCCGCATCGCTCGTGCTGCCGGTCGCGTCGTGCAGCTCGACCATGGGCACCATGTCGAGCTCGACGATGCGGTACAGGACTTGGGCCAGCAGGGTGGCCGAGCCCGTCGTCTCCCACACCACGCGGATGGTGTTGGTCCCGTAGCTGGCGATGGTGTCCAGGCCCTGGTAGGCGAAGTACTGATTGTCCGTATCGAACCAGATGTGGGGATTGTTGACGCCGCGCATGACGAACTCGTTGCCGCAGGCGTCGTACAGACGACCGCCATTGGTGTAGAAGCCCTCGGCCACCGTCGCGCAGGTCAGTGCCGGCGGGACGTAGGTGAGGGTCTCGGTGGTGGTGCAAGCCGGGTTGCCGTCGACCGCCGCGGCCATCACGCATTCAGCATTCTGCTCCCAGCTCCAGTCCGGGTACGCCTCATCCGTGTCCGGGTTCTTTTCGCATTGGCAGTGGGCCACGCACCGGCTGCCACTATCGTCCTCGACGATTGACCCGGGGCGCGCTTCCGGGTCGGGAAGCGGATGCCCGGTGGTGCAGGCCTGATTGCAGCGAGCCGTCCACGTGGTCGGTAGGATGCAAGTGGCCTCAAACTCCCAGCCCCAGTCGCTTCCATCGCTCGAGCTCGTGGCTACGGTGCAGATCGGCACGCAGGCCTGCGTGCCGACGTCATCGGTCACGACGACCACGCCCGGTAGGTTGTTGCGGCTTTCGGGCTCGACGAACGGCTCGCCGGTGACACATTCGAAGTTGCCCTGAGCGGTGACGCTGCCGGGAATTACGCAGGAGTACCCATTCTCGCCGCCCCAGTCCGGGAAGTCAGGATCGCCGGGCTCGACGCCTGCGCTGCACAGGGGCACGCACGCCTGGGTGCCAGCGTCGTCGACGGTCACCCACACCCCGGTCAGTCCGTCCGGTGGCTCGGTGCTGGTGGCCCCGGCGGCACCGCCGGTCCCCGTGTCACCGCCGGTCGAGGCTCCTCCCAGGCCGGTGTCTCCGCCTAGGCCGGTAGCGCCGCCGCCCACACCGGTAGCGCCGCCGCCCACACCAGTTGCGCCGCCGCCCACACCGGTGGCGCCGCCGCCCACGCCGGTCGCTCCGCCACCCACGCCGGTCGCTCCGCCACCCACGCCGGTCGCTCCGCCACCCACGCCGGTCGCTCCGCCGAGTCCGGCAGCCGCTCCGCCGAGCCCGCCCCCGACACACGTACCGCCAGAGCACATGGAGCCGCCCGTGCACACGTTGCCGCAGGTTCCGCAATTGGCTGGATCGCTGAGCGTGTCGACACATTGTCCGTTGCAGTCGGTGCCGGAGAGACACACGCACGCGCCACTGCTGCAGAGCCGCCCGGCGGCGCAGGCGGCGTCGCACGTGCCGCAGTGAAGGGGATTGCTGGTGACGTCGACGCAGCTGCTCCCGCACTGGGTCAAATTGGCAGCGCAGGATCCCGAGCAAACACCCAGGGAGCAGACCTCGCCGACCCCGCAAGCAACCCCGCAGCCGCCGCAGTTGGCCGAATCCGAGGTGATGTCGACGCACTGACCGCTGCAGCTGGTGAGCCCGGCTTGGCAGTCGCAGACGCCATTGGTGCAGGTCGTCCCCGCCGGGCAGGCGTTGTTGCAGCTACCGCAGTGGGCGGGGTTGGTTGCCAGCACCACGCACGCGTCCCCACACAAAGCCTGGTCCGCTTGGCAGGTGTAGCCCGCCGGCGAGATGTCTCCAGATCCGCCGGTTGCAGGTGCTCCCATTCCGCCAGTGCCTCCCGTGCTGCTGCTGCCGCCGGACGCCGGATCAGCGCTGCAGCCGCCGGCGAGCGCCACGAGAGTCGTCAAGCCTACCAGGTGTCGAATGCCCCAAGTCATCTGCTTCATCTCCCTGGGCTGTCGTGACGGCCCGCCAGGCCGCCTCGATTCCTCGTTGTGCTTCACCAGTCGGTCTATGGGAGCGCCGGATATCCTCTGCGTCGTCGCTCGTTGCCCCATGCCCTGCTTCGGGGACTGCGCGCCCTGTGTCTTCCTTAGCTTAAGCGCTTTAGTAAGCTGAGACACGGAATTTCTGCCGGCCCGTGTCGACGAAGCGGAATTTTTTCAGCGCACTTCAGAGCGCGGTGTTCGCCCCGGCGTAGACACGGTTCGTTGGACATCCCATGGCCACCATCGTGTGGGGAAATCCGGCGTACCAGGTGAAGCGCCCCGGCAGGTTGGCTCACGTTCCTAGGTGGAATGGGTCGCAATCCGCGCTGCCATTGACACCTCGAACGGGGTCCCCATGTGGGCTGGGCGGCCCGGTGCCATGCCAACGGCGTACGCATCGACTTCGTCCGCACCGGATAGACGCCTTTGCGCCGGTGGAGTGGCAGGAACGCGGCGGCACCACGCTGACCTCGCCTGGTTGCCGAGGTGGGGGCTGAAAAATCGCGGACCGATCAGGCGAGAGCAGCTTCGATGCGCTCGAGCTGCGACTCCGAAAGCGCGGGGGCGCGTACGGCCGCCACGTTCTGCTCGAGTTGGCCGAGGCGACTGATCCCACAGAGCACCGAGGTGATGGCGGGCAGGCGGAGCACCCAGCTTACCGCCAATTGCGCGAGCGATTGATCTCGCTCCGCGGCCACTTCCCGCAGAGCCCTGAGCCGGGTCAAGTGCTCGGGCGTGACGTCGTCTCGGCTCAAGAACACACTCGGCCCGCCGGCACGTGAGTCTGGCGGCACTCCTTCGAGGTACCGATCGGTGAGTAGCCCCTGGGCCAAGGGAGAGAAGGCGATCGCTCCGACCCCCCACTTCTCCAGCGCGGGGACGAGATCCGTCTCGACCTCGCGACGGAGCATGCTGTAGCTCGGCTGGTGGATGAGGAGCGGCGTGCCCAGTTCCTTGAGCACGCTGGCCGCGGCGTCCGTCTGTGCGCCGGAGTAGTTGCTGATGCCGGCGTAGAGGGCCTTGCCCTGGCGGACCGCGCTGTCCAGCGCGCCCATCGTTTCTTCGATGGGCGTGTCCGGATCCGGTCGATGCGAGTAGAAGATGTCGACGTACTCCAGCCCGAGCCGGGATAACGACTGATCCAGACTCGCCAATAGGTACTTGCGGGAGCCCCACTCACCGTAGGGGCCCGGCCACATGTCGTACCCGGCCTTCGTGGAGATGATCAGCTCGTCCCGGTGGGCGCGAAAGTCAGTGGTGAGCACCCGACCGGCCATTTCCTCGGCTCGTCCGGGAGGTGGCCCGTAGTTGTTGGCAAAGTCGAAGTGTGTGACCCCGAGGTCGAACCCGGCGCGCAGAAACGACCGCACCGGTGCTTCCTCGGTGAAGTTGTGCCACCCACCGAGCGAGAGCGCGGGCAGCTTGAGCCCGCTCTTGCCGCAGCGGCGGTAGGGCATGGTGTCATATCGGGTGGGGCTGAAGTCGGTCATGGAGTGCCATCGACTCCTACCGCATCCCCCACCTGGGAAAAACCGGTGAGTCTGGTGCGCAGAGCCCTACGGATCCTGTAGCGCTGGCTTCATCCGGTCGAGCAGGGCGGTCAGGGCCGGGTTGTACCCGCAGTTGACGTCCGCCGGATCCGTACACGTCGGGTTCTTGGGGCAGATCGATGCGACCACGGCGTTCTCGCCGTAGCCTCGGAGGACCTGGAGAACCCGTCCGCCAGGGTAGGCTTTGGCGTACTGCTGGATGGTGCCATCGCAGAGTGGGCGGTTGACGTTCTCGACCGCGACCTTGCAGTCACAGCCCACGCCTGGCTCGACGTTGGCGCAATCTCGTGGCGCGTCCAGAGGGAAGATGCACGCATACTGGAGATCGCCTTGACTCCCGATGGTGTACTCATGCCCATTGATGGCGTTGCCGCCGAGGGTGGCCGACGGGGGATCCGTCGGGATTCCGGTGCGTGGATTGGTCCCCGTGCGCGGTTCTACCGACTCGAGCATGAACGGATCTGTCGGAGGAACCGGCGGACTGGCGTCGGGATCGCCCACCATGTGATCCCACAGCCCCTGAGCGGCAATTTCGCTCGCGCTCAAGTACTCCAGCGCGACCGGGTCGGACAGGGACGCTTCGGTGGCGACGTCCTGCCAGGGAACGCCCACGATCCCCATGAGGAAGATACGGGAAGTGTCGCTGCGTGGGGTCTGGTTCGGGTAGATCGCAGACGCAGCATACAGTGGATTCGTGACCGTGGTGCCGTCGCGAGTCGTGACCGTCCTGCCGCTGAGGCCAGTGACGTAGCGAGACGTGGAATAGAGGAAGTCGAGCCCAAAGCGGCGCTTCTGATCGAAACAACGCAGGTTCAGGCGATCTCCCCCCGAATCCACGTCGCCGTGGAAGAGCCCCGCCTGGCACTTGGGGTCCTCCTGCGGAGCCGTACATTCAGCCGGGTAGTTTGCCTGAATGCAGCTCAAGCAGCAGGGGTCGTTGGGATCGGTGTCGCAGGCCGAAGTGCTTCGAGGCATCGCCCCTTCGTCGGTATTGCCGACGAGATAGCCGATCGAGGTATCCCTGACGGAGCAGTCGTTTTCGTCGGTCAGCATGACGATGGCCACCAGGGAATCGGGCCTGAGGAACAGCGCCCGCTGCTGCAGCAGCACGTCGTCGGTGCCCACGCCCACCGACTGGCGGGTATCCTCATCGTAGACCACATCCAGCGGCGGGTCGGGGTCAATCAGGAAGCGGTACCACGCTTCCAGCGTGGCCTCGTACCCGCAACCCTGCTCGCCTGCGCCTGCAACCAGATCCCGGAAGCTCGCGTAGAGCACCGCGCTGTCGCTCTCGCCGGGTGGGTCGTGAGCAGCGGCACCGGGATCCCACGCCAGGAAGCCCGCGTCGTTCCAGGTGCTGACCGTGCCTCCGGCTCCGTTCCGGTAGAGGAGGCGTCCACGATCGTTCTGGGTCTCGTTCCAGTACTGCGCGCCATGCTCGGGGCTGCAGAGCGTTCCGCCGTGGCCGCCGAGGCTGGAGGTCGTGACGCCCACGTGGATGTCCTGCACACTAGCGAACTCGGGTTCGGCGCCGGCAGCACAACCGGCGGCGCTGCTGGAGGAGATGACCGCTCCGGTGGACGAGTCGACGCACGGCGGGTCGATCAATCGATGGAGCAACTGCGGGACCGCGCGCTGCAGCAGCGCTTGCTTGTCTGCCATCGAGATGGAGTTGTCGATGACGAAGAGCAGGTCGATCTTCGCCGCGACCGCGTTGGGCTGAGGATCGACCGGAGGGATCACGATCTCTGCCCCGCCCGTTCCAACTGCGCCCCCGGTCCCGACCGCTCCGCCAGAGCTTGGCGCCCCGCCACCCACGCCCACGGGTGGGCTGCCGCCGGCTGCGGGGCTGCCTCCGGATCCGATGATCACCGCTCCGCCCCCGACTCCCACGTCGCTGCCACCGGCGCCGGGTGCTTCGCTGCCGCCCGCACCCGGATTGCCGCCCGAGTTGCCAAGAGCGGGATCTCCGCCCGTACCTACGGCGCCGGGATCGTTTCCCGCTGCCCCGCCGTTGTCGGTCCCGGTGCCCCCGGCTGCGGTAGTGTCCCCGGACACGCACACATCACTCTCGCAGACGAGGCCGTCGTTGCACGCGCTGCCATCCCGACAACCGCAGTCTTCTGCGCCGAGCACGCAGCCCGTGCTGCTTCCCCCACCCCCGCCGCAGGCCGCCGTGGCCATGACGCTGACGAGCGTCGCCCCAAGCAAGTTCAAGAATCCCCGCACCGTCTCCTCCTCGCCGTCCTCAGGACGGCACCTTGAGGCTACCGCTGCCGATTGAGGCGTGCCAGGCGGGAACTGGCCAGATTGCTGGGAGAACCTGGCCGGATACTGCCCAAACGCAGTGATTTCGCTGCATCCGAAGGGCTTCGGGCGATGGATGAAGCGTGGCGCCGGCGACCTCCGGGCCGCTCATCGGAATCACCCCTGAGGTCCTTGCCAGGTGCTGGGCGCGACTTAGACTCTTCCGCATATGGCTCTAGGCGGCTTTCTCGGCGTTGCAGTCGTTCTCTTCGCGATTGGCTTTCAGATCTACGTGACCTACCGGATATGGCGCTGCCGCCTGTTCGAGAAGGTGCAGAAAGTCGCGCAGTCGAGGCTGGTTTGGTTCTTGCCCGTCATCGGGGCTGCGATCGTCTTCACCATGTTGGTCGATGAAGAGCGGATGGCGCGCAGTGAAGGGGGACCCTACTCCGAGCTTCGACAGTGAGCGCCGCAGCGACCCGGCTGACTCGCCGCGCAGAAAGTTGAGCGCCAGGGGCTCATGCGCAACGTCGCGGGCGAGGTGAGACGGGAAATACAGCGACCGGCTCACCATCGCGACAAGGCATGCCGATCCGTGCTGCGCTCATTCCGGCGGCGTGCCCATTCGCTTGGTCGTGAGGGCAACGCTGTATTCCGCCCGGGGTGGATCGCGCCACGTCGAAATTGGGTCGCTTCGGGTGGTGTGGCTCGAATCGACGCGGCGGGGCCGCGGTGAAACACATTGATGCCTGCTACTGCGCCCTGCGGAGACAAATGGAGGGGGAAGTAGGCAAGTGTAACCTCGCCAATTGGAGCCATACAGGAAGGCTCCAGTTTCACGGCATGAGCCATCAAAGTTGGATGGGGTAGCATCGAACGGACAGACGGGACGGAGCACCGGGCAGCAGAGCCGAGAATCGTGCGACAGGACACCGACTCGAGCCGCGACCACAGCTTCTTGAAGGAGACAGGGCTATGAGAACTTGGGCAACGAGATTGGGCACGCTGGCGTTGGCATTGACCGTGGCGGGGTTCGGTTGCAGCGATGGCGGCTCTAGCAGTGACGATGACGATGATTCGGACATCAACCTGACCAGCATGGGTGGCGGCGACACCTACCAGGGCAGTGGCGGAGGAGACAGTTCCTCGACCGGCGGCAACTCCTCGACCACGAGCGGTGGCGGCACGGGTGGCTCCACCTCCGACGAGGGATGCCCGGCCACCCTGCAGGACATTGGTTTTGGCGCTCCCCAGGACTGCTCCGATGTCGGTCTCGAGTGCACGTATGACACCGGGTTCGGTACGTGGGTGTGTACCTGCACCGACTTCGGCTGGCAGTGCGAGCAGGAGGATACTGGCCAGGCAGGAGCAACGTCGACGGATGCCTGCCCGGACAGCGAGCCCGACACGGGCGACAGCTGTGATTTCCAGCTGATCATGACATCGTGTGACTACGGTGGCACCACCTGCACGTGCACCGTCCAG